>JAVEET010000129.1 GCA_030840295.1 Pseudonocardiales bacterium
CCCCAGCCGATCACGGTGCCCACCACGATCAACACGATCGGTAGCACGCGGACATCACCGTAACGCCCATCGGGGCGGTAGAGATCGACCTCGTCGTAGTCGCGTCGCCGCAGCGCGATATCGGCCAGCATGACGCCACACCAGGCCGCCACCGGCACCCCCAGTGTGATCAGGAACCCCTGGAACTGAACCAGGAAGTTCTTGGCCACGAACACCACATAGACGGTCGCGACGATCATGATCACTCCGTCGATGAGGGCTGCGACGTACCGCGGTGCCCGTAGTCCGACCGTGAGCAGCGCCAGGCCTGAGGAGTAGATGTCGAGCACCGCGCCGCCGACCAGACCGAGCACGGCAACCAGCGCGAACGGTACCAAGAACCAGGTGGGTAGCTGGGTGGCCAGCGCCCCGATCGGATCCGCGGCGATGGCAGTACTGAGGTCAGTGGAAGAGCCGGCCAGCAGTAGGCCGAACAGCAATAGCACGATCGGCGCGAGCGATGACCCGAATGTGGTCCAGCCGATCACCCCGCGGGTCGAGGATGAGCGCGGCAGGTAACGGGAGTAGTCGGCGGCGGCATTGACCCACCCGAGGCCGAAGCCGGTCATCAGGAACACCAGAGCACCGATGAACGCCTGACTCGAGCCCGATGGCAGGGCCGAGACGGTGCTCCAGTGGATCTTGTCGAGGACCAGGACGATGTACACCACCGTCAAGACGCCGGTCACCACGGTGATCACCGCCTGCATCCGCATGATGACGTCGAAACCCATCACGCCACCAGCCACGATGAGCGCGGCTACCACGATCAAGGCGATGATCTTGGTCGCCGTACCGCCGCCCCAGCCGAGGCGATCGAACACTGTTGCGGTGGCCAGGGTCGCCAGCACGGTCAGCACGGTTTCCCACCCCACCGTCAGCACCCACGAGATCAGTGCGGGCAGCTTGTTGCCGCGAACACCGAACGCGGCCCGGCTCAGCACCATGGTGGGCGCCGAGCCGCGCTTGCCCGCGACCGCGATGAAGCCACACAGCAGAAAGGACACCACGATGCCGATGACGCCGGTGACGACGGCCTGCCAGAACGAGATTCCGAAGCCGAGGGTGAACGATCCGTAACTGAGCCCGAGGATCGAAACGTTGGCACCGAACCAGGGCCAGAACAGCTGGCGCGGCCTGCCCTTGCGTTCGGCATCGGAGATCACGTTGATGCCGTTGGCTTCGACCCGCATTGCGGCAGCCGGGTCAGTGATGCTCCCTCGCGCCATAGCGCCTCCAAATCCAGTCGGGTCAGGCCGTTCCGTCGCCACCCGGCCCGGCAGGTCTGCTCGCGACAACCTGTGCAGACCTGTTCAGACAAGGTAGGTCTACAGGGGCGCCGGGTCAAGGTGTGATCGATCTTCGACAAGGCTCAGAAATGGTCGGTGAGCTGCGCCAACCGGGACAGCTGCAGCACTGAACTGTCGGTGGGATCGAGCTCATCGTGTTCGAGCGCCCAGGTGTTGTCGTTGGGCAGGAAGACAGCATTCCAGCCCGCCCTGCGTGCCGGCAAGATATCGGACTTGGGCGAGTTGCCGATCATCCACGTCGTAGCCGGATCAAGGGTGAGCCGCTCGGCCAGATCGAGGTACACCGCGAGATCCTTCTCGGCGACGATGAAAGTGTCCCGGAAGTGATGGGCCAGGCCGGACACCTCGATCTTTCGCTGCTGTTCGTCCGGGGCGCCCTTCGTCAGCAGGTACAGCTCGTGCCGGCTGCCGAGTTCGGCCAGCGTCTGGGAGACTCCCGGTACCAGTTCGACCCGATGTTCGAGCAGCGCGATCGCCAGCGACTCGATGTGCCGACGCTCCGCCGTGGTAACCGGACGCTCGCTGAGCTGTGCGAAGCAGTCCCCCAACGTGCGCAGGAAGACCTGGCTGCCGTAGCCGTGCGCAACCGTGTTCGCTCGCTCGATGTCGTCGAATACCGCGCGCACCTCCTCGGTGCGCAGTGTGGGATGTTTCAACCACGCCACGAAGTCGGCAATGACCCGCTCGAAGAGGACGTTGTTCTCCCACAGCGTGTCATCGGCGTCGAACACCAGCGTCTGCCGTTGCAAGTTCACTTCATCCTCCGGTGCTCGCAGGGACTCCGGACGGAAGGCCGGAGAGACAGCCATCCCTGCACAGGTAGGACCGTAGCGGTGTTCAGTCGACATGTGCTTGTCACGGCGCCGGAGTAACGCCAGGCGGCGGCATGTCGTTGTCCACATGTCGTGGCGGGGCAGCGTGCTTGTCGGGGGGTGAGCTCCACCTCGCCACGACCGGCGCGCGGCAGGTGCATCACCAGCGCCTCCCGCTACTCCTTCTTGTCGAACGGACCCATCTCTTCGGAAAAGCGTGATCGCCATGACGCTAGCCACCCGGGCCGAGGCCCTCTTCGTCAGCACCTTGCAACCGTCCGATCACCCCAGCCGCCACCAGGTGCAGGCCGCGATACTCCTCAGCCGCCGAACGCACGGCGGCGTGATCGGCTGTGCGATCGACTTTGCGGCCGAATACGGGGAACACCCCGAGGCCTCGGTCGACCGGATGCGCTGGGCGCTGGGTCTGGTCGCCGCGGCATCGGCCGGTGTGGGCCACCGGACTGCCGTGGCGGCCTGAGCGAAGCGGCTTCGGGACGCGTCCTAGAGTGGCGGTAGGGCCGGAACTGCTTTCATACCCCGGTCTGTATCCGCTCCCGTCCACCCGAGGTTCTCATGACAGCATCCCCCGCAACAGCGGTCGACACTCCCGTCGAGGTTCGCGACACCATGCGCGCGGCCGTCCTCAGCAAGCCCGGTGAGATCCGCATCGAGCAGCGCCCGACGCCGACTCCGGGTCCGGACGAGGTGCTGGTCGAAGTCGCCGCCGTCGGGGTCTGTGGCTCGGACGTGCACTACTACGAGCACGGCAGGATCGGAGACTTCGTCGTGGAGTCGCCACTGGTTCTCGGCCACGAGGTCTCCGGGCGGATCGTGTCCGTCGGTGCCCAGGTTCCGCGCGAACGGATCGGGCAGCGCGTCGCGCTGGAGCCCGGGCGGTCCTGCCGGCGATGCGACCAGTGCGTGGCAGGTCGATACAATCTGTGCCGTTTCATGCAGTTCTACGGCACCCCTCCGGTGGACGGGGCGCTGGCTGACTATGTGCTCGCGCCGAGCGATCTTGCCTTCGAGATTCCCGCGTCGATGACGCAGGAAACCGCGGCGTTGCTGGAACCGCTGTCCGTCGGTATCTGGGCTTGCGAGAAGGCCGGCGTCACTGCGGGCAGCTCCGTGTTGATCGCGGGCGCCGGACCGATCGGACTGGTGAACGTTCAGGTGGCGCGTGCGCTCGGCGCAACCCGGATCGTCGTCACCGACATCAACCGCGAACGTCTCGAGGTAGCCGCTGGGCTAGGTGCGACGAGGACGGTATTGGCGGGCCAGCAGCCGGGTGGCCCGGAGTTCGACTGCTTCATCGACTGTTCGGGAGCCGCGCCCGCCATCGACGCCGGTGTTCGGGCGGTGCGGCCAGCCGGCACGGTGGTCCTGGTCGGGATGGGTGCAGACGTACTCACTGTCCCGTTCGGGGTCGTCCAGCAGAAGGAGCTCAAGCTGACCGGAACCTTCCGGTACGCACATACCTGGCCGACCGCGATCGCGATGGCGGAAGCGGGCTATGTGGACCTGGACGCCTTGATCACCAGCAGATTCTCCCTTGCCGACACCGAGAAAGCGCTGCAAGCGACATCCCAACCGGGTCAGATCAAGGCCGTTATCGTGCCATGACTCGGTAGCTGGCTCTCAACGGAGAGCATTCGTCCTGTCCGGCCCGCAGCACCGAGCCGTCCAGAAGGTGCCGGACCCCGCAAGCCGGCCCCGATCAGGTAGTCGTCGACGTCACCCGCGTCGTGCGCTGCGGGACCGACGTCGAGTTGTCGTGCTGGGGCTGGGGACCATCGGGTTACCCGCCGTCAGTGAATCTGCTGCAGGCCCGATCCGAGGCCGGGCAGTGATCCGGTCTCGATGACATCCAAGGCGATGTCACGCAGTTTCCGGTGGCTATGTTGACTCGCGATTCGTAGTACGTCGAAGGCTTGGTGTTTCGTGACCAGTTGGGTGGCCATCAGGATTCCCATCGCCACCCCGATGTCCCGGTTGCTTTCCACCGCCGTGCGCAGATGCTGGTTCTCGTCGTGTTCCGCGGCCCGGGCGAGCGCGACAGCGCAGTGGGTCGCCAGCACGTCGAGCACCGACGTGTCGAGTGAAGCGAAGGCGGCACGCTTGCGCGAGTAGAGGTTCAGGGCACCGATCGCGTCATCATCTTCGAGGAACAGTCGGTGCGACATCATGCTGACCACATCGGTGGTCGCCGTTGCCCGGCGACCGAAGGACGGCCACCGATGATCAACGGCCAGATCGTCCGATCTGAGAACGTGACCGTTCGTGAGTGCGTCGACGCACGGGCCTTCGCCGATTTCGTACTGAATGGCATCGACCCGTAAGGGAAGGTCCCCGGTGGAGGCAACCGTTCGGTATTGGAAGTTGCCCTGCTTGACGGTGATCGCCGAGTACTCCGCACCATCGATTGTCTTGACCGCAGACTCGACAATCGCCTGCAGGGTAGTGGTGAGAGTCGGTTTGAGGGCGAGCTCGCGGGCCAACGCGGCGAACTCGTCGGCTCTTCGTCTCTGCGGCATCGCGGCACTTCCGATCTGAGTTCTGGCAGCCTGGCGCTCACCGTCGAGACCAGCCCCCACCGAGCCGAAACGCACTCCAATCGTAACCCGTCCGGAAAGCCACGATCAGCACGGATTCATGGCGTTGGGCGCGGGGTAGGGCGAACTGGAAGGATCTCCTCATGGCATCGCGCGCAGGCATCGTCGTAACCGGCACCGAAGTTCTCACCGGCCGGGTCCCCGATCGGAACGGACCATGGTTGGCCGAACAGCTCCGGATCGTCGGGGTGGACACGGCCGAGGTGATCGTGGTCGGGGACCGTCCGGATGACCTGCGGTGGTCACTGCGAGCGCTGGCCGAGCAAGGCCTTGACCTGCTGATCACCTCCGGCGGTCTGGGGCCTACGGCCGATGACCTGACCGCTGAGATAGTCGGCGAGGTCCAGGACCGGCCGTCCGTTGTAGACGCTGAACTGGAGCAGCAGATCGGTGCCATCGTGGCCCGGCTCAGCGCAGAACGCGGTTGGCAGCTCGATGCCGCCGCCACCGCCCACGCCGTCCGCAAACAGGCTCTGGTACCGGTTGGGGCCAGCGTGCTGAGCCCGGTGGGCACTGCCCCGGGGCTGGTGGTGCCGGTTGCAGATGGTCGGACCGGTCCGCTGGTGGTCGTGTTGCCAGGACCTCCGCCGGAGCTTCAGGCCATGTGGCCCCTCGTGCTGGCCGACGCCGCCGTGCAGTCGGCGCTGGCCGGCCGTAGCGAGCTGCGGCAGCAGACCCTTCGACTGTGGGGAACCTCCGAGTCCGAGATCGCGGCGACATTGCGGGAACTCGGCATGAGGCTGGACCCTCTGGAGATCACCACCTGTCTGCATGACGGTGAATTGGAGATCGTGACCCGCTTCGGCCCGAGCGCTCAAGCCACTTACGACTCGTTCGCGGCCGCCATCGGCGAGCGCTACCCGGAAACGCTGTTCTCGACCGACGGGCGGACGGTCGACGACCTGGTCGCAGACCGGCTCATGGAACAGAACCTGACGATAGCGACGGCCGAATCCTGTACGGCCGGAATGCTGGCCGCGCGGCTCACGGACCGCGCAGGCTCATCGGCCTACCTCCTCGGCGGTCTGGTGGTCTACTCGAACGCAGCCAAGCAGGAGCTGGCCGGCGTCAGCAAGGACCTGCTCGATCAGGTCGGAGCGGTCAGCGCGGAGGTCGCGTTGGCCCTGGCCGAAGGCGCCCGAGATGGACTGCACGCCGACCTGGGCGTAGGCATCACGGGCATCGCCGGTCCGGGTGGTGCGACCCCGGGCAAGCCGGTCGGACTGGTGCATCTCTGCGTTTCGGGCAACGGACGAACCATGTCGCGGCGCATTCTGGTGCCGGGGTCACGAGCGGCTGTGCGCACTCGGTCGACGGTCGCAGCCCTGCATCTCATACGGCAGCTGTTGACCCAGTGAGGTGGCGTGCCGGCCGTTCCTCGATCTCGGATCTCGAGGGTATCTCGAGGGCCATGCCGTCGGTCAGCGGAAATCCCGGTAGCGCCCGGTTAGCAGCGCGATCGCCGCGAACAGCTCTCGTCCACGCCCACAGGGCTCGGTTGCGATGCGATCGAGGGCCCAATCAACTGCTTGCAGGTATGGATCGGCCGCCGGTGCACGCTCACCGCAGAGGTGGCCGAACGCCGCCCCTCCAGGGCCGGCAAGTGCCGGCACTCGGGAGGCGTCGGGCGGTATTGCGCGTGCCGAGGTCTCCATGGTGGACCTTTCGCGAGCCTGTTGTCCGCTTGGCCCGGAGAGGCCAACCCGGGCGCGGGGCGGGCTCGGCCGGGCGCGGCCGGGCAGCACCGATGCCTCTCAGGGTCGCGCCCGGGCAACACTGCGCACATCAGGGGAATGCCTAGGGTTTGGCCATCAAGACCGTGGGGTCCGATCCAACCGAACGTCACCGGTACTAGCTCGGCATATCGCAAGCTCGAACCGTAAACCCAGAACAGGAAGGCGAAACACGCCACACCGGCGAGGAACCAGATGGTCGAACCGTCGTGGGCTCAGCGGCGGGCGAGCAGCGCGCCGAGCCGGGTCCCTGATACACCCCTGCTACACATACGGCGGGACCGCAACATTGGATGGCTCGAGCCGGTAATCGAGGTGATCAACTCCCCTTTTCCCGCGCCCTGGCGCCCTGGCGCCCTGGTGCACATAAGCGCGAGATGATCACCGGACGGCCGACCACGCCCAGCAGGAGGACGCAGATGACGACCAACCACTCCTACGAGCTGTCGCTGCGCTGGACGGGCAACCACGGCCAAGGAACTGCTGGCTACCTTGCCTACAGCCGGGATCACGAGGTCCACGGTGTAGACAAACCGATGATCCCCGGCTCCTCCGATGCGGCCTTCCGTGGCGACCGGCGTAGATGGAACCCCGAGGAACTGCTGGTGGCGTCGCTGTCGCAGTGCCACCTGCTGTGGTACCTGCACCTGGCAGCCGAAGCTGGAATCGTGGTCACTTCATACTCGGACACACCCACCGGTTTGATGGCCGAGGAGCGTGGTGGTGCCGGCAGGTTCACTCAGGTCGTGCTGCGTCCGGTGGTCACCGTCTCCCAAGCACACATGTGCCCGCGAGCTCAGGCTCTGCACCACGACGTCGCCGCGAAGTGCTTCATCAGCCGCTCGGTGAACTTCCCGGTCCACCACGAACCCGTCACCCGCGTCGACGACGGCAGCTGAGAGACCCACGCCGAGTCCAGCCGCAGCGGCATGCGCCGCAATACGTCCAACGAAGCCCGAGACATAAGTGAGCCAGGGATCCGTGGGTCGTCGACGTGCTGCACGCGCAACCAGGTGAGACCGTCGCCGTCGGGGCGCCGTTGATCAGCGTCACGGCTCGGCCGAGAGGGGTACCGGACGATGGCTTCCGTGAGCCGGGCCTCATCACGCCCACTGTCTCAACCACCGAGCCGGCCGTGCTGACGGGACCGGACGCGGCGAGGACCGGTTTGCGTTCTTCCGAGACGAGCATGAATTCCGCAATGCGACTGGTCGAACGGCTCGACCAGGACTTTGCCGAACTGGTCGTCCGGCTGCTGATCTTCTCGACGTTCCGGCTCGCACTTTTCGACGGGCTGCGGGCCTCGGCTGATCCGGTTCTGTCGGCCCCGGATCCGGCCGGATTTGCCCTTCGCCTGCAAGGGCGGAGTCTGCGGCACC
>JAVEET010000143.1 GCA_030840295.1 Pseudonocardiales bacterium
AAGATCTACCCGGCCAGCACCCGCCCCGCATTGGACGGCGTGACCCTCGATATCGACAAGGGCGAATTCGTCTTCCTGATCGGAGCATCGGGGTCCGGCAAGTCCAGCGTGCTGCGTCTGCTGCTGCGCGAGGATGCCCCGACCAAGGGCAATGTCATCGTCAACGGCAAGGACATCGCCAAGCTTCCCGGGCGCAAGATCCCGGAACTCCGGCGAGGCATCGGATGCGTGTTCCAGGATTTCCGGTTGCTCCCCAAGAAGACGGTTTTCGAGAACGTGGCCTTCGCGCTCGAGGTGATCAACAAATCGCAACGGGCCATCAAGAGGTCGGTTCCAGAGGTGCTCGAGATGGTCGGCCTCGACGGCAAGGCGCACCGATATCCCAACGAACTCTCCGGCGGCGAGCAGCAACGGGTCGCGATCGCCCGCGCCTTCGTCAACCGGCCGCTGGTACTGCTTGCCGACGAGCCCACCGGAAACCTCGACCCCGACACCAGCCAGGGCATCATGGGCCTGCTCGAACGGATCAACCGTAAGGGCACCACTATCGTGATGGCCACCCACGACAACAACATCGTCGATGCGATGCGCCGCCGGGTCATCGAACTCGACCTCGGCCACATCATCCGTGATCAGAACCGCGGTGTATACGGCATCGGCCGCTGAGCCGTCCGCCACGACCGCGAACACCGGGCCAGACCGAACTGCAGAACCCCGAAACCGAAGTTAGGACAACATGCGCGCAAGTTTCCTCATGTCAGGCGTGGCCACCGGGTTGCGCCGCAACGTCAGCATGACGGTCGCTCTGGTCCTGTCCACCGCTATCTCGCTCGCCTTCCTCGGTGGCGCCTTCCTGATCGGCAAGGAGATCAACAAGTTCAAGACGCTGTACGAGGACAAGATCAACGTCTCGATCTACCTCTGCACAGACATCTCCAAGGACAACGTCGGCTCGCCCTGTAAGCACAAGGTGACCGATGCCGAACGATTGGCCCTGCAGAGCCAGTTGAACTCTGACACCCAGGTCAAGACGGTGCAGTACATCACCGAGGCCGACGCGACCGCGCGGGCCAAGCAGTTGCTCGGAGCCAAGACGGTGGACGAGGCCGGCCCCGGCGCCTTCCCGGCCTCGTTCTCGCTCAAGCTCACCGACCTGAAGAAGGACTACGTCCCCGTCGCGCAGCGGTACAGCAAGGCCCCAGGGGTCGACGCGGTGCAGAACCAGGACGACAGCCTCAAGACCATGCTGAACCTGTTCGACTCGGCGAAATGGGGGGCCAGGATCGTCGCCCTCATCGTCGGCATCTGCGCGATCATCCAGATGGCCAACACGATCCAGGTCGCGGCCGCCCAACGGCGTAACGAGACTGGCATCATGCGGCTGGTCGGCGCGTCCCGGCTGATGACCCAGCTGCCGTTCATCATCGAGGCGGTGATCGCGGCGCTTGCGGGTGGCCTGATTGCGATCGGCTTGGACTGGGCCGGCAAGAAGTTCATTCTCGACGGCGTGTTCGGTGAACAGGTATCCAACGGCGTGCTGCCCCCGCTCGACCTCAACGATGTGCTGGTCGCCGGCGGTGTCGGCCTGATCTCCGGCATCGTGCTGTCGGCGCTGACGGCCTGGGGAACCCTACGGCTGGCTGTGCGGCTGTAGTCCTCGGCGCCTGTAGTTTGGCAGGTATGGCAGCAGCGTCGCGCTCGGCTAAGGTTCCGGCCCGCAAGGACGGCGGGACGAAGATGATCGCCCAGAACAAGAAGGCTCGGCACGATTACGCGATCGTGGACAAGTACGAATGCGGCGTGGTGCTGATGGGTACCGAGGTCAAATCGCTGCGGCAGGGCCGGGCCTCGCTGGTCGACGGTTTCGCCACCATCGACGGCGGCGAGGTATACCTGCACGGCGTGCACATTCCCGAGTACGAGATGGGCTCCTGGACCAATCACACCCCCCGCCGGGTCCGCAAGCTGCTGTTGCACAAAGGCGAGATCCTGCGCCTGATCGGCAAGACCAAGGAGTCCGGCCTCACCCTGGTGCCGCTGTCGATGTATTTCTCCGACGGCAAGGTCAAGGTCGAACTCGCTCTGGCCCGCGGCAAGAAGTCCTATGACAAGCGGCAGGATCTGGCCAAGCGAGACGCCGATCGCGACATCCAGCAGGCGCTCGGACGGCGCGCCAAGGGCAGAACGGACTGATCGTTCGCATGGCCGGCCTATCCCGTTCCGACCTGACCGACGCCGATGTG
This sequence comes from Pseudonocardiales bacterium, assembly GCA_030840295.1. Taxonomy (GTDB): domain Bacteria; phylum Actinomycetota; class Actinomycetes; order Mycobacteriales; family Jatrophihabitantaceae; genus Jatrophihabitans_A. Next base: position 2,244 of record JAVEET010000143.1, read on the forward strand.
CCATCCGTCTGGCGAGCCCTCGACCTGCCCGGCTTGGCCGACATCCATGTGCATTTCCTGCCGCCGGGCATGCTCGACAAGGTCTGGCAGTACTTCGATCAAGCCGAGCAGCATTACGGGATGCCCTGGCCGATCGCCTACCGGCAGGACGAGCAATCTCGGATCGAGGCGCTGCACAACATGGGCGTCCGTCGCTTTCCCACCCTGGCGTACCCGCACAAACCGGGGATGGCGGCCTGGCTCAACGACTGGTGCGCGGATTTCGCGAGCGACCATCCGCAGGCCATTCGCAGCGCCACCTTCTTTCCTGAGCCGGACGCGCCCGGATATGTGGCCAAGGCCTTGGACGACGGGGCCCGGGTGTTCAAGGTCCACGTGCAGGTGGGGGACTTCGATCCGTCCGACGGCCTGCTCGACGAGGTGTGGGGCATGCTCAGCGATGCCGCGGTGCCGGTCGTAGTGCACTGCGGTTCCGGCCCGCTGCCGGGCCGGCATACTGGCCCCGGTCCGTTCGGCCAGGTACTGCAGGCCCATCCGCGCCTGACCGCGGTGATCGCGCATGCCGGTGCGCCGGAGTACGCCGAGCACCTGGCGTTCGTCGACCGGTACGACAACGTCCGTATCGACACCACGATGGTCGGGACGCCGTTCATGAACGCGCTGGCTCCGATCCCGCCGGTGGTGCTGGCCCGGTACCGGGGACTCGGGCCGAAGATCGTGCTCGGAACCGACTTTCCGAACATCCCGTACTCCTATGCGCGCCAAATTCAGTCGCTTCTGGAATGGGATTGTGGTGATGATTGGCTGCGGCAGGTGCTGTGGCACAACGGCGCCGAGCTTCTGGGACTCAGCTGAGGGATAAGGGGAGCGGTCATGTCGTTGCGGTGGGACCGGCTGGACGCCGGCGCAGCGAAGGTCTGGTCCGACCTGACGAATCTGCTGGCCGAGGTCGACGGCACCGACGAGTTCTACGATCCGCAAGACCTGGCGGAGGAACTGGCCGAGAGTGGTGTCGACCCCAGGAAGGACACCTGGGCCGTCCGGGACGGTGAGCAGCTCATCGCCTTCGGTCAGCTTCGGATACGGGATGGCCTGAACGAGGGACGGGTTCGGGCCTACCTCGGCGGCGGCGTTCATCCGGATTATCGCGGCCAGGGTATCGGCCGCCAGCTGATGGACCGGTTGGAGGCTCGGGCCATGGATTTGTCGGCCGAACGTCACCCCGGCGTGCCGCTGTGTCTCAGCGTCGGTGGCGGGCTCGACTCTGACCCGGTGCGCCCGATGCTGGTCCACCGCGGTTACGAGCTGGTCCGGTATTTCCACCAGATGGAGCGGGCCCTAACGGGCGAGCAGTCACCGGCGAGCAGTTAGCGGGCGAGCCGTTTACGGGTGGGCCCCATGACATCGCGCCGCTGACCGTGGAGGTCTACTGCGCCGAGCTGGTCGAGCCTATGCTCATCGCTCACAATGACGCGTTCTCGACCCATTTCGGCTTCGCCCCCCAGAGTCCGAAGGAATGGCAGGACGGCATCAGCTCGCGCACCTTTCGGCCCGACTGCAGCGTGGTCATCCGTGACGTCGCCGATCGCAAGCGGGTCCTCTGTTACGTGATGGCATACAACTACGCCCCGCGCGAGTTGTACATCGGCCGGGTCGGCACGATACGGTCTGCTCGCGGGCGCGGCCTCGCCCGGGCCGGTCTGCTCGAGACGCTGAGACTCGCAATCGCCGCAGGTTACTCCAAGGCCGAGCTCGACGTGGACTCGATCAACCCGTCCGGCGCTGGCGCGCTTTATGAATCGGTGGGGTTCAAGCGGACGAGGACGACGGCCGTATTCGACCGTCCGGTCCCCGCGCGGGCGTGATCAGTCCTTGGCGATGGCGCGTGCTGCCCGGGCCGCTTCGGCGGCCGCCCGGCGCTGATCAGCGACCAGGATCCCGTATGTGAACGCGTTCGCGCCGTGGTGGGCCACCTCGTCGGCGACGCGACGCAGCAATTCGGTGGCTACCACTGCGTCCTGGTGTTCGCCCAACGTGGTCTGCAGGGTGGCTGCTGCCTCGGCCAGCTGCTTCGCGCCCTTGCCGAGCACCGACGCCGTGGCCTCGGCGGCATAGCGAGTTCGTTTGCCGGCCTTACGGGCCGAGTGCAGTTCGGCGTCGGTGGCCTGCTTCGATCCCGCGCGCCGCAGGCGCTTCGACAGCGATCGCTCGGCATTCGCGAGATAGTCCCGCAACGTCTCGGCCGGACGTTCTGCGGCCAGCGTGAACGGCGGGTCGGTGCGCCACTGCCCCAATTCGTCGAGCAGGTCGTGGTAGCGCGGGCTGCGCATGGTCCGCAGCACGGCATCGGCATGCGTGTGCAGCTCCGCCAGCAGCACCGCGTCGATCTGCTGAGCCACCGGTCCGACGACCAGGAATGCCGGCAGCTCCTCCAGAGCCCGGGTCAAGCGGACCCGAAGCACCTCGCGGTCGCGGACCTCGCCCAGCTCCGCGGCGTACCACTTGAGCTCGGCCTGCAGGCGCACGGAGCGAGGCTCGTCGAACAACGGTCCGAAGGTCCGCAGCGCTGCGCGCAGCCGACGGGTGGCCACCCTGGTCTGATGCACCGCCTCATGCGGCTCGTTGGTGGCTTCGGGATCGAACGGCATCAGTGAAATGGCGAAATGGCCGGCGGTGATGGCCTCGAACTGGGTGTTCAGATAATCCATCAGGACGGCGCCGGCCGTTCCCGTCGAGGCCTTGGATGCCGGCTGGCCGTCCAACGCCTTGGCCAGCTTGGAGGCCGACGGCGAGCCGAACGCACCCTTGCTCAACAGCAGGTCCGAGGACCGGGCCAGATCGGCTTTGGTGCCCTGTGGGCCGAGTTCGACCTCGACCTCGCGCCAGCGGGAGATGGTGACCGGCGCGGCGAGTCCGACTGCTCGAACCTGGTCGTCGGCCAGTTCCAGCCGCAACTCGCCTTCGGCATTCTTGAGTCGATAGCGGGTGCGCTCCACCCGTAGCTCGGCGATCGCGCTTACGTCGTTGCCGTGGGTGAAGGGAGCGATGAGGTGCTTGAGTTCGCCAGGTAATTCTGGGGGGAAATCCTCGCCTGGATTGCCCGACGGGTGTAACGGCCACCGTAATTCGACCCGGAAGCCGGCTCCCGGCACCTTGAGGTGCCAGCCGGTGTCAGCCGCTCCGGTTCGGCGGCGCAGCGTGAGCCTGGATCTCAGGAGATCCAGGTCGGTGGTGTCGTAGTACGTGCTGACCAGGTCGACGACGCTCGTGTCGAGCAGGTCAGTCCCCTCGGATAGGGGCGTCAGGTCCCCGACCTCGAAGTCCGGGGCGACGTCGAACTTGGATTCGATCTCCCGTTGAGTGTCCGCCACCCGTTATTTCTACCTTGTTCTGGTGAAATGCAGGGTGGCAACCACACCCGACCTCCGCGGGGGACGTCCGCAAGGGTGCGCGCGGCGCTGCCGGGCATGGCAGAATAGAAAGGTGCTGCATTCGCAGCGCGTCCGAGGGTTTTCCGGCTCAGCGCCGGTGGCCTTTGATCAGGGGGTGAATGGTCTCGACTTCGTGCGTCGAGATGTGGAGAAGCGGGCCGAGGACCGCATTGCTGACCTCGTTAAAAAAGCGATGCACAACAAAATAAGCGCCGATTCCAATCGCGCTGACTTCGCTCTCGCTGCCTAAACAGCGATAGCAAGTCTGTCAGTCCGGGTTCGTCACCGGCCCGGGTACTGGCATCAGCTAGGTGACTTACCGTCCGTCCCGGTCGCGGGGACGGACGGGACAACTTACAGCGACTGGGCCTGTCACACCGACTTGTGTGCATGATCGGTGAGGCCGAGTAGAGACA
>JAVEET010000101.1 GCA_030840295.1 Pseudonocardiales bacterium
CTGATCCGGATGCAGCCCAGGAACGTCGGACCGTCGAGGTACCAGTAGGTACTCGAGTGGACCCACCCGTCCGGTGGCGCGACGGAGACGTCCCCCTCCGTCTGCAATGACTCCAGAAAGGCGGCGAATCCTGCCACGGTCCGCCAGCCCGCCCCGAAGGCGATGATGTTGCGGCCGAGGGCCGAATCCGTGTCGTCCGGGCCGCCGCGGCCCTCGGCGGCAAAATCGTCCATGGCCCGAAGGAAGGATTCATGGACGGCGACGGTGGGTTCGACGAGCGCTGGCACGTCAGCAATTGTTCTGCCTGGTGCCGCGACCGCGCCAGCGAATTACTCGCAATCGCCCGCCTGAATCCCGATGGGTCATGATCTTGAACTGTCTGACCTCTTGCAACTGATCAGACATCGACAGTGGACGGCTCTGTGACAGCAACCGGCGGGCGTCGTGTGCGGGCGCCGTCGGTGAGCTGTTACGTGCGGGGCTCCTCAGCCATAGGGCTTAACCCGCAAGCCTGTCGAAACAACAGGCCGGGCCGAACAGCTACCGTGGGCGCGATGGCTGACGACGCTCCCAGATCCGCGCGTGCGCGACGACCCCGTCGGGGACGTCCCGGCGCAACGCTGGCTGCTGTCGCCGCGGCGGTCGGCGTATCCCGGACCACCGTGTCGAACGCATACAACCGGCCCGATCAGCTGTCCAAGGATCTGCGCGGGAAGATCATGGCCGCGGCAGAGCAGCTGGGTTACGCCGGGCCGGATCCGGTGGCACGGTCATTGCGGACCCGGCAGGCCGACGCGGTCGGGTTGCTCTTCAACGAACGCCTCGGATACGCGTTTCGAGATCCGGGCTCGGTCGAATTCATGCACGGCTTGGGGGAGGCGTGCTCCGAGCGCGGCCGGTCGCTGCTGCTGATCCCGGTGCCTCCCGGAGCCACCCAGGCAGACACCGTCTTGCGGGCTTCGGTGGACGGGTTCGTGTTGTCGTCGGTGTCCGAGGCGGACCCGCACCTGTCGGCCGTGTTGTCGCGGTCCCAGCCGGCGGTCATCGTGGATTCGCCGCGGGGCATTATCGGGGCGGACTTCGTAGGTATCGATGACCGGGCCGGATTTGCCAAAGTGGCGCGGCATGTTCTGGAACTGGGGCATCGCCGGATCGGCGTGCTGTCGATCCGGCGGGGTGAGGAGGTCCCGGCCGAACCCGCTCCAAGGCCGTTGGACGAACGGATCAGGATCGGGCGGTCGCAGCACCCGGTGCGGTTAGAGCGCTTGCTGGGGCTGATGGACGCGGCCACCGAACTGTCCGTTCCGACGACCGGTTTTCTGGTCAGCGAACGGCCGTACAACTCCCGCGAGGAGGGCGTGGCGGGGGCGGTGGAACTGCTGAAGGCGTATCCCGATCTGACCGCCATGATGTGTATTACAGACGTGCTGGCCATCGGCGTGCACGACGAGCTCAACAATCGTGGCATCTCGGTGCCCGGCGAGATCACGGTCACCGGCTTCGATGATGTGCCCGCCGCCGCGTCGTTCGGGCTCACCACCGTCCGGCAACCTTTGGAGGAGAAGGGCCGGCTGGCCATCGAGGCGCTGCTGGACGATCGTCCGCGATCACGGGCCAAGCGAATCGAACTGCCTACCAAGTTGGTGATCCGGATGAGTTCCGGGCCACCCCGCTGAGCGTCGTCCCGGCGTCCGACGTCAGTGTCCCGGCGGGTCTTCCTGGCGCAGCTGGGCCACCTCGACGGTGATGGCGGCCATGATGGCCGAGGTGGCCTCGTCCAGCAGTTCGGCGGTCTGTTCCCGCCCCTGAAATGGCCTCAGATCGACCGGTTCCCCTACGGACGCCTCGTGCCGGTGCCGCGGAACTGGCCGGAAGCGTCCGCCGCGGGCCAGTGTCCGTTGCGCGCCCCACTGGCCGATCGGCACCACGGGTACGTCGGGATTGTCGAGTGCGATGCGGGCCACACCGGTCTTGGCCGGCATTGGCCAGTAGTCCGGATCATCGGTGATTGTGCCCTCGGGATAGATGATCACGCATTCGCCGCGTCGCAGCGCCGCGGTGGCCGCGCGCAGCGAGTTCCGCGCGTCAGCGGTGCCGCGATACACCGGGATCTGGCCGGCGCCAGTCAGGATGCGTCCCACGATCGGCCAGGAGAACGCCCCGCTCTTGATGAGGAATCGTGGGATCCGGCCGGCCTGCCACACCATCCGGGCCATCGCGGGGGTATCGGCCTGGCTGATGTGGTTGACCGCTAGCAGCACGCCGCCGGAGGCCGGGATCCGGTCCAGGTGGTGCCACCGGATCTTGAACAGCAAGGCGTCCAGCGGATAGACGATGACCACACAGAGACGGATCCAGAACCCTGACCTGGGCCGGTGGGCGCGACTCACTACGTTCTCCGTCCTGTGCAGAGCCCGTATCGTTACCGGGTGATCGAGACCGACTCCCAGCATGACCCAAGCCTTGGCGCTGAGCCGGCTGCCATACCGGTGCCGGCGCCCGGCATCGATCCCGACGACCTCGCGTTGTGCCTGAGCGTGCTGGGCCGGGTCGAGTCCCTGCCGCCGGAGCACCCGGACGCGGTGGCCGTTCGGCGGGCCACCGGTCGCCTCTTCAAGATGGTCAAGAAAGCTCGGCGCAATGAACGGCGGGACGCGATCTCGGCCGCGGATCGAGCCGTCGTGGCTGCGACGGCCACTGGCTCGCCGCAGCGAATCGATGACGAGACGTCCGGAATTGCGTTGGTGTCGTCGGTGACCGGGGCCTCGGCCGGAACCTTCCGCCGGCCGCGGCCCTGCTATATCTGCAAGCAGGACTACACCCAGGTGGACGCCTTCTATCACCAGATGTGCCCTGCGTGTGCGGCGATCAATCACAGTCACCGGGATGCGCGGACCGATCTCACCGGACGGCGAGCGCTGCTGACCGGGGGGCGGGCGAAGATCGGCATGTACATCGCGCTGCGGCTGTTGCGCGACGGCGCGCACACGACGATCACGACCCGGTTCCCGAACGATGCGGTGCGCCGGTTCACCGCGATGCAGGACAGTGCGGACTGGTTGCACCGGTTGCGGATCGTCGGGATCGACCTGCGAGATCCTGCCCAGGTCGTGGCGCTGGCAGACTCGGTGGCGGCCTCCGGACCGTTGGACATCCTGATCAACAACGCCGCACAGACCGTCCGGCGCTCGCCTGGGGCGTACGCGCCGCTGGCGGCGGCCGAGAACGACGCCTTACCGGACGGTCCCCTTCCTGAGACGCTCACCTTCGATCACATCTCCGACGCGCACCCGGCGGCGCTGGCCGGTTCGCTGTCCGCACATCCGATGCCGCACCTGCCCTCGGCGATCGACGGGTCCGCTTTGACGCGCCTGGCCCTGGTAGCCGGATCAGCGTCGCTGTCGCGGATGGCGTCGTCGACTGCGATCGATGCCGGTGGCCTGGTGCCTGACGTCAACTCGATCAACAGCTGGACGCAGCGGGTCGACGAGGTGGATCCGCTGGAACTGTTGGAGGTGCAGCTCTGCAACAGCACCGCACCGTTCATCCTGATCAGCCGGTTGCGTTCTTCGATGGCCTCATCGGCGGCCCGCCGGAAGTACATCGTGAACGTGTCCGCGATGGAGGGCGTTTTCAGCCGTGGCTACAAGGGTCCTGGCCACCCGCACACCAACATGGCCAAGGCGGCTTTGAACATGCTGACCCGGACGTCGGCGAGAGAGATGGTCGACGACGGGATCCTGATGTCCGCCGTTGACACCGGGTGGATCACCGACGAGCGCCCTCATGTGACCAAGGTCCGGCTCGCTGAGGAGGGCTTCCATGCCCCGCTGGATCTGGTCGACGGCGCCGCCCGGGTGTATGACCCGATCGTGCGGGGTGAAGCGGGCGTGGACCTCTACGGTGTATTCCTCAAGGACTACCAGCCGGCAGGTTGGTAGCTGCCGCCCGGCGTGCGTCCGGACTGTCCGCTTCGGCGATCCAGCTCCCCGATCGTCCGCTTCAGGGTCCGGCTGGTCAGAGCTCCCGATGCCAGCGTCTAAGATTTGCGGCGGTGGTAGGCAGTTCAGCCTCGCCGGCGTGGCGCAATTGGTAGCGCACCCGACTTGTAATCGGGCGGTTAGGAGTTCAAGTCTCCTCGTCGGCTCCAGCATTTTGTGCAACTGCAGTTCATCGCTGACGGCCGGTCTGGGTTTTTTGGCGTAGCCGTTCGTAGGGTGTTTGCCCGCCGAGGCCGCCGTGGGGCCGATGGTAGTTGTAGTAGTCCTCCCATTCGCGGAGTTTTTGGTTGAAGATCTGGGCGTCGTCGATGACGACTCCGTCGAGCAGGGCCTAGAACTCTTCGGCATCGATGCGGTGGGATCGCTCCACTTTGCCGTTCAGACGCGGCGTGCGGGGCTTGATGTAGACGTGGCCGACACCCTTGTCCAGGACGTGGTAGTGGAACGCGGACTGGAATTCGGACCCGTTGTCGGTCTGGATGAGCTGCACCTGGAACGGCATCCGCTGCAGGACGTAGTCGGCGAACTGGATCGCGGTCTTCTGGTCGCAGCGCGGGTAGATCCGCAGCACCCGGAGCCGGGTGCAGTCGTCGATCGCGGTGAACTGGTAGTACTTCGTCCGTCGCCCCACCGCGGGCTTGACCGCCGATTTCAGGGGTTCGACGAACTTCACGTCGATCTGGATCCGGTGCCCGGGCTGCTGCTTCTCATACGGCTGCCAGCGCTTGTCCAGGCGTTTGTAGCGTTGCGAGGCCGGCAGCCGGTTCAGCTCGAGCCGCTTGAGGATCCGCCAGATGCTGGAGGGCGAGACGTCGACGTCGTGGTAGCGCGTCAAATACCGGCTCGGGCCACATGGGGGCCACACCGCAACCGAATCAGACCGTCACCGGTGACGGCAACCAACACTGGTGGTCCAGGAATCTGGGACATCCAACGCCAGTGGGGGCAGCAAACGCTCCGCGGAAAGCATTGACACGGTAGCGGTCACTGGTTCAATCCGAGTATCGCCCACAACGACGCGGCATCTCACGGCCCCGATCTATGAGATCGGTGCTTGTCTGCTCCACGCTGCTAACGGTGTCCGGGCGGGTGGCGAGGAGGAACTGCGATTCGGTGCCCAGCGCGGACGTGGCGTTGGTAATGGGAATCACTCCGGACATCGGCTGGCGGCATCGGCCTGAGCGTCGGTGCCCTACCCGGAATCCGGCTGCCTGAACGACTGCGGGTCAAGGTGTGGTAGCCAAGGTGGTAGCCACCGAGGTGGTGCAGATCGCGCGAGGACCGCGGTACGCTCCCGGGCAACCTAGCAATTGCGCGGCTTCAGGCATCGGTGGCCAATCGATCCCACGCCTCGAAAGGGTGCGAGTCGGTGGCGTCGCGTACGAGCGGCTCCTTACGCAGGCGAATCCACGATCCATCCATCGAGGACCTGTGGGACCGAGTCGGATACAGCCGGCCGAGGGACAAGGCGCTCGGCAGCCGGCTCCTGGCCGTGATCCTGAGAGCCTGGCCATCCGAACACGAGCTTGCGGGAGCTCGATGGCGTTCCGAACGATCGATCAGCGCGAATATCGCCCGCGACCGTCTGGTGTCGATCATGTATCAGATCGACGGATCTAGCGCGCCGCAACGCACACTGTCCGCGGCGGATCCGGATGTGTGTTGCGAGGTGCCGACGTTCGGGCGCGCTCGGGTCCGTGCCGCTGCTGGCCGTTGTGGCGTACAAACTCTTCGTGCGCGTCTTCACCACCGCAACCGGGCTTGCCCCTGAGTGGGGTGGGCTGATGGCGTCGACCTGGCGAAGGGACAGTGACACGGTTCGAGTCTGGTCAGCGCGTGCGCGCGAGCCGCCTCGCCAGGGTTGGAACCACGATCGCCGCGGCGACGGTGTGCAGCGTGATCAGGGTGGCGGCGGAGCCGGCGTCGAACCCGAACGTGAGATCCGGGACGAAGGACAGCGCGGTGAGGGCGACCGCCGTTCGCACGAACGTGGCCCGCGGCCGACGGGCCTTGCGCGCCATGACGGCGGCGATGCCGACGCCGACGAGCGAGAAGACCAGCGTCAGTTGCGCGAACCCGGCGATGGGGAGGCTCGCGCCTGTGCTGTCGGCGAACGAGACGCCGGCGACCGACGCGATCGCCGCGAGGACGGTCGTGGCGATCGAGGCCACGACGGCAGAGGCGACTCCGTGCTTCCATACCGGCTGCCGCTCGGCCGCCGGGGTCGGCGCACTGGGGGTCGTGCGGGTGGGGATCTGCGTGGTGGTGGACATGTCGAGCTCCGTTTCCTCGCCGGGGCGCCCGGGTGCGCCCCGCTCATACCCCCTCCACGAACGGCCGGGTACGGATCCGACGTCGCGAGAAGAAATGTCCTCCGGGTTCAGCGCGGTGACGCGGCACCGCCAGGGGCTGGGTGTGAGTCCCGGCCGTGACGCCGGCGCAGCCAGTCCGGTCGGCGACGCGCTGGACGTAGTCGCGGCTGTGCCTGCACACGAGCGTCCGGCGTTTCTGCGACAGAGCGTCGAACGGCAGATGACCTCTGAGCAAATCCGATCGAAAGGTTTCTGTGGCAGGTTGTCGTATCGGCGCGACGCCGTTCGTGGTGGGGGTAGAAGGCGGTCATCGGGACCGCCCGGAACTGAGGAGAACTGAGATGACGCACTACTTGTTGACCGTGCACGGCCCGGCCGAGATGGACGAGTTCGGCAACTACGGCTCCAAGGAGGAGATGGAGGAGGCGTTCGCCGCGACCGGCGCCTTCAATGACAAGCTTCACGCCGATGGCTACTGGGTCTTCGCCGGAGGGCTTCAGTCGGCATCGACGGCGACCGTCGTAGACGGCCAGGGTGAGACGCCGGTGATGACCGACGGCCCCTACCTCGAGACCAAGGAGGTCATCGGGGGTTTCTGGGTCATCGACGCGCCCGACCTCGACGTGGCGCTCAAGCTCGCGGCCGAGGGGTCCAAGGCGTGCCGGGGCAAGGTCGAGGTCCGTCCGTTCGGCGGCCTCGCCTGAGCCGGCCCGAACGACGACTGATCGATGCAACACGGAACGGCGGCCCTCGAGCGGGTTTTCCGCGAGGAGTACGGCCGCCTGATCGCCTCGCTCGTCCGCCGCTTCGGTGACATCGACGTCGCAGAGGAGGCGGCGGGTGAGGCGCTCGTGGCCGCGTTGGAGAAGTGGCCGGAGTCCGGCATACCTCCCAACCCCGGCGGCTGGCTCACCACCACCGCGGGCAACCGCGCGATCGACCGGATCCGCCGCGAGAAGCAGCGCGACGCGAAGCACCAGGCGGCCCTCATGCACTACGACGACACGCCCCACGAGCACACCGGACCGGTCGAGGACGACCGATTGCGGCTGCTGTTCACCTGCTGCCACCCGGCGCTCGCACCGGAGGCGCGGATCGCGCTGACGCTCCGCCTCCTCGGTGGGCTGACTGTGGCTGAGATCGCGCAGGCGTTTTTCGTGCCCGAGACCACGATGGCGCAGCGGATCACTCGGGCGAAGAAGAAGATCGCGGC
>JAVEET010000171.1 GCA_030840295.1 Pseudonocardiales bacterium
GAACCGCGATTGATCAGGGTAAGGCTCTCGGCACTCTTGGCGTCGAAGGCGTCGATCCGGGTGCTGGCCAGTTCGAGGGTCGCGAAGTACGAACCGTCCCTTGTCCGGTTCGCCTTCGATTGGCTCCATGCCATCAGGCCGGTTAGCAACGCGCCCACCACGAGGACGGTGACCGCCGCTGCCGCCAGGCCGACATTGAGGACCCGTTTGGTCCGCCGCGCTACCCAGATCAGGCTGCACAGCAGGACCGCGAGGGCGGTGGCGAGGCCGGCGAGCAGCCAGTAACCCGCATGCGCGCTGGCTGCATAGGCCCGGTCGACGCGGTAATGCTCGCTGACGGCGAGAGATTGCAGGAGCGGCAAGGCCTTGTCGTGCAGCAGCGTGATGGCCTGACGTAGATAGGCCGCACCCACCGGGAAGCCCTGGCGGTTGTTAGAGCGGGCCGACTCCACCAGTCCGGAGTAGGAGGTGATGACGTCGTTGACGTCGGCGAGAACCGCGGCGTCGGATGCGTCGGCACCGGAGGCCTCGGACAAGGTCTTCGACGCGGTGGCGATGCCCTGCTGGTAGGCGTTGCGCTCACCGGCCGGTTCCAGTCCACCAACCAGGAAGGCATTCGTCAGGCTGGCGTCCGCCGCGACGAGATTGGTGTGGATCGTCTGGATCCGAACGAGCTGGTTCGCGTCTGCTTTGGCGTTGGCCAGCGCGCCGGAGCGCGTGGTCGCGCTGGCGAAGGCGAAGACACTGAAGAGGACGCAGGCCAGGACGGACAGGACGCCGAGCAGCCGGAGCCGGCCCGGTGTTCCTTCGAACGCGCGGCCCAGCAGCCGCATCAGCGCGTCGCGAGTATTCGGTGGCTTGCGCGCGGCCAATGCCTGCTCATGCTGGTCGGTCAAGGTGGGAGCGGTCATAACGTGGCCAGGTCCGCTGGGATCAGCTCGCGCAGCTGCGCCACCGAGGGGTCCGGAAGTTCCCTCAGCCGCCGCGCCAGCGCGTAGGCCTCGTCGATGAACAGCGCGCCACCGATAGCTTGGCCGGTCAGCTCGGCGGTCTTGATGGCGGTCTGGCCGACATGGCCCGTCACCAACCGTTCGACGGCGGTCATCGCAGTTCCGGATTGATGGCAAGGGTTCCGGAGCCGAACTTATCGGCCAGGAACCGACCGTGAGCGATCAACGCGTCGGCGTCTGCGCGGCAGACCGCGTCGAACACATCGTCCATTTTGGAGGCGAGCAGGTCAAGTTGGTCGCAGAGCACACTAAGCGACGTCTTGCCGTTACTCACCGGGCGGTTGTCGGCGAAGCTGCGCGGCAGTCGGAGGTAGGAAGCGACCGCCTCCGGCAGGTAGCTGGTCGCGATCCGCAGCACATCGTGCGCGGTGAGGCTGCCGGGGCCGAGACTGCCCAGGCGTGGCACCGTTTCGCGAACCACGTTGGCGATCCGGTCGATGCGAGCCGCAACCAGGTTCGGAACCTTGCCGGCTACGACGATCTGCAGTCGATCCAGGGAGGTCAGGATTTTGTCGTCGTCCGAACGCGGTACTGCAGCGGTGACGCTCGACGTGCTGCCAAACGCTGCCAACAGCGACTTCAGCAATCCCATGGGACGACTTCGCATGGCGCGATTTCTGGCCGGACGGCGTCCCGACCGGTGGTGGCGCGTGCGGTACTCAGGCCGGTGGCCCGGGATCGAGGGTCAGCGCGCCCGGTTTGTCCTGGGTGCCGGCGTCGGGGCCCAGGACTTGGCTGAGGTAGGCCTGTGATTTGGTGATCTCTGTTTGCAGGCTGACGATGGTCTTCTGCATGGAGTCCAGCGCTGCCACCTTGAAGCTGTCGATCGCGTCCATGGATTGGTAGACGTTGTCAAAGGCCCGTTGCAGGGATTCCACACTGACCGAGGCGTCGGCCGCCTGTCTTTGGATGGTGGCTCCCTGGGTCGCCAGCAGTTGTGACGTGGACTCGATCAGGTTGGACGTCGTCGTATTGAGCGCACTGATCTGGGTAAGCACGAGTTTCTCGCCGGCCAGAGCCTGCGCGACGATGACTGCGGTCCGCAGCGCCGCGATGGTCGTGGTGGTGGCGCGGTCGACGCCCTTGATCAGTTCGAGATTGTTCTTACGCACCAAGTCGATGGCGAGGTAGCCCTTGATGGACACGGCGAGTTGGGTGAGCAGATCCTGGTGCTTCTGCCGGACGGAGAACAACACCTCGTCCCGAAGCGTCTTTGCCTTGTCAAGGTCCGTAACTTCGATCTGGGGCAGCTTGCCAGCTACTGCGGCATCGAGGTGCTCGGCCACGTAGGAGTACTGCGCGAGGCGTTGCATGGTTTCCCAGAGGTGCACCTTCTCCTGCTCGAGGGCGACGTTGTCCTTGCGGAGTTCGTCCTGGCCGTCGAGCAGCGCCCTGAGGATGGCATCGAGGTGGGACTCGGCATTTTCATACTTGTGGAAGTAGTCGCGCACCTTGTCACCGAACGGAATCATGCCGAGCAACTTTTTGAGCCCGGTGGCCTGTCTGGGGTCCAGATCCTCGATGGTGCGGCGCAGGTCGAGCAGCGTGCTGGCCACCTTGCCGGTTTCCGAGGCCTTCTGCATGGCCCGCACCGGTGACTGCAATAGCTTGTTCGAGACCTCCGACGACGCGCGGATCTCGTCGTTGCCCATGGCCCGGATGTCGTCGGCCCCCTTGGTAAATGCTGGGGAGTGCACGTCCAGGGTGATGATGTTGTCGACGTACGCGGCGACTTTCTCGTCCAGGCTCGGCAGGGCGGCGGTCGGGATCGGCACCATCCCGCAGGCCTTTCTGGGAGCGACCTCCGCGACCGGCTCGGGAGCATGCAAGGCCAGGGAACTGGGCGGGGTCAGCGCGCTGGCCGCGGCATCGGTCATGCAGGCTCCCCTCGTGTTGACACGGTTTGTTCTCATCGCAGGAAGGTCGCGACGAGCGCTCGCAGTCAATTTCTACCAAAGACTCGACGAGTTCGCCGCGAAACGGACCGATTGGGCCAACCATCGTTTGGACGGCGGGCTGAGGCGGTCAGCCGGTCCGCGACTTCGCTTTTGGTACGGCGACGCTGATGAATATCGGTGAGCAGTCATGGCCTGACCCTGCGGGGGCAGCCTGGCGGGTACAGCAGATGCAATGCAGCTGCACCACTGGGCGGTCGATGATTCCGGCCGTCGCATTGATGATGTGTTCAACCTCGTTCATCACCCGGATTTTCTCACCGTAGCGTGGGACCGGGTGAGCGGTAACGAGGGTGCGCGGCCCGTCGGAGTGGACCGGGCCAGCCCGGCGTCCATCGCCGAGGGTGTCGAGACCGCGGAGTTTCTGGGGCAGGTGCGGGAGCAGCTGAAGTCCCGATCATTTGCTCCGCTGCCGGTGCGGGAACGCTTGATCTCCAAGCCGGGCAGCAGCAAACTCCGCAGGCTCGGCATCCCGCGCGACTGTGGTATTAGCCGCAGGCCATCTATCACCGGCATGATGCTTTCAAGGTCGAAGAAGTAGCTAGCTCGCTGTGCTGGCTGACAGCGACAGCGACGGCCCACGCCAGGGGATGCCGTGCAGCACGATGTTCCAGGTCTTGCCGAGCGGATCTAGTCCAAGCACGGTGCCGACGCTCGGAAAGAACTCCGGGCCCATGCCGGTCGGGCCGCCTGGAGCCCAGCTGAGGACCATCTGGTCGGCGAAGGCCGCGTGCATCGATGGGAACCGCAACAGAGCAATATGCTCGGTATAGGGCCCCGTGAGCGGGTTGTGCGAGCTGCTGGACAGGGCGGGCAGGGTCGAGCCGCCCGGCAGCCTCACCGGCTTCTTCGCGTTGGTGATCGTGCCGACCAGTTCAGCGCCACCCACGCTGTCCTTAACTATGTTGGCTGCCTGGGCCAGCTTAATCTGGATTGGTAGGGTCGGCGTCGAGCCATAGTCCCCTGAGCCGGTAGTGGTCGAGATCTTGCCTTGCAGCGTTCTGCCGCCGAACGCTGCGTTGATGATCACGCGGGTAGCGACCTTGAGCACCCGCCGGACGGCGGCGACCTTGCCGCCGGTGATCGTTGCCGAGTAGACAAGGTTGG
>JAVEET010000148.1 GCA_030840295.1 Pseudonocardiales bacterium
CCGGTACTTGGTCCAACACGGTCGGCGTGTAGAAAAAGCCGTGTCCGGACGGCGAGCCGCCGCCGGTGCGTACCCGGGCCCCAAGATCGACCGCGTCGCCGACGAGTTCTTCGACCTTCTCGACGGCGGCCCGGTTGACGAGCGGACCGACCTGGACTCCCGGTTCGAGTCCGGGGCCAACGGTCATGGCGGCCATCGCGGTGGCCAGCCGCTGCGAGAACTGCTCGGCTACCGATGCGTGCACGTAGAACCGGTTGGCCGCGGTGCACGCCTCGCCGCCGTTGCGCATCTTGGCCACCATCGCGCCGGCCACTGCAGCATCAATGTCGGCGTCGGCGAGCACGAGGAACGGTGCGTTGCCGCCGAGTTCCATCGAGCAAGACAGCACCCGCTCACTGGCCTGCCCGAGCAGCAGCCGCCCGACCTCGGTCGATCCGGTGAAGGACAGCTTGCGGACGGCGCGTTGGGCCAGCAGT
Source organism: Pseudonocardiales bacterium (assembly GCA_030840295.1). Lineage (GTDB taxonomy): Bacteria > Actinomycetota > Actinomycetes > Mycobacteriales > Jatrophihabitantaceae > Jatrophihabitans_A. Next base: position 477 of record JAVEET010000148.1, read on the forward strand.
TCACGCACCACGGTCGAGGAGCGGTGCGCGGGCAGGACGTTGACGACTCCGGGCGGCACGCCGGCTTCGGTGAGCAAGGCCCCGATCATGAGCGCCGTTAGCGGGGTCTCACTGGCGGGCTTGAGCACCACGGTGCATCCTGCGGCCAGCGCGGGCGCGATCTTGCGGGTGGCCATCGCGGCCGGGAAGTTCCACGGCGTGACCAGGACGGCAACGCCTATCGGCTGGCGCAGCACCAGGATCCGGTTGCCGCCCGACGGTGCCGTCAGCAGCGACCCGTGGATCCGGACGGCCTCCTCGGCGTACCAGCGGAAGAACTCGGCGGCATAGGCCACCTCGCCACGCGCGTCCGGCAGCGCCTTGCCGTTCTCCCGCACAATCAGCTCGGCGATCTCGTCCGCGCGAGCGGTCATCAGCTCGTAGGCACGGCGCAGCACCTCGCCACGCTCGCGCGGCGCGGTGGCGGCCCAGGACGACGCGGCCTGCTCGGCTGCAGCCACGGCATGGCGTGCGTCTGCCGGGGTGCCGCTCGCGACCGCCGCGATCGCCTCGCCGTAGGCCGGATCGAGCACCTCAATCGTCGAGCCGTCAGCCGAGTCACACCATTGGCCGCCGATGAGCAGCTGTGTCGGGATCGTCGCGGCGAGCGGCGCGAGCGTTGCACTCATTGCTCCTCCGGCCTGGTCAGTCCGGCTGCGCGCGCCTCGACCTCGTACAGCGACACATAGTCCTGCTCGCCCAGACCGTGGCCGATCGCCGTCTGGATCAAGTGGTGCACGACCGCCGCGACCGGCATCGGCACCTCGAGATTGCGGGCCGCACCGAGTCCCAGGTCGTAGTCCTTGCGCAGCATCTTCTGGTTGAACGTCGGGGTGTAGTTGCGATCGACGATCGCCTGGCCCTTGTGCCGGATGAACGTCGAGCCGAGCACCGAGCCGTTGATGAAGTCGATGAACGCCCGGTTCTCGACCCCGCCCTTCTCGGCCAACGCGGTCACCTCGACGAGAGCCTGGGTGATCATGCCGAGCAGCAGGTTGTGGCACAGCTTCACCAGCCGGGACTCCTCCGCTGGTCCGGCGTGCACCACGGTCGGGGCGATGAGCTGCAGGTACGGGCGCACCCGCGCGAAGGTGTCCGCCGGGCCGGAGGCCACGATCGCGGCGCCTCCGTCGGTGACCATGTGCGGGTTGCCGCTGATCGGCGCGGCGAGGAACTGGACTCCGAGCGCATCGGCCTCCGCACGTACGGTTGCCGACGCCTCGGCCGATACCGTCGAGCAGTCGATGATCACCGACGGCAGGTTGTCCGAGCGCAGTAGCCCGCCCTCGCCCGTGGTTACCTGCAGCAGGTCGGCGGAGGTCGACACCATCACGAACACCACGTCGGCCGAGGCCAGCTCACTGATCGAGTCGGCGACCTCGGCGCCGTTGGCCTCAAGCGGCTCACACTTGGCCCGGGTGCGGTTCCAGACGGTCACGTCCGATTGGCCGGCGAGCAGTCGCTCGACCATCGCGACACCCATTCGGCCTGTGCCGAGCCAGCCAAGCCGCTCGCTTCCCGTTTCACTCATTGGTTGTTCCCCTCTGCGAATATGCGTGCAGGCCAGCACGCGTGGAGCCGAGCCCGTCATTGGTCGCTACGTTCTCCGGCGCCAGTTCGATGCCGGCGCCGCGGGCGACCTCTAGGATGAGGGCCGCGAAATCTGTGTCGCCATGACCGTGCTCGATCGCCTGCTGCACCAGCTGTTGGGTGGCGTCGGCAAGCGGCAGCGGCACCTTCAGCTCGTGACCCGCTACCAGCCCGAGGTCCAGGTCCTTGCCTAGCAATGCGGTAGTGAACGTCGGCGTGAGGTCGAGATTGACCAGCGCCGGGCTCTTGTACCGGGTGAACGTCGATCCCATGACCGACTGGTTGAGAAAGCCCAGGAAAGCCGAGCGGGACACGCCGCCGCGCTCGGCGAGCACCGTGATCTCGGCCAACGACTGGGTCACGACACCGAGGAAGATGTTGTGCGCGATCTTGACCAGTCGTGCCAGGTCACCGTCGCCGACGTAGGAAATGGACTCCGCGATCACGCGCAGCAGCGGCTCGATGATGGTGAACGCGCCCTGCGGCCCGGAGGCTGCGATGGATAGCCGCCCGGCCTTGACCACCTTGGCGTTGCCGCTGACCGGGCAGACGAGCAGGGACGTGCCGCGGTCGGTGGCTGCCTCGCGCACCAGTTGGGAGGCTTCCGCGGATACCGATGATGAGTCCACCAGGTAGTCCGGCGCCGTCGGTTGACGGAGCAGTCCGCCGTCGCCGAGCGTCACCTCGAGCAGGTCGGCGTCGGCGGACACCATGGTGAACACGATGTCGCGGTCTGCGAGTTCGGCGACCGAGTTCACGACGGTGGCGCCGAGGGCTTGCAGGTCTTCGGCCTTGGCGCGGGTGCGGTTCCAGACATGTACGTCGCGGCCGTCGGTGAGCAGCCGGGTCGCCATGGCGTGACCCATCCGGCCGGTCCCGATCCAGCCGATCCGCTCAGGGTTCGTCATCCCTGTGGCCCTGTCGTTGCCTGGGCGAGACCGTGTCCGGCGCTGGCGGCACCGAGATACAGCCGTGCGACGGCAGGATCCTCGAGCAGGCTGGCTCCGGTTGCCACGAGGCGAACGACGCCCGACTCCAGCACCGCTCCGAAGTCGGACGCCGCCAGGCCGGAGCGGGCGTTCTGTTCGACGAGCAGCACCGTTCGGCCGGCGGCAGCGAGCTCACGGATGCTGAGGAATACCTGCTGGCGAGACTTGGGGTCCAAACCGATGGACGGCTCGTCGAGCAGGATCAGCCCGGGGTCCATGACCAGGGTCCGGGCCAGCTCGACCTGTTTCTGTTCACCCCCGGACAACGAGCCGGCGTGGTCATGGGCCCGTCGGGCACAGATCGGGAACACCTCGACCGCGTGTGCGATCCGCTGCTTGACCGCCTTCTGGTCCTTCAGGGCGTACCCGCCCATCAGCAGGTTGTCCCAGACGCTCATCGCAGGGAACAGGCTGCGATCCTGCGGGACGTGGACGATTCCCTTGAGCAGCCGCGGCTTCGGCGCCAGCTTTTCGATGCGTTCACCGCGGAAGGTCACCGTGCCGTTCTTGGGGCGCAGCAGGCCACTGATGGTCTTGAGAACCGTCGACTTGCCGGCGCCGTTCGGGCCGATCAGGCAGGTCACCGTGCCTGCCTGCACGTCGAGGTCGACGCCCTTGAGGATGTCGCCGGCGCCATAGCCCGCAACGACCCCGTCCAATTTCAGGATGGTCGACATCCTCAGCTCCCTAGGTAGGCGTCGAGGACCAGCGGGTTGGACTGCACGTCGGTCGGATGACCGGCAAAGATCTGTTTACCCCGATCCAGCACGATCACTGGATCGCACAGGCGCATCACGAAGTTCATGTCGTGTTCGACGATCAGGAACGTGATGCCGGAGGTGTTGCGTTCGCGGATGTGCCGCTCCATCGTCTCGATCATCACCGGGTTCACGCCGGCCGTCGGCTCGTCGAGCAGGACCAAGCGGGGCCCGCTCATCAATACCGCAGCGAACTCGAGCAGCTTGCGCTGGCCGTAGGACAGCTCAGAGGCGAGCAGATCCGCCACCGGCGCGAGGCGAAACTCCTCCAGCAGCGCCCCGGCCTTCTCTCGGTCTGCTCGGCTCACCCGCCGGGTAAACAACTGACGCAGGCTATATCCGCCGGCGACGACCAGGTTCTCCTGCACGCTGAGCTGCGGGAATACCCGCGCCTGCTGAAACGTCCGGCTGAGTCCGTGCCGATACAGGCGACCGGCGTCGGTCCCGGTGACGTCGCGGCCGTTGAAGCTCACCCGGCCGGCGTCGGGCTTGAGATAGCCGGTGATCACGTTGAACAGCGTGGTCTTTCCTGACCCGTTGGGACCGATCAGGGCGGTGATGCTGCTCTCGGCGACGGTGAAGGAACACTCGTCGACGGCGCGCAAACTGCCGAAAGACTTGACTGCGTTTTCCACGATCAGCAAGTCGGTCATGCTCGACCTCCATGGGCCGCAGGGACCGCGGCCGGAGGCAGGTTTGCCGCCGGCGGTGGGACATTGTCGGTCGCTAGTCGGCGCCGGCGCTGCCGCAACCAATCCTGAATGGTGGGCAGGATTCCGCGGGGTAGCAACAGCATCACCAGCAGGAAGACCAGCGCGTAGGCGATCAGGTAGATCTTGCTGCCGCCGAACTGGTACGCCAGCACCTGTTGCGCGGTTTCCAACACGAGCGCGCCAACAACCGGGCCCCACAACGTCGCCCGCCCTCCGAGGAAGGTCATCAGCACCATCGCGATGGTGATCAGCGGATCGATCGCGAACTGCGGATAGATGAAGCTTTCGTAGTACGCCCAGATCGCACCGACCATGGCCGTGATCCCGACACTGACGCAGAAGGCGAGCAGCTTCACGGCGGTGACATGCACGCCCACCCCTCGGGCCTTGTCTTCATCAGCCCGGACCGACGATAACGCCAGGCCGATCTTGCTGCGCATGCTCGCCCAGGTGATCGCCATCGCGAACGCTAACAAGACGGTGAGGACGTAGTAGAACGGTCGCTCGAAGGTGGTGACCGAGAAGGTCGCAGGCGGGATCGCCAGGCCCTGCGCGCCGTCGGTGATGCTGCGCAGGTTGAACGCAAGCGTTTGTGCCACGAACAGCACGGTGATCGTCACAATGGCGAACACATCCGCACGGGTACGCATCGAGATCATCGCGATCGGCAACCCGACCAGCGCCGCGATCAGCGCGATTAGCGGCAGCGCCAGGAACGGATGCCAGGCGTTGGTCAGCTCGTGGTTCTTGTACCAGAGTGCCACCGCGTAGGCCCCGATCCCGAAGAACGCCGCATGCCCGAGCGAGGGATAGCCAGCGAAGCCGCCGACTAGGTTCCACGCACTGGACATGACCGCGAACATCAGCACGAACACGGCCATGTTCATCACCCAGTGGGCGAGATTGAACGACGGCAGCGCGACCAGCGTGGCGAAGAAGGCCGCGCCACGCAGTACCCCGAGCCGACTCATATCGCACCCCGCGCGGGTGTACCGAACAGGCCCTGCGGGCGAACCAGCAACACCAGCAGCAGGATGATGAAGAAGGTCATCGACGACCAGGTGGGCGACGCGGTCGCCGACACGACGGCGGATGAGACGGACACAATCAATGCTCCAACCACCGCACCGCCGATGCTGCCCAATCCGCCGAGGATGACGATCGACAGCAACAGCGAAATCAAGTCGTAGTGAGTGCCGGGGTAGAAGGCATACAGCAACCCGTACACCGAGCCCGCCGCAGCCGCGGTCGCAGACCCGAGCCCGAATCCGAAGGCCGACACGCGTTGTGCCTCCACCCCGAGTAGGCGTGCCGACTCCGGGTTCTGCACCGTCGCGCGAATCGCCCGGCCGAACCGGGTGCGATTGAGCAGCAGGAACAGCAGCGCAAGCGCACCGAGGGATAGCAGGAACGCCCATAGCCTCACCAGGGTGATCTGGTAGCCGGCAATGGTCATGCTGGAGTTCGCGTAGCCGGTGTTGATGGAGCGATAGGTCGTTTTCCAGGTGACGCTCAGGAATCCCTCGAGCAGCAGTGCGACGGCGAAAGTGACGAGCAGGCTCAGTTCAGCCTTGTCCTGCTGCCGAAGCGGACGCAGGAACGCCCATTCAACTGCCATCCCAAGTACGAACATCGCGACGGTCGTGATCGGTATGGCGAGAAACGGGTCCACGCCCCAGGAGGTGAACAGCTGGTAGGAAAGGTAGGCGCCGAAGACGACCATGGCGCCCTGCGCGAGGTTGACAACCTTCATGATGCCAAAGATCAGCGTCTGTCCTGATGCCATCAGCGCATACACCCCCGCGGTCAGGACACCGAGGATGACGCCTTGAATGAGTGCGTGCATCGGGTCACCCGCCCCAATTCGGTTTCGGGTAGGCCGGGGTGGCCTGTGCTTCTGCGACTGGATAAACCGGCAGCAGTTTGCCGTTCTGCCACTGCACGAGCGTCATCGTCCCCGTCGGCGCGCCGGTCTCATCCCAGGAGAGATCACCGAGCAGCGTCGGCCAGGACCCGGAGTGCAGCGTGTCGATGATGGTTTGGTTGTCGATCTTTCCGGTCTTCTTGGCGACGTCTTCCAGGACCTGGCCGACCGCGAAGGCCTCCGCCGAGCTCGGGTCGATCTGATCCGCGGTTCCACCGTATTTCGTGACGTAGGCCTGCACGAAGTCAGCGCTACCGGTCGCCTTGGCACTGGGATACCAGTCGGCGTGACTCATGATGCCGGCGGTGTTCGCCGCACCGACCTTGTCCGGAAACTCCACCGGTGAGCTGGCGCCGTTGGACATGTAGTAGAACTTCGGGCTGAACTTGAGCTGGACGAGGCTCTTGACCTGGGCGT
>JAVEET010000200.1 GCA_030840295.1 Pseudonocardiales bacterium
TGAGTTTCCTGGGTAATTCGTGTCGCCGCCCTGATCGGTCAGCCCCCAGCCCCATCCGACCGAGATTCCGCTGTAGGGCAGGTCATAGACCTTGTTGTGGGTAATGACGGTGTGGTCGGTGTATCCGTCGAAGATACCTAGCGAGCCGTTGTACTGATCCGCCACCTTCGTGACGACGTTGTTGTCCACAGTGTTGTCTTTGGTGATCGAGCGGGTGTCTGTCGGGTGGGCATCAATGACGTCGGTGCCGCCGACCTGGATACCCGTCGCTGCAATCTCGGAGAACGTGTTGCCCTCGATGAGTGTTGCTTGGGTGCCGGTGTTCAAATTCAGTCCGACCGCGCCGAGATGGGTGAAGGTGTTCTCCTCGAAAGCGATGGAGTGTCCGTAGCTGACGTTGACAGCGCCCGGTGTCTTGACCCAGTTCAGCCGGGTGGAATCGAAGTCGGGATTGTTGGAGCCGACAATGCGGAAGCCGGCTTGGCCCTCCACGAGGCCGTCACTGGAGCTAGGCGCCAACCAGGTGGAGTAGGAGAATGTCAGCCCGCGGAAGGAGACGCTAGACACCGGTTTGGAGATGGTGCCGTTGAGGTCGATCAGGTCTTGCTGGCGTGGGACAGTCACCGCAGCGGTGGCCATGTTCTGCCCAGCTTTGGGCATGTAGTACAGCTCGTGGGTGGACTGATCGAGATACCACTCGCCCGGGGTGTTCAGCAGCTCGTGCGCGTTCTCGAGCCAAGTCGGGTTCTGTATCTCCTGTCCTTGGTGGAGGTTTGCGTTGTGGAAGCAGGGTTGCTGCATGGTCATCGTGGTTCCCACGATGGACTGGACGGGGCAGCGGTACATCATCCATCCCCAGCGGCTGACAACTTCGATACCCGACTGGTTCTTCCACGCGTCCATGCTCGTGTCGCTGATCGTGTAGCCGGTCGCGGTCTTGGTGAAGCCAGCCGGGTTGTCCGCTCCCCGCGCGCGGGCTTCGAGCTCACCGTTGACGTAGAGCTGGCGGGTATCGAATCCGAGGTGCGTCCTGTACACCGTGCCGGTGGAGTCGACGGCGCTCCAGCCACTGACGGTGGCACCACCACTGATCACCGGGTTGGCGCCGGGCGCCGCTTCGTAGACCACTCGGTGCCCGTTGGTGCCGGAGTCGGCGCTGGTCAGGGTAAAGGTCGAGGCGAGTGTGTAGGTCCCGCCGAGCAGCTCGACGTCGATGTCGGACTGCATGTTGCGATTGATGGCTCGCACCCGAGTCCGGGCGTCGTCCAGCGTCCGGAACGGACGATCCGGTGTACCTGGGCCGTTGTCGTACCCCTTCGTGGGCGAGACGTAGATCTTGACCGGAGGCCGGCTTCGCCCGACGGCGGCTTGCGCGGGTGCTGCGATCAGGAACGTCGTAACGACTGCGAGGGCGGTGAGCACGCCCGCCGGCCCTCCTGTCAGGCGCGAGCCGCCACCGGTGATGCGTCCTGTCATCGACGTGCGAGGCATTGATCGTCCAATCGGTCGGCTGTGAATGACTGCACGCCGAACTAGCGAGTCGCCGGAAGTGCCGGTTCTCGCGATGCGGGCGTGCCTATGGAGGTGCGTGGCGTGCCTATGAAGCGGTGATGTCTCGTTCCGCAAGCTGACTAGCGGCAGCGTCTGTCCGGCGCCCGTTGACAACGTGGCCGCTGGTCGCGGTTCGCGGTCCGACATTGAACAGTCGGTCGCGGATCTTGCGCTCGAACTGGTGCCGGGTGGTGTCGATGTGTTCGATCATCAGCTGCGAGGCTCGGCCCGGTTCACCCTCGGCGATCGCATCCGCGATCGCGAGGTGTTGCTGACCGGCGACCTCGAGCGAACCGGGCGCGTCACCGTGGAACAACAGGACGTCCGATTGGGCGGCCAAGCGACGGACGTTGGCCACCGAAGCGCGCAGGAACACGTTGTGCGCGGCGATGCTGATGCCATCATGAAATGAGGCATCGGTTTCTGAGAATGACTCGCCGTCGCTTTGCTTGCCCGCCGCGAGGGACGCCGCGGCGCTCTCGCGGATGGCGCGGACCTCTGGCGGGGTCGCCAACGAGGCGCTCCGTCTCGCCGTCTCGGCCTCGATCAGCTGGCGGTAGTCCAGCAGCATCAGGACGTGGTCCATGCTGGTCGGTTGGAAGTGGGTGAGCTCGTCGCCTGAGAGCACTCCCGACGACGCGGCAACGAAGATGCCTGCCCCTTTGCGAACACTCACTCGCCCTAGCGCGGCGAGAGTCTTCACGGCCTCGCGGGTGACGTTGCGAGTCGCGCCGAGCAACTCGGCCAGGCCCTGTTCGGTCGGTAGGCGGTCCCCTGGCCGGAGGTTCTGTTCGGCAATGAAGTTAAGTACCTGCTCGGCGACCACCTCGTAACCGGGACGGTAGCGCTCTGGAGTGTCCTCGATTGTTGTGTGGCCCGTACCGGGAGATTCCACCCACGCCACCCCTTCCATGAATAAGTCAGATCCTTGGTGGTTGCCACTATGGCCCTCGGTTATCAGAAATGGAAGAGCCAGATCAATTTTGGGTTGCGCAGGGTTACTGCGAAGCGCAACTTGCCCAGGGACGGGCTACAGCGCTACTCATTGCGATGCCCGGGCAAGGTGCTCTGCCGTACTGCGTCGAAATAGATCTGATTCTTCGTTGCCGAGAGATCTGGAAGGGCGCGCGCTCCGAATAGCAAGCATGTCTGCCTCGTCGCTGCTTCGAACTGTCCGGCGCGCGTTGCTACCGGCGCTGTCCGGACTGCTCGCGGGTGCGGCCGGACTGTCGGTCGCGCAGCTCATCGCCCAATTCATCGAGCCCAACTCCTCGCCGGTGATCGCCGTCGGCGGGGCCGCCATCGACGCGACCCCGACACCGCTGAAGGAGTATGCGATCCGGAACTTCGGGACGAACGACAAGCACGTCCTGCTGACCGGCATTCTGGCCGTCCTCGCCGTGCTCACGATGGCAATCGGTATTGCCGCAGCCCGGCGGTTCATCGCCGGGGTCGTCCTCGTCGTAGCCCTCGGCGTGGTCGCCGTCACCGCTGAGCTACGCCGACCGAATGCCACCGCGGCCTACCCGCTTCCCACCTCGATCGGCTTGGCCTGCGCGCTCGGTCTGCTCTACCTGTTGATCCGATTCCGTCCGCACTCGATGCAGACGGCAGGGCACAACCTGACAGACGATGCCGCGGCCACCAACGGAGTTCCCGACGGACCGAGCGGTATCACCGTGGGCAGCCGCCGACAGTTCCTGATCACCGGGGCCGGCGTCGGTGCGGCCGCCGCGGTGGCGCTGGCCGTCAGCAATGTGGTCACCAGCTCGAAGTCGACCGCCGCCGCCCGCAGCAAGATCAAGCTGCCCAAGGCCACGGACCCAGCCAAACCGCTACCCGAAGGCGTCGACCTTAAGGTTCCTGGGCTATCCAGTTTCGTCACGCCGAACGCGAAGTTCTACCGCGTCGATACTGCGCTCAGCACGCCTCAGGTCAATCCCGTCACCTGGAAACTCAAGATCAACGGCATGGTCGACAAGCCATTCACCCTCAGCTACGACGACATCCTGTCGATGCCACTGGTGGAGCGTGACATCACGATGACCTGTGTCAGCAACGAGGTCGGTGGTCCGTATGTCGGCACCGCGCGCTGGCTGGGAATTCCCTTGAAAACATTAATGAACCGCGCAGGGATGAACCCGGAGGCCGACCAGCTCTTCGCCACCTCCGCCGACGGATTCACCACAAGTACCCCGACGAGGATCGCCCTGGACGGCCGGGACGCGATGGTGGTGGTGGGTATGAACGGCGAACCGCTGCCGATCGCGCACGGCTTCCCGGCCCGCATGATCGTGCCCGGGCTGTACGGCTACGTATCGGGCTGCAAGTGGTTGACCTCCATCACGGCCGCCACCTATGCCGGCAAGAAGGCCTACTGGACCCAGCGCAAGTGGGACATCGACGGCCCGATCTACACCGAGAGCCGGATCGACGTACCCGCCTCCTTCGCGCAGGTGAAGGCAGGCATCGTCCCTATCGCCGGGGTGGCCTGGGCTCAACATCGGGGCGTGGACAAGGTCGAGATCTCCATCGACGGCGGCGGATGGCAATCCACCACCCTGGCCGCGACCCCCGGCATCGACACCTGGCGTCAGTGGTGGTTCAAGTGGGAAGCAAAGCCCGGAAGCCACCAGATCCGGGTGCGTGCCACCGATTCCAGCGGTGAACCACAGACCGACAGACGCCAAGGCACCTTCCCGCGCGGTGCGACCGGAATTCAAGAAGCGCTCGTCACCGTCAGCTGAAACTGCCCCGGCGAGGAGTCCAATCCGGAGCGAAGCGGGCTCCGAACCACTGTTGTAACAAGGACAATCCATATCGCGTGTTCAAGCTGAGGAGATCCACATGTCGCACCGTCCCACGGTTCTGGTCCGAACTGGCGTACTCGCCACCGCGCTGTTCATCCCGCTGACCCTGGCCGCCTGCTCATCCGGCTCCAAGGCCGACACCGCAGCGGCCGGAACATCGACCACAATGTCGGCTGCTGCGTCGGACAGCAGCTCGGCCACAGCGAGCACCACCGCGGCCGGCACCATGCCGTTCGGCTCGGCGTGCTCGGCGGTTCCCGCCACCGGGGCCGGCAGTTTCGACGGCATGTCGACCGCGCCGGTCGGCACCGCCGCCTCGGCGAACCCGGTTCTGGAGACCCTGGTCGCCGCCGTGACCGCAGCCGGCTTGGGTGACACCCTGAACAGCGCTCCGGCCCTGACTGTCTTCGCACCTGCCGACTCGGCCTTCGCCAAGGTCCCTGCAGCGACCCTGAAGGCCCTGCTGGCCGACCCCAAGGGTGACCTGACGAAGATCCTCACGTACCACGTCATCGCAGGCAAGCTCAGCCCCGAACAGCTCGCCGGCACTCACAAGACCCTGAACGGCGCCGATGTCACCGTCGCCGGCTCTGGTAACAGTTTCACCGTCGGTGCCGGCAAGGCCAACGTGGTCTGCGGCAACGTGCAGACTGCCAACGCCACGGTGTACATCATCGACAGCGTTCTCATGCCGCCGGCGAAGTAACAACACCAACTAACATGACCTCCATGCGGTTCGAGAAGGTGTCTTCGATCGGCCATCGGCCGGTGGAAGGCACCGTCCCGGGCGGCTCAGTCGACCACCTGGCGGACCTGCTCGTCGCCTCGGCCCGGGGCGACGAGCAGGCCTTTGCCGCTCTGTACGACCAGACCTCGTCGCGGGTGTACGGCATGGTCCTACGGGTCATCAGGGATGCCGCTCAGGCAGCCGAGGTCACCCAGGACGTCTACCTCGAAGTCTGGCGCCAGTCAGCCCGATTCGACGCCAGCCGCTCGGCCGTGATGCCGTGGCTACTGATGATCTCCCACCGCCGGGCAGTGGACCGGGTCCGGTCTGCTCAGTCCAGCGTCGTGCGAGACAACCGCTATGCCGAACTGGCTGCCGAACGCCCGTACGACAGCGTCAGCGAGCAGGTCCACATCAGCATGGAGTCCCAGCGGGTACGCAAGGTCATGAACGACCTGACCGACGCTCAGCGCGAGGCGGTCAGCCTGGCCTACTTCGGGGGATACACCCACAGCGAGGTGGCCGAATTGCTGCAGATCCCACTGGGCACTGTGAAAACCCGGATCCGAGACGGTCTGATCCGCCTGAGAGACGCTCTGGGGGTGTCGTCATGAGTCCGGAACTACACGCGCTTGCCGGTGCATACGCCCTCGACGCAATCGACGGGGACGAACGCGCGGCCTTCGAGGATCATCTGGCCGGCTGCCCCGACTGTGCCGTCGAGGTGCGAAGCCTGCAGGCCGCGGCCGCCGAGCTGAGTCATATCAGCGAGGCGTCGCCGCCGGCCGAACTGCGATCCGGCGTACTAACGGCCATCACTCGAGTCCGGCCGCTACCGCCGATTGCCGACAACGTGATCGCGTTGCGCCGGGCTCGTACCAGCCGGTCGGTGTGGCAGGTCATGGCCGCCGCCTGTGCGCTGATCGCCCTGGTTGCCGCGGGTTGGGGCTATCAACAACATCGCGATGCCAGCAACAGCCGCAACACCGCGATCAGCGCCGTGGACCAGGTGCTCCGCGCCGCGGACGGCATGTCCACGAGCGGTGAGGTCGGCGGCGGTCACGCGACGCTGGTGTACTCCAAGTCCCAGAAGCGCGTTGTCCTGATCGGACATGCCATTCCGGCACCTGGCCAGGACAAGACCTATCAGCTCTGGATGATCACCGGCGGCAAGTACGTCTCCGCCGGAACGTTCCGCCCGGACAGCAATGGAAACGTGAATGTCTCCGCATCCGGGGACCTGAGTACGTCCTCGGCCATGGGCATCTCGGTGGAGCCGGCGGGCGGCTCGCCACAACCGACCGATGTGATCGCCTCGATGAAGATCTAAGGTCGCCGCTGTGTCGGCCGGTCGACTGCTGCCCTACGGCGATCGTGCCGTGCTGATCGAGCTGTCCGCAGCCGAGGAGGTCATTGCCGTGCGGGACGGCCTGAGCCGACCCGCACTTGCGGGCATCGTGGCGGTGGTTCCCGCTGCGCGCACCGTCCTGGTGGAATTCGATCCGGCCATCCTTTCCCGCGAGGCGCTGTCCGAGCTGGTGCAGACTGCTGTGGCTACTCCTGCGCCGAATGTGATCATGACCAGCGATCTGGTGACCCTGCCCGTGTACTACGACGGGGCCGACCTGGCCGAGATCGCGGCCTGGGTGGGCGAATCAGTCGAGGCGGTCATCGCGCTGCACAGCGAGCCCGATTACATCGTTCAGTTCTGTGGATTCTCACCTGGCTTCGGGTACCTGACGGGCCTCGATCCCCGCCTGCAGCTGCCGCGGCTGGACTCGCCACGGCCATCCGTACCGGCCGGTTCGGTGGCCGTGGCCGGCGAGTTCACCGGTGTCTATCCGCGCAGCTCTCCCGGTGGCTGGCGGCTGTTGGGGCACACCGACGCGACGGTGTTCGATCCGGGACGACCCCAGCCGGCGACGTTGACACCGGGCACCCGGGTGCGGTTCGTCCCGACATGATCGAGGTTCTCCAGCCCGGTCTACTGGCCACGGTGCAGGATCTCGGCCGAGTGGGGTATGTCGATATCGGCGTCGGCCGGTCCGGGGCAGCCGACCTGGCGGCCCACCGACTCGCCAACCGCCTGGTCGGAAACCAGGAGACGGCCGCGACACTCGAGATCACCCTGGGCGGCCTGAGCCTGCGCCTGCGGCACGCGGCGACCATCGCCTGCACCGGCGCCTGGTGTCACTTGACCGGCGCCGGTGCGATGGACTGGCACCGCGCGCTGTCCTTGCCCGCCGGGACGACGGTGCGGCTGGGGTGGCCGATAGTCGGCCTGCGCAGTTATCTCGCCATTCGGGGCGGAGTGGCTGCGACCCCCGTCCTCGGTTCCCGCTCGACGGACACGCTGTCCGGGCTGGGCCCACCGGTACTGACGTCCGGCATGGTGCTCGATGTCGGGCACCTGATCGCCGGCGATCCTGTCGATGACCCGTCGGTCGGGTTGCCCGATCCCGCACGGGCGCTCAGCCGAGGGCTGATCGTCCTGCCCGGGCCTCGGCTCGACTGGTTCACCGACCAGGCCTGGGATCAGCTGGTCGGCGCGAACTGGGCGGTGCAGGCCACTAGCAACCGGATCGGTTACCGGCTCTCAGGCCCGCCACTGGAGCGGTCCAGATCGGGCGAATTGCCATCCGAGCCCACCCTGCCCGGCGCGATCCAGGTGCCACCGGACGGCCAACCGATCGTGCTGGGACCGGACGCACCGGTCACCGGTGGATACCCGGTGATCGGAATCGTCCCTCGCTCCGGCCCGGACGGCCTGGATGCCCTGGCTCAGGCCCGGCCGGGTCGCACACTGCGGTTCCGCGGGCGATGATCCTGGCATTCCTCCTGGCGAAGCCGTGAGGGCAATCGCGAGTGATAACCCCACTCCCTGGGCGACCTCGACTGCGCGCTACCGTCCCGTGATGACTGAGAATCAAACCAACGCTGCCTGGGGTGAACCCCGGAACAAGACCATCACCTGGTTCGACCCGATGGTCACGGCGGAATCGCTGTACAAGCTACCCGGACGGCAGGCACTGCAAGCGGTCGCTGACGGTG
>JAVEET010000236.1 GCA_030840295.1 Pseudonocardiales bacterium
TGACCGGACTGTTCGCCGCGACCAGAAGCGGATCGTTGTTCAGAATCCGAGCCGCTGGGCCGTCGCCGGCCTGGTAGTAACCGTCCAGCGAGGCCGCGGAGCCGAACATCGCGCGGTTGCGCAATGCCAGATTGGTGGCGCAGTACCCGCCCGATGAGAAGCCCACCAGGCCCCATTGAGCCGGATCGGTCGAAACCCGGAAGGCCCGCGTGATGTCGGTGCGAACGTCGGTGGTCAGAAAGGTCTCGTCCTGAGCGCGGCTGCTGTTCAGACATTCCTGGGCCGCGTTGCCCTGGCTGGTCGGCGCCATGACCAGCACCATCGGCCCGAGGCGTCGCAGCGCCAGCTCGCGATCGACGATCGCGGCGACATGTAAGGAGTAGAGCCAGTTCGAAGGCTTGCCCGGGTAGCCATGTAACAACTCCAGGACGGGGAAGCGCACGTGCCGATATTGCGGCTGATCGTATTGAGGGGGCAGGTAGACGAACCCGGAGCGGCTGATCCCGCTGCTTGCTCCGGCGAAATCGAAGGTGCGGACGGTACCGGCCCGCACCCGAACCTTGCCCCCGGTCCGGGTGGACGTGATCACCAGCCCGCTGGGCGCGGCGTTGGAGAGGTCGCGCCCCAGGTCGCCCCAGGTGCGGTAGTAGCCGTAGTAGTCGTTGACCAGCACCAGACCCGTGGTCATCCCCAGCACCATCGCGAGAGCACCGGCAAGGACCTTCACTGCCAGCCAGCGCATCCGGACCAGCGCGACGAGCAGGGCAATAGCGATTGCCATCAGACCGCTGATCAGGAGGGGTGAGGTAGGACCCATTGCGGTTGTTGCTCCTGCGGTGGATGGGGCGGACGGGTGAACCGTACGACCAGTCAACGCAGCCGACATGTAGAGAAGGTGGTCTGACAGCAAATCCACAGCCGAATCCACACCGAACTCAGCCCCACCACAGGGTTCCGTGCTGGCCGGAAGCGCTCGCGACTGCGCGCTGAACGGCTGATCCGGACCTGATCAGCCCCGCGGCCGCCACACGACGAGGGCGCCGGACGGATCAGCGAAGCCGCGGCGGCCCAGCGGAACCGAGACGATGTCGCCTGCCGCGCCGGCGGCGAAGAGCCGTCGGCTCGGCGTCATGCCGGTGCGGCTGTGCAACTCCAGTTCCAGTTCGGCGTGCAGCTCGGCCACCCGGGCGCGCAGCACGTCTACCTCGTTCTCCAGCTCCAGGATCCGCTTGATGCCGGCGAGATTCACGCCTTCCTGCTGGGAAAGGCGTTGCACCTCACGCAACTGGGCGATATCGCGAGCCGAATAGCGGCGACCGCGTCCGGCGGTCCGACCCGGCGACACGAGTCCGAGCCGGTCGTACTGCCGCAGCGTTTGCGGATGCATACCAGCCAACTCGGCGGCCACCGAGATCACGAAAACCGCGGCGTACTCGTCGAAATGCGGCGCCTGGTCCTCGGGTCGGTGTGCCATCACGACTCACGCGCCTGGGCCACCAGGCCCTGCCGGGGATCATCTCCCGCGGTCGCAGCCGCATAGGCCTCGACAGCGTCCTTAGCGGCACCGTCCAGCTTCTGCGGAACGGCCACCGACACGATGACCAGCAGGTCGCCCGACGTCCCGTCCTTGCGCTTGACGCCTTTCCCCTTGACCCGCAGGGTTCGTCCGGAGGGTGTACCGGGCGGGAGCTTCACCGTGACCTGGGAGCCGTCAAAGGTGGGCACCGGGATCTGTGCTCCCAGGGCCGCCTCGGCGAAGGTGATCGGCACCGTTACGGTCAGGTTGTCACCGTCCCGGCCGAAAAGCGGGTGCGGCTCGACCGTCACGTTGAGGATGAGGTCGCCGTTGCCAGCGGGACCCGGATTGCCCTTACCCCGTAGGCGGATCTTCTGACCATCTCGCACGCCGGCCGGCACCCGGGTGGTCACGGTGGACCCGTCGGCGCGGCGCAACGTGACGGTATCGCCGTCCACCGCCTGCCGGAACGTCAATGACGTGGTCGCTTCGATGTCGCTGCCCCTGGCCGCCTGTTGGCCGAAGCCGCCGGGCGCGCCACCGTTGAAGAGGCCGGCCAGCAGGTCGTCCATGCTGGCATTGCCGCCGCCAGCCTGCCGACCGGACTGGCGCGAGAAGAAACCGGAGAACACGTCGTCGGAGAATCCGCCGGCCGCACCGTTGCCACCGGCGGTGAAGCGTGCGCCGCCGTGACTCATGGTCCGGATGGCGTCGTACTCCTTACGCTGTTCAGGATCGGACAGCACCGCATAGGCCTCGCTCAGTTCCTTGAACTTCTGCTCGGCCTGGGCATTACCCGGGTTCTTGTCCGGGTGCAAGTCCTTGGCCAGCTTGCGGTAGGCCTTCTTCACCTCGCTGTCCGAGGCATCGGAGGAAACTCCCAGCGACTTGTAGAAGTCCCGGTCGAACCAGTCCTGATTAGCCATCTGAGTTCCCTCCCTCGCTGTCTGATCGAACCGCCTGCAGACGGTTTCTCGAACTCTTCGTTGTGATCATCTCGCGTCTACCGGGCGTGGGCGCGGGCTGGACGCGAGATGATCACCAGCTCATTGCGGGTCGGCGACCGATACCCGCGCCGGGCGGAGAATCCTGTCACCGATCTTGTAACCGGGCTGCAGGACACCGACCACCGTGGTCACATCGGTCCCCTCGGCCAATTCCTCCTCGACGTGCATCAGCGCGTCGTGGATGGCCGGATCGAACGGTGCACCCGGTTCGCCGTAACGCTCTACGCCGTACCGGGCCAGGGTCGCTTCCAGCTTCTCGGCGATGTTGACGAACGGACCGGCCTCGAGGTCACCGTGTTGACGGGCCAGGTGGATATCGTCGAGAACTGGCAACAGCGACTCGATGACCGAGCCGATCGCCGTGTCGCGGGCCACCGACCGATCTCGCTCGACCCGCTTGCGGTAGTTGGCGTACTCGGCTTGCAATCGTTGCAGGTCAGCCAGCCGCTCCGCGGCGAGCAACGCGTTCGCGTCGGCCGCCAGTTCGGCCATCGGGTCGGCTTCGGGCTCGACCTTCAGCGCCTGCTCGTCGGTCGCCGCGCTGGCCAGTCGCGGTTCACCGTCCGGAGTGATCTTTCGCTTATCGGCAAAGGTAAACCCGGGCTGGGGCTTTTCGGCCCCAGACCCGGAACCACTGGGAGGTGTGGGCTTGTCAGTCATGCTCAGCTACCCGCCCTACTTCTCTTCGTCGATGACCTCGGCGTCGACCACGTCGTCCTCGGCCTTGGCCGAACCGGCAGCGCCTGCGCCCGCAGCCCCGTCCGCGCTGGCACCCTCGGCATTCGCCGAGGCGTACATCGCGGCACCGATCTTGGACGAGACCTCGCTGAGTGCGGTGGTCTGCTCCCGGATCGCGTCGTTGGTGGCGTTGGCGTCGGCAAGTGTGGTCTTCAGCTCGGCCAGCGAGCCTTCGAGTTCGGTCTTGGACTCGGACGGAATCTTGTCGCCGGAGTCGGCAATGAACTTCTCGGTCTGGTAGACCAGCTGCTCACCGGAGTTGCGGATCTCGGCGGTCTCGCGACGCGCCTTGTCCTCGTCGGCGTGAGCTTCGGCCTCCTTCATCATCCGGTCGATCTCTTCCTTGGACAGGCCCGAACCACCGGTGATCGTCATACCCTGCTGGTTACCCGAAGCCAGGTCCTTGGCCGAGACGTGCACGATGCCGTTGGCGTCGATGTCGAAGGTGACTTCGACCTGCGGGACACCGCGCGGTGCCGGCGGGATACCGGTCAGCTCGAACATGCCGAGCTTTTTGTTGTACGTCGCGATCTCGCGCTCGCCTTGATAGACCTGGATCTGCACACTGGACTGGTTGTCGTCCGCGGTGGTGAAGATCTCCGAGCGCTTGGTGGGGATCGTGGTGTTCCGCTCGATCAGCTTGGTCATGATCTGACCCTTGGTCTCGATGCCCAGCGAGAGCGGGGTGACATCGAGCAGCAGGACGTCCTTGACCTCACCCTTGAGCACGCCGGCCTGCAGAGCCGCGCCGACGGCCACCACCTCATCGGGGTTGACGCCCTTGTTGGGCTCCTTGCCACCGGTCAGTTCCTTCACCAGCTCCACGACCGCGGGCATCCGGGTCGAACCGCCGACCAGGACCACGTGATCGATCTGGTCGAGCGGGATGCCGGCGTCGCGCAGTACGTTCTGAAACGGCACCTTGGTGCGCTCGAGCAGATCGGAGGTGATGCGCTGGAATTCCGCGCGAGAGAGTTGCTCGTCCAGGAACAGCGGGTTCTTCTCGGTGTCCACGGTGATGTAGGGCAGGTTGATGGACGTCTGCTGGCTGGCGGACAGCTCGATCTTGGCCTTCTCGGCCGCCTCGCGCAGTCGCTGCATGGCCATCTTGTCCTTGGTCAGGTCGATACCGTGCGCGGCCTTGAACTTCTCGACCAGCCAGTCGATGACCTTCTGGTCCCAGTCGTCGCCACCGAGGTGGTTGTCACCGTTGGTCGCCTTGACCTCGATGACGCCGTCACCGATCTCGAGCAGGGATACGTCGAAGGTGCCACCACCGAGGTCGAAGACCAGGATGGTCTGCTCCTTCTCGCCCTTGTCCAGGCCATAGGCCAGGGCAGCGGCGGTCGGCTCGTTGACGATGCGCAGCACGTTCAGGCCGGCGATCGTGCCGGCTTCCTTGGTGGACTGGCGCTCGGCATCGTTGAAGTACGCGGGAACGGTGATGACAGCGTCAGTGATCGTCTCACCGAGGTAGGACTCCGCGTCACGCTTCAGCTTCTGCAGCACGCGGGCGCTTATCTCCTGCGCGGTGTACTTCTTGCCGTCGATGTCCACCGACCAGTCGGTGCCCATGTGACGCTTGACCGAACGAATGGTCCGGTCGACGTTGGTGACGGCCTGGCGCTTGGCGACCTCGCCCACCAGCACCTCGCCGTTCTTGGCGAACGCGACGACGGACGGTGTGGTCCGCGACCCCTCAGCGTTCGCGATTACTTCCGGCTCGCCACCGGTGAGGACGGCGACGACGGAGTTTGTGGTGCCCAGGTCAATACCGACCGCGCGTGCCATGGAAAACTCCCTAAATTGTTGATGCTGCGCTTCTTTGCTACCGAAGTACCTGCCAACCATCGTGCTCGTTGGTGTGACCCTCTGTCAAAAGAACTGAGTCGACCACGCTCAAGTTCCCGGAATGACTATGGCGCCAGTCACAAGCAGCCTTTCGGTCAGTTGGCTGAGCGCGTGCTGTGAAGCCGCCCACCGGGACGCTTTGTTCGCTACGGTCGCCGGATGCAGGTACAACTTCGCCACAACCCGTCCTTCACCGTCGCGCGCTGCATTCTCGCCGGCGGCGAACCACTCAGGGTGGAGGGCGGTGCGATGATCGCCCACAGCTCCGGCATCCAGCTCCAGGCCAAGGCCGAGGGTGGCCTCATGAAGGGCCTCAAGCGCGCGGCCCTGGGCGGCGGCTCCTTCTTCATCACCACCTACACCGCACCGGCCGAGGGCGGCTGGGTCGATGTCGCGGGCGTGCTGCCCGGCGACGTCACCTATATACCGATCACCCCCGAACGGCCGTTCTACATAACCCGCGGTAGCTGGATCGCCAACTCGCACGGCGTCGACATCGACACCCAGTGGGGCGGGATGGCCAACATGTTCGGCGGTGAAGGCGGCTTCGGATTCCGGGCGACAGGTAACGGCCTGGCTGTGGTCAACGTCTACGGCGCTATCGACTACCTCGACCTGCAACCGGGCGAGACCGTCACCGTGGACACCGGTCACGTCGTTGCCTACGACCTCGGCATCCAGTTCAAGATGCGCCGGGCCGTGGCGGGCAAGAGCATGCAGAGCATGAAGACCGGTGAAGGTTTCGTGTTCGACTTCGCCGGCCCGGGCCGGGTACTGCTGCAGACCCGCAACCCGGACGCCTTTGCCAGCTGGGTCGCATCGGCGATCCCGGGCAACAACCCCAAGGAAGGCATCGGCGGCCTCGGCGGCCTGTTCTCCTGAGCGTTCGGTTGAGCCTTGGATTGAGCCTTGAATTGAGCCTTGGATTGAGCATTTCGATCTGCTACCGACGCCGGGGTGTGACCAACTCGGTAGCGTCGCCACTTGTTACCGGCTGGTAGCCGTGCGAATGTGGCTGTCTATCGCTCGGCAGATCGTTGGAAAGTGGAGGGCTTGTGGCGCTGCGAATCACGCTCACTCTCATCCTGACGTTGGCCACCGCGGCCATCGCCGGGCGGCGGGTGCTGTGGCTGATCAAGCTCATCCGGTCCGGTGCCGCCGCACCCGGCCGCGGCAAGGATGTCAACGCCCGTGCGGTCAACGACGCCGAAGAGGTGCTGGCTCAGCGCAAGCTACTCAAGTGGTCGGTCCCGGGCCTGGCGCACTTCTTCACGTTCTGGGGCTTCCTGGTTCTCAACCTGACCATTCTGGAGGCATACGGCGCCCTGCTGATCAGCCGGGACTTCCACATCCCGCTGGTCGGCAAGTGGCAGGTCCTGGGTTTTCTGGAGGACTTCTTCGGCGTGGCCGTCCTCCTCGGCCTGGCCACCTTCGCCGTGCTGCGCATTCGCAACGCGCCGCAGCGCAAGCAGCGCGATTCGCGGTTCTACGGGTCACACACCGGCCCCGCCTGGGTCATTCTCGGGATGATCACGATGGTCATCGTCACGCTGTTTCTGCTGCGCGGCGCCCAGCTGAATGCTGGCCAGTTCCCCTTCGGTCACTCGAAATGGACGTTCGCGTCGTACCTGGTCGCTAAGGCGCTGGGAACCGGGGACTACAACGCCGGGCTGGCCACGATCTTTCTGCTGGCCCAGATCGCGGTCGTCCTCGCGTTCCTGATCATCGTCACGTACTCCAAGCACCTGCACATCGCCACCGCGCCCATCAACGTCTACTTCAAGCGGCTGCCCCGGGCACTCGGGGCGCTGCTGCCCGCGACCGACGCCGCGGGCAAGCCGATCGACTTCATGGATGTCGAGAACCTCTCCGAGGACACGGTCTTCGGCAAGGGCAAGATCGAGGACTTCACCTGGAAGGGCTACCTCGACTTCGCGACCTGCACCGAATGCGGGCGCTGTCAGTCCCAGTGTCCGGCGTGGAACACCGGCAAGCCGCTGTCACCGAAGCTGATCATCATGGACCTGCGGGATCACCTGTTCGCCAAGGCCCCTTATCTGATCGGTGGCAAGGCCGTCCCCGACGAGGGCGCGCTCGAGGTCGGCGGTGACAGCGAGGGCGGCGGTCACGGCCACGGCGTCCCCGAATCCGGCTTCGGCCGCGTAGAAGGGACCAATCACCTGCAGTACGCCCGCCCGCTGGTCGGCGACGCGGCGTCCTTCGGCGTCATCGACCCGGATGTGCTGTGGTCCTGCACCACCTGCGGCGCCTGCGTGGAGCAATGTCCGGTGGACATCGAGCACATCGACCATATCGTCGACATGCGTCGCTACCAGGTGTTGATCGAGTCCTCGTTCCCCTCCGAGGCCGGCACCAT
>JAVEET010000239.1 GCA_030840295.1 Pseudonocardiales bacterium
GAGGCCGAGGACGTGCTGGTGGTCAACAACGGCGCGGCCGCCCTGCTGCTGGCAACCACGGCGCTCGCCTCCGGTCGCGAGGTGATCGTGAGCCGCGGGGAGTTGGTCGAGATCGGCGACGGCTTCCGCTTACCGGCCCTCATCGAGTCGGCCGGCGCGCGGATTCGCGAGGTAGGCACCACCAACCGCACCTGTATCGCCGACTACTCCGAGGCCATCGGCAGCCAGACCGGTTGCCTGCTCAAGGTGCACCCGAGCAACTTCATGATGACCGGGTTCACCGCTGCGGTCCCGGTGCAGGACCTGGCCCGCCTCGGTCCGCCGATCGTCGCTGATCTCGGCAGCGGTCTGCTGATGCGCAACGAACTGCTGCCTGACGAGCCCGATGTGCGAGGTGCGCTGATCGCTGGGGCGGACCTCGTCACCTGCAGCGGCGACAAGTTGCTCGGCGGACCGCAGGCGGGGCTGATCTTCGGCCGCGCGGAAGTCGTGCAGCGACTACGGCGCCATCCCATGGCGCGCGCGCTGCGAGTCGACAAACTGACGCTGGCTGCCTTGGAGGCCACCGTCGCTGGGCCGCCGACGCCCACCGAACGGTACCTGCACGCCGACGTCGACGCCCTGCGCCGGCGGTGCGAGCGGCTCGCAGCAGCGGTGGGCGGTGAAGTCGTGGCCAGCGATGGAGCGGTGGGCGGTGGCGGTGCTCCCGGCGTGCCGCTCCGCGGTTGGGCGGTGGCCCTCGATGAGGCCTGCGCGGAGCCGCTGCGGAGCGGAAACCCTTGTGTGGTGGGGCGGATCGAGCAGGGCCGGTTGCTGCTCGACCTGCGATGCGTGCCGGAACAGGACGATGTCGTGCTGACCCGGGCCGCCGCCCGTGTCGTCGCGGCGGCTCCGGGCGGCGGCGGCTGATGCAGGTCATCGCCACTGCCGGGCATGTCGACCATGGCAAGTCCACGCTGGTCCGGGCGCTGACCGGCATGGAACCGGACCGTTGGGCCGAGGAACGCCGGCGGGGGATGACGATCGATCTCGGCTACGCCTGGACGACGTTGCCGTCGGGGATCGAACTCGCCTTCGTCGATGTGCCCGGACACCAGCGATTCGTGACGAATATGCTGGCCGGGGTCGGTCCGGCAGCGGCGGCCCTGTTCGTGGTCGCCGCCGACGAGGGTTGGCGCCGGCAGTCCGGGGAGCACCTGGACGCCCTGAACGCATTGGGTATTCGCCAAGGGTTGTTGGTCGTGACCAGATCCGACTTGGCCGATCCGCGACCGGTGCTCGCTGACGCGGGGCAGCGGCTGGCCGCTACCAGTCTCGGTGCGGTCGAGGGATTGGCCGTGTCCGGGCGGACCGGGACGGGACTGGACGAACTGCGCCAAGCGTTGGACCGACTGGTTGCTCGGTTGGGGGTACCGGACCCAGGCGGTCGCATCCGGTTGTGGATCGATCGATCGTTCTCGGTTCGCGGCAGCGGCACCGTCGTCACCGGCACTCTGGGCGCCGGAAGCATCGCCGTCGGGGACGAGCTACAACTGAGAGATCAACGCGTGCGGGTAAGGGGATTGCAACAGCTGGGCCGTCCGGCCGACCGTGTCCACGGTGTTGCCCGGGTGGCGGTGAACCTGAGATCGATCGACACCGCCCAAGTGCGCCGCGGTGATGCGCTGCTGACTCGGGACGCCTGGCATTGGACCGCGGTCGTCGACGCCCGGCTGGAACCGATCTTGTTCGATCCACCCGCCGAACTCACAGTTCACGTCGGGTCGGCATCGGTGCCGGCCCGGGTGCGGATGCTCAGCGCCGACCTCGCCCGGTTGACGTTGCGGACCCGGCTGCCATTGCAGTTCGGTGATCGGCTCATCCTGCGTGACCCGGCTCAACAGTGCATCGTCGCCGGCGCGTTGGTGCTCGACGCCGATCCACCCGACTTCGACCGCCGCGGCGCGGCCCAGTTGCGAGCTGCCGAACTGGACGCGCTCGACCCGGCGGATGCCGTCGACCCGGGCGGCATTGCCACCCAGGTGCGCCGACGGCAGGCCGTACGACGACAGACCCTGGTCGCGCTGGGTCTGCCCGTCGCCGAGCCGGCCGGCGTGCTGGTCCGCCAGGACTGGCTCATCGACCAGCCCACCTGGCTGAGGTGGCAGCGCGAGCTGACGCACACGGTGGACGAGTACGCGGCCGCTCATCCACAGCAGCCGGGCCTGCCGCTCGAGAAGGCGCGGCAACGGATCGGTGTGCCAGATCCGGCATTGCTGCGCCTGCTGACCCGCGAATCCGGGCTGGAGCTCGCCGCGGGCCGGGTCGCGCGTCCTGGAGTCGAGGTGTCGCTGGGGGCCGCCGAGGGCGCCGTCCAGGAGCTAGAGGCGCGGCTGTCCAAGCACTGCTTCGATGCGCCGGAACGCACGCAACTCGAGGGGTACGGCCTGACCAGCCGGGACCTGGCCACGGCCGAGCGCGCCGGGCGGTTGTTGCGGCTGGCGCCGGACATCGTCGTCGGCCCGAACGCGGCCGAGCTGGCAGCGGCGGTGCTGGCCGGTCTGCCGCAGCCTTTCACCACCAGCCAGGCGAGGCAGGCGCTGGACACCACCCGGCGTATCGCCGTCCCGCTGCTGGAACACCTCGATCGGCTCGGCTTGACGGCCCGGATCGATGCGTCCACCCGGGCGATCGTTTCCGTGCCGCAGAGGTGAGCTGTCTCTCTTCGGTCTAGCTATGTACTCTTCCTGTCCAGGTGGGGGGCGATCCCGCTCGACGTGGAAATGGGGGGTGTGCTGTGGACACTGCCGAGATACTCGAGTTGTCGCAGGAGTTCGCTGAGCTCGGACGCGACATGCGCGGTGACGGCGACAATGAGGCGGCCCTGCGGCGCATCGTCGAGCTGTGTGTGAAACACATCGATGGTTGCAGTTTCGCCAGCATCACCAGCGCTCGGGGGCGTAAGGGCACCAGCCTGGCCGTGTCCGACGCCACCGCTGCGCGGGTCGACTCGATCCAGTACGAGCTCGATGAGGGCCCCTGCATGCAGGCGGCCGAGCAGGACACCTCCTACCTGGCATTCGATCTGGAGAATGAGGTTCGCTGGCCCAATTTCGCCCAGCGGACCATCGCGACCACGCCGGTGCGCAGCGTGCTTGCCTTCCGTCTCGTCGCCGGCGGCCCGACTGCGCTCAACCTCTATGCGGTGGCCCCGGGCGCCTTTGACGACGACGCGATCGACAGCGCTACGATCCTGGCCGCGCACACCTCGGGCCTGGTGGCATTGAACAATGCCGGCGAGCAGGTCACCAATCTCGAGCAGGCGCTCCAGAGCAACCGGGAGATCGGGGTCGCACTGGGCGTGCTGATGGCCCACCATCGGGTCACTCAGGAGCAGGCCTTCGCACTGCTGCGAGTCGCCAGCCAGAACCTGCACCGGAAACTGCGCGATATTGCAGCAGACGTGGTCGAGACCGGGGCGCTGCCTGAGCACGGGTCCGGGCGTGAGGCTCTGCCGCGTGACTCCGCTGCCGCCGTACCGGCAACGCTGCCCGCCTGAGGACGCGGGCTTGCGCTCGGGCGGTACCGGGGGCTCAACCTCGCCGCCTAGGCCTGGCGCCGCACGATACCGGCCACAAAGGCCGCTTGGCCGGCGTGCTGCAGATCGTCGGAGATGATGCTGACCAGCCGTACCGCGAGAGTGACCGGCCGATCCCACGATTCATCCACGATTCGGGCTAGATCGTCGTCGCCGAGGCCGCCCAGGTAGGCGATCGTGCGCTCCTGGACCGCGTCGAAATAGCCGAGCAACAGATCAGCCGAGTCGACCCGGACCTGGCCGACCTGACGGCTGTTCTGGCCGTACCCGGTCGCCGCGTCGTGGAACGGGAGACCGAAACGCTCGGCCCAGCCGCCCTCTCGCCAGACTTGCCCGGATCCCGCGGCACTGGCGACGTGATCGTCCTGTATCCGGGCCAGGTGCCAGATCAACCAACCGATCGTGTTGGCCTCAGGCGCGACGCGAAAGCTCAGATCCTGCGTGCTCAACCCCTCGACCGCCTGATGAACGACCTCGTGTATCCGGTTGAAGGCGTCGATCAACAGATCGTCCGATGTGCTCACAACGGCATTCTCTCGTGGCTGACCTGAGCGGCGCTCTCGGCGATCGTGGCCGGCGCATCGGTGAGGGAGAACCGGCTACGGAGCCGGGAGTAAAAGTTGGACGGACGGATCCGAACCAGCTTGGCGGTGGACTCGGCGCGGTAGACGCTGATCCAGTCACCCGGATCGAGCACACCGCGCAGCTGGCCGTCCACGCTGACTGCGACCTGGCCGGATTGCGCGAGGACCCGGATGGCCACCCGCTCCTCGGCGTCCAGGATCAAACTGCGATCGAAGACCATGTGCGGGGCCACCGGGGTGAACACCAGGGCCCGCATCCTGGGCGACAGCACGGGACCACCGGCCGCGAAGCTGTACGCCGTCGACCCGGTCGGACTGGCCACGATCAACGCGTCCGCCGAATAGGAGGCGAACAGGACATCATCGATGTAGACGCCGAGGCTGGCCTGCCGGTCGCGGGCCAGTTTCTCGAAGACGATGTCGTTCATCGCGGTCACGTCCAGGCAGACCCCGGGTGCGCCCGGTTCCGGAGCCGGTCGCAGCGGAGGCGGCGGCAGCAGCGGCCCGCGCCCGTAACGCAGTAGGGCCTGCATGTTCGGCGGGATCTCCAGCGGCCGGGAGGCGCTCATGGTCAACATCAGGCGCTCGTCGATATACGCCGCGTCCCGGCGGCAAGCATCCAGCGCCGCTTCGATCTCGAGAGGTTCGATCTCGGTCAGGAACCCGACGCGTCCCACGTTCACACCCAACACCGGCACGTCGTCCCGAGCCGCGAGCCGCGCACCCCGCAAGAACGTGCCGTCGCCGCCGACGGTCACGATCAGGTCGGGATGGCCGGTGGCCCGGACCTCATCGCGGGCATTTCTCCGGGGTGGGGTCAGTCCGTCCTGACCCCATACGTCGACCTCGCTCACCTCGAGCCCGTGTCGCGCGGCCCAGTCACGGACATTTCCCGCGGCTTGCACGGCGGCGGGTCGTCCATGGTGGACGACCAGACCGATTCGGGTACAGAGCATGGCCAACGGCCCTCGCTGTTCTGCTGGATGGTCGTTCCCCGACGCTATCGGCTGGCGACGGCGCGCGCAGTAGTGGTAGCTAGGACACATCGGGCTTCGCGAACTGGCCACGAGTCGACTAAGGTAAACCTGTCCTTACCGCCGCTGCCCTTTACGGCTGTCGTCCAGGAGAACCGTGTGAGCCTATCCAAAACCCTCCTGCTGGGGATCATCGCTGGAGTCACCATCCTGGCCGGCCTGCCGATCGGCAGGCTCCGCAAGCCGGCGCCCTCGCTGCGCATCCTGCTGAATGCGATAGCCGTCGGCATCCTGCTGTTCCTGGTCTGGGACGTGTTCAGTCACGCCTGGGAGCCCCTCGATGCTGCGCTGATCGCAGTTCACGCGCACACTGGTGGCCTCGGTCCGGTGTTCGGCTACGGGGTGCTGTTCATCGGTGGACTGTCGGTCGGATTGCTGTCGCTGGTGGCCTATGAGCGGATGATGGCCAGGTCAGCAGCCAGATCGACGCAGCGAGTTGGTCCTGGCGCCATGTCGGCGGTCGAGGCCGACCGGCTCGGTCGACGGGGCGTGGCGAGCTGGTCCTCCGCGCGGCAACTGGCACTCATGATCGCGATCGGTATCGGGCTGCACAACTTCGCCGAAGGCTTGGCCATCGGACAATCGGCGGCTGCCGGTGAGGTCGCGCTGGCGACGTTGCTGGTGATCGGCTTCGGCCTGCACAACGCCACGGAGGGCTTCGGAATCGTGGCGCCCCTGGCGGCCGAGAGCGCTGCAATGGAGTCGTCCTCGGCGCTGACCGGCGGCCCGGCAGCGGTAAGTGCCGACATCGACAACCGTCCGAGCTGGCGTTTCCTGCTGCTGATGGGCGCCATCGGCGGCGGCCCGACCATCCTAGGCACGCTCATCGGCCATGGCTTCACGAGCGCCGCGGTCAGCGTGTTGTTCCTCACCTTGGCCGCGGGCTCCATCCTCTACGTCGTCATGCAGCTGCTCGGCGTCGCGGCCAAGGCAAAGCGTCCGGACCTGCTGGCCTATGGGCTGCTGATCGGCCTCGTGGCCGGATTCGTCACCGATGCAGTCGTGACCGCTGCCGGAGCCTAGGGCGCTAGGTACGTCAGATAGCGACGTCGGGGTAGGAATCCCAACGCGGTTTCCGGTGCCCGATCGGCCAGCATCGCCAAGCCGGTGACGTGTCCGGGCAGACGTTGCGGGGGCTGGCGCGATCGGGCCAGCTCGGTTGTAGCACGATCGCACTCGGGCGCCCGCACCCAGCCACACCTAGCCGCACCAGCCACACCTAGCCGCACCAGCCACACCTAGCCGCACTCAGCCGCACTCAGCCGCACTCAGCCGCACCCAGCCGCACTCAGCCGCACCTAGCCGCCGATGCGACGGCTGATGGCCCCGGCGGTCCGGGCGACATGCATCGCCAAGTATTGCCGCCGCGCTGGGTTGACCGCCGCGTCCTCGAAGGTCGCCGCGACGCTGGCCACTGGGTGGCCGGAATGATCGAGCACCGCCGCGGCGACCGACGAGAAGTCGGGCGTGATCTCGCCGTCCTCAGTCGCATATCCGGCCCGCCGCGCCTCCACCAGCAGTTGGCGCAACGCCGACGCCGACCGTGGACCCAGGTCGTTGCGGGTCACGAACGCGTCGGCGTCGGGAAACAGCGCCCGAACCTGGACCGCCGGTAGCGCCGCGAGCATGGCCCGGCCGCTCGCGGTCAGCTGCGCCGGTAGCCGCACTCCGACGTCGGTCACCAGTGACGGCCGCCCCGGTGCCCGCTCTTCGATGACGTAGATGACCTCGCGGCCATGCAGGACGGCGAGGTGAGCGTTCTGCCCCACCCGGTCCACGAGTGTGGCCAGCGGCACCCGGGCCAGGCGTTGTAACGGAGCCTGCCGGGTATACCCGGTCGCGAGCTCGTAGGAGCTGACGCCCAGGCCGTAACGCCGTTCCTCCGGCAGGTGCACGACGAATCCCTCGTCGATCAGGCTCCCCAAGAGGTGATAAGTGGTGGATCGGGGCAGCCGCAGCTCGCGGGCGATCGAGGCAGCCGCGACCGGCCCGGGCTGGCGCGCCAGAAAGCGCAGCACGGACAGGACCTGGCTCGCCGCCGGTACTTGCGCCACGCTCCGGAACTCTAGCCCTGTGTCTGGTATCCCAGACACCAAGTGCGCTCAGGCCATGGCGCCGAAGGGCCTGTCGGGTGTCCGATGGAAGCCATGGTCGATGCCAACCGAAGTGCCGCCGCGGGCTCCCTCCCGAACAGCGCCCTCCCGAACAGCGCCCTCCCGCACAGCGCCCTCCCGCACAGCGCCCTCCCGCACGGCGCCCTCACGTACGGCACCCCTCCGGGTACAGCCACCACCGAGGTCATCGTCGGGGTCGGTCCGTTGACGCCGGCAGAGGTCGTCTCCGTCGCCCGACATGGCGTCACCATCCGGTTGGCCGAAGAAGCCCAGAACGAGATCACCGCCAGTCGCCGGGTCATCGAGGCCCTCGCCGACGACGTGGAACCGCACTATGGCGTATCCACCGGCTTCGGGGCTCTGGCCAACCGGCACATCCCTACCGAATTACGGGCGCAACTTCAGCGCAGCCTGATCCGCTCACACGCCGCCGGCTCGGGACCCGAGGTCGAGCGGGAGGTGGTCCGCGGGCTCATGCTGCTCCGCCTGTCCACGCTGGCAACCGGTCGTACGGGCGTGCGCCTGCAGACGGCCCAGACCTATGCCAACTTGCTCAACGCGGGTATCACCCCCATCGTCGGCGAGTACGGCTCCCTGGGCTGCTCGGGCGATCTGGCCCCGCTCGCGCATTGTGCTCTCGCTGCGATGGGTGAGGGCGATGTACGGGATGCCGGGGGCGTCCTTCGTCCGGCTGGCGAAGCGCTGCAGGGTGCGGGCATCGAGCCGATCGTGCTCGAGGAGAAGGAGGGTCTGGCGCTCATCAACGGCACCGACGGCATGCTCGGCATGCTGCTGCTGGCTTGCAACGATCTGCGCCTGTTGCTGCGCACAGCCGACATCACGGCCGCGATGAGTGTCGAGGCCCAACTCGGCACCGATGCCGTATTCGCCGCCGACCTGCAGGCCCTTCGCCCGCACCCCGGCCAGGCCGACAGTGCGGCGAACCTACGCGCGATCCTGGCCGACTCGGCGCTGATGGCCAGTCACCGCGGGCCGGAGTGCACCCGGGTGCAGGATGCGTACTCGCTGCGGTGTTCGCCTCAGGTCCATGGCGCGGTCCGGGATACCCTCGCCCACGCCGAACTGGTGGCATCCCGGGAACTCGCCAGCTCTGTGGACAACCCGGTGGTGACGCCGGATGGCCGAGTGGAGAGCAACGGCAATTTCCACGGTGCGCCCGTCGCCTACGTGCTCGATTTCCTGGCGATCACGGTGGCCGACCTCGCCTCGATCTCCGAACGACGAACCGACAGGTTCCTGGATACGGCTCGCAACCATGGATTGCCGGCCTTTCTTGCCGATGATCCCGGCGTCGACTCGGGCCACATGATCGCGCAGTACACCCAGGCGGCGATCGTCTCCGAACTCAAGCGGCTTGCCGCCCCGGCGTCGGTCGACTCGATCCCGTCCAGTGCGATGCAGGAAGACCACGTCTCGATGGGTTGGTCTGCCGCACGCAAGCTTCGTCGCTCGATCGACGGACTGACCCGAGTACTGGCGATCGAACTGCTCACTGCTGCCCGCGCTCTCGATCTCAGGGCACCGCTGCAACCTGCGCCGGCCACCGCCGCGGTTGTGGCCGGCCTACGCCAGGACGTCGCAGGGCCAGGAACTGACCGGTACCTCGCCCCGGAAATAGCGGCCGCTGTTCAGTACGTTTCCTCCGGTCGCGCGGTGGCCGCGGTCGAAGCGGTCACCGGGCCGCTCACCTGATGCGCTAACCCCGAACCGGCAGCTGACCGGTATCGCTGAACTCGTTGCGTGGAAAGGAAAACATCATGGAAGGCGCCCGCCCGGTACGCGCGGCCCGCGGCACGCAGTTGACCGCGAGGTCCTGGCAGACCGAAGCACCGCTTCGGATGCTGATGAACAACCTCGACCCCGAAGTGGCCGAACGGCCGGATGATCTGGTCGTCTACGGCGGCACCGGACGTGCCGCCCGGAGCTGGAACTCCTTCGACGCGATGGTGCGAACCCTGACCACGCTGAAGGACGACGAGACCATGCTGGTCCAGTCAGGCAAACCGGTGGGCGTGATGCGCACCCACGAGTGGGCCCCGCGGGTGCTCATCGCCAACTCCAACCTGGTGCCGGACTGGGCGACCTGGCCGGAGTTCCGCCGGCTTGAGCAGCTCGGCCTCACGATGTATGGGCAGATGACCGCGGGTTCGTGGATCTATATCGGCACCCAGGGGATCCTGCAGGGCACCTATGAGACGTTCGCGGCGGTGGCGGCCAAGCGTTTCGCGGGCACCTTGGCCGGAACCCTGACCGTCACCGGCGGCTGCGGGGGCATGGGAGGCGCCCAGCCCCTGGCGGTAACCCTCAACGGCGGCGTTTGCCTGGTCGTCGACGTGGACCCCGGTCGCCTGAGGCGCCGGATCGAGCACCGTTACCTCGATGAGCTCGCCGAGGATTTCGATGATGCCATTGCCCGGTGCGAGAAGGCGAAACGAGAACGACGCGGCGTCTCGATCGGCCTGGTCGGAAACTGCGCGACCGTACTCCCCGAGCTATTGCGCCGGGGGGTCGCGGTGGACATCGTGACCGACCAGACCTCGGCTCATGATCCACTGGCCTACCTGCCCGAAGGGGTCGAGCTCGCGGACTGGCACGACTATGCCGAGGCCAAGCCGGAAGAGTTCACCGACCGGGCGAGGGCCTCGATGGCCAAACACGTCGAGGCCATGGTCGGTTTCATGGACGCCGGCTCGGAGGTGTTCGACTACGGCAACTCGATCCGGGACGAAGCGCGTCAGGGCGGTTACGCCCGAGCGTTCGACTTCCCCGGGTTCGTGCCCGCCTATATCCGGCCGCTGTTCACCGAGGGCAAGGGCCCCTTCCGCTGGGCTGCCCTGTCCGGTGACCCGAAGGACATCCGAGCCACCGACGAGGCCGTGCTCGAGTTGTTCCCGGACAACGATCACCTGCACCGTTGGATCCGGGCCGCTCAGGACCGGGTTGCGTTCCAGGGGCTGCCCGCTCGGATCTGCTGGCTCGGCTACGGCGAGCGTGACCGGGCCGGCGTGAAGTTCAACGACATGGTCGCCGCGGGCGAGTTGTCCGCGCCGGTCGTGATCGGCCGCGATCACCTGGACTGCGGATCAGTGGCGTCGCCCTACCGCGAAACGGAAGCCATGGCCGATGGTTCCGACGCCATTGCCGACTGGCCGCTGCTCAATGCCCTGGTCAACACGGCTTCGGGAGCCAGTTGGGTTTCCATCCACCACGGCGGCGGCGTCGGAATCGGACGGTCGCTGCACGCCGGACAGGTATGCGTGGCCGATGGCAGCGCCCTCGCTCGCCAGAAGATCGAGCGGGTTCTTACCAACGATCCCGGCATGGGAGTGATCCGGCATATCGACTCTGGAGATTCGCCGAACACAGCCGTCCTGGACGAACACCGTGCCGGTGGCGTGAGCGTGCCGATGGCCACTCGCGGCTCCGAAGCCTGAATCGGTGACCACTGCACAGGAATCGTTCGATCGGCTGTGGGCCGAGCTGGAGCCGATCGGGCGCAACCCGGCTAACGGCGGATATCGGCGATTCGCCTGGACGCCGGAAGACGCAGCGTTGCGCGAGTGGTTCGCCGGCGAGGCGACCGCACGTGGACTCGACCTGACCACCGACCGGGCCGGCAACCAGTGGGCCTGGTGGGGTGATCCCGACGAGGGGGTGGCCCAGGAACGGCCCGGGGTCGTTCTCGGCTCGCACCTGGACTCGGTTCCCGACGGCGGCGCCTTCGACGGCCCGCTCGGCATCATATCGGCTTTCGTGGCGCTCGATGCCTTGCGGGATAAGGGATATCAACCCAGCCGCCCGATCGGTGTGGTGAACTTCGGCGACGAGGAGGGCGCCCGGTTCGGCATCGCGTGCGCCGGCTCGCGGATCATCACCGGAGCGCTGCCCGCCGATCAGGCGCTGGCCCTCACCGATTCCGACGCGGTCTCGATGAGTGCGGCGATCCGGCGCGCCGGGGGCGATCCATCGGAGCTCGGCCGGGACGAGGAGACGCTGCGCCGGGTTGGCGTGTTCATCGAACTACACGTGGAGCAGGGTCGAGGTCTGATCGATCTGGATCGTCCGGTCGCGGTCGGGTCGGCGATCTGGCCGCACGGGCGATGGCGTTTCGACTTGCCAGGTAAGGCTAATCATGCCGGAACAACTAGGCTGGCTGACCGGCACGATCCGATGTTGGCGTTGGCGGATGTCATCCAGCAGACCCGCGGGCTGGCCGAGCGATTCGGCGTACTCGGTACCTGCGGCAAAGTTCAGGTCGAACCGAACGCGGTGAACGCGATTCCCTCGAGGGTGACCGGTTGGCTCGACGCCCGCGGGGCCGATCCCGGCTATGTACAAGCCTTCGTCGAGGCGCTGGACGATGTGGTGGGCGGGCACGGGGGCTCGATGCGCCAGGAGTCCTGGACGCATGAGACGCTGCTGGACCTCGCACTGGCCGAGCGGCTGGCCGGTTTACTGTCCGATGCTCCGGTGCTGCCGACCGGTGCCGGCCACGACGCAGGCATCCTGGCCAACGCGGGCATTCGGACCGCGATGCTTTTCGTGCGCAATCCCACCGGTGTCTCGCATTCGCCCGCGGAACACGCCGATCGGGACGACTGCCTGCTCGGGGTGGCGGCGTTGGCCACGGTGGTCGAGGATCTGGCTGTGGAATGAGACTGTTCGCCGAGTACGCGCTGCTGCCCGATGGGCCGGCGTCCGACGTTCGCTTCGACATCGACGACGGACGCTTCGTCCGGATCGAGGTCGGTGCCGAGCCCCAAGGGACGCAGCGACTCCCGGGCGTGGTGCTGCCGGGCTTCGCCAACGCGCACAGCCACGCCTTCCACCGGGCACTGCGAGGCCGAACGCACGATCAAGGCGGCACCTTTTGGACCTGGCGGGAACGGATGTACTCGGTGGCGTCCCGGCTGGACCCCGATAGCTACCTGAAGCTGGCTCGGGCCACGTACGCCGAGATGGCACTGGCGGGCATCACGGGGGTCGGCGAGTTCCACTACCTGCATCACGCTCCGGGTGGACATCGTTACGCCGATCCGAATGCGATGGCCGAGTGCCTGCGCCAGGCCGCCGCGGAGGCGGGTGTCCGCTTGACCCTGCTCGACAGCGCATACCTCGCCGGTGGCCTCGGGCCGGACGGGCACCTCCCGCTCGATGAGGTTCAACAGCGTTTCAGCGACGGGGACATCTCGGCCTGGCGATCGCGGGTCGCAGAGCTGGCACCGTCGCCGGGAATGCGGGTCGGTGCGGCGATCCACTCGATACGAGCCGTCCCCATCGGGGCACTGGGCGAGGTGGTCGAGTCGACCGAGCAGGAACTCCGAAGCCGCTGGGACGGCGAGGGCGGACAGATTCGACGTGCTCCGCTGCACGTGCACCTGTCCGAACAGCCGGCCGAGAACGAGGCCAGCCTGGCCTGCTACGGGTACACACCAACCGAATTGCTGCAATCGCGGGGTGTTCTCGGTGCGGCAACCACAGCGGTGCACGCGACCCATCTGACTTCCTCCGATGTCCTGACGCTGGGTCGGACCGGGACGACCGCTTGCTTCTGTCCCACCACCGAGCGTGATCTGGCCGATGGAATAGGGCCGGCGCGCGCGCTGCTGGAGGCCGGATCGGGGCTCAGCCTCGGCAGCGACCAGCACGCGGTCATCGATCTTCTCGAGGAAGCGCGCGGACTGGAATCGCATGAGCGGCTGGCCAGCCTGCGTCGGGGTCGGTTCCGGCCGGCTGAGTTGCTGTCGGCGTTGACCAACCACGACTCGATCGGTTGGCCGGACGCCGGGCGCCTGGAGGTCGGGGCGCGGGCCGACCTGGTCGCGGTCCGGTTGGATTCCGTGCGGACGGCCGGAATTGCGCCGTCGCAGGTCGTCATGGTGGCAACGTCCGCCGACGTCGACACCGTCATGGTCGGCGGCCGTACCGTAGTGGCAGCCGGACGGCATCTGCTTGGCGATGTCGCCGGCCTGCTCGAGCAGGCGATCCGTCCGATCTGGGAGGGCTTGTGACAGCGACACCAACACCGACAGCGACAGCGATCACCGGGATCGGTGAACTGGTCACCAACGACTCCGAGGTCGGCGACGGTTCGCCGCTCGGTCTGCTGCGTGACGCGGCCGTGGTCGTCGAGGATGGCCGGATCAGCTGGGTTGGTGCGCAAGCGGGCGTGCCGCCGGCCGATCGGTTGATCGACCTGGCCGGACGGGCCGTCGTGCCGGGCTTCGTCGATTCCCACGCGCACCTGGTGTTCGCCGGGGACCGGGCCGCCGAGTTCGCCGCACGGATGGCGGGAACGCCTTATGACGGTGGGGGAATTGGCACGACGGTGGCGGCGACCCGGGCTGCCGACGATGTGACCCTGCGAGCGTTGCTGGCGGGCCGGGTGGCCGAGATGCGCGTTCAGGGCACGACCACCGTCGAGATCAAGAGCGGTTACGGCCTGACCGTCGCCGAGGAGGTCCGGGCTCTGAGATTGGCCTCAGAGATGACCTCCGAGACGACTTTCCTCGGCGCCCATGTGGTCCCTGCGGGTTCGAATCGCGAAGAGTATGTACGGCTGGTGGCCGGCGAGATGCTCACCGCTGCGGCGCCGTACGCGCGATGGATCGATGTGTTCTGTGAGCCGGCCAGCGCGCATGCCTTCGACGGCGACGAAGCCCGGACGATCCTGCTGGCCGGACGCGATCGGGGGCTCGGCCTGCGGGTGCACGGTAACCAGCTGGCCGCCGGACCGGGCGTGGCGCTGGCCGTCGAACTCGGCGCGGCCAGCGTGGACCATTGCACGTATCTGAGCCCGGCTGACATCGATGCGCTGGCCGGCGGTGCTACCGTCGCCACGCTGCTGCCGGGAGTGGAATTTGCCACCAGATCGCCTTATCCTGACGCGCGAAAGCTGCTCGATGCGGGGGTGCGGATCGCGTTGGCCACCGATTGCAATCCGGGGACCTGCTACAGCTCGTCGATGCCGTTGATGATCGCGCTGGCGGTCCGCGAGATGCACCTGAGCCCGGGTGAGGCGCTGCAGGCGGCGACCGCCGGTGGTGCCGAGGCGTTGCGACGCGGCGACATCGGTGTGATCGCGGTGGGCAAGGCCGCTGATCTGACCATGCTGGAGGCCCCCAGCTATCTTCACCTGGCCTACCGGCCTGGCGTTCCGATCGCCCGGGCTCTGGAACTGGCCTGATCCGGCAGCTCAGCTGCAGGGTCTAAGCGGACGCACTCTCGGCCTTGGCCGCAATGTTGCGGATCATGCCGCCGAACACGATGCCGTGGAACGGTGCGATGCTCTTCCAGTACGCGTGTCCGGCCAGGCCGCGCGGGTGGAAGGTCGCCTGCTGGATCAGGATCGCGCCGCTATCGGTACCGGCGGCCGGCTCGACCCGGAACTCCAGCCAGGCCAGTCCGGGCAGCCGCATCTCGGCTCGAAGGCGGAGCAGCTCGCCTCGCTTGATTTCCTCGACCCGCCAGAAGTCCAGGGCGTCACCGACCCGTAGCAAGTTCGGATCGCGCCGACCACGCCGCAGCCCGACGCCACCGGTAATGCGGTCCAGCCACCCACGTACGGCCCAGGCCAATGGAAACGAATACCACCCCGTTTCCCCGCCGATGGCCTCTAAGACTTGCCAGAGGGCTGCGGTAGAGGTTTTGACGTTCTGCTCGCGCCGGTCGCTGTAGAGCGATCCGCCGGCCCAGGCTGGATCGGTGGGCAGCGGATCACTGGGCGCGCCTGGCCATTCGCTCTCCGACCACCGGGTTTCCACCTTGGCCTCACGAATCCGGACCAAGGCCAGTTCGACCGCGCGCTCGAAGCCGAGTAGGCCCTCGGGCGGGTCGGGAACATAGTCGGCGATGTCTTGCTCCCGGCAGACGACTTCGGTTCGCAGCGATTCGACGAGCGGCCTGGCCAACGCGGCCGGCACCGGCGTGACGAGGCCGACCCAATGACTGGACAGCCGCGGCGTCAGCACCGGCACCGCAACGATGATGCGCCTGGCAAGCCCCGCCACCGAGGCGTAACGCTGCATCATGTCCTGATACGTAAGGATGTCCGGGCCGCCGATGTCGAAGGTGCGGTTCAGTTTCTCCTCGATGGTGACGGCACCGACGAGATAACGGAGCACATCGCGAACCGCTATCGGCTGGATGCGGGTATTCAGCCAGCGTGGCGTGATCATCGCCGGGAGTCGTTCGGTCAGGTAGCGCAACATCTCGAAGGACGCCGAGCCGCTGCCGAGGATCACCGCTGCTCGCAGCACGATCGTCGGCACTCCTGACTCGAGCAGGATCCGTCCGACCTCGGCGCGGGACGCAAGATGCTCGGACACGCCTTCGGCGTTCTCGTCGGCCAGGCCTCCCAGGTAGACGATCCTGCTGACCCCGGCGCGTTCGGCGGCGCGTGCGAAGTTCTGGGCGACCTGGCGGTCCTGGTCGGCGAATCCGGAGCCGGCACCGATGGAATGGATCAAGAAGTAGGCCACGTCCATGTCGGTCATCGCGCGGTCCAAGGTCTCCGGCTCGAAGGCGTCGGCGGTCACGACCTCGACCTGGTCGGCCCAGGGCAGGTCGCGTAACCAGCCGTCGCTGCGACTGATGGCGCGTACGGTGTGCCCCGCCTTGAGCAGTTCGGGGACCAGACGTCCGCCGATGTAACCGGTGGCGCCACTCACCACGATTCGCATCGTTTCAAGCTACTCAGGGGATGATGACAGGGTGGACAGTTCTGAGTGGGACGCGCGCTATGCCAGCACCGACCTGATCTGGTCGGCCCAACCCAACCGCTGGGTCGAGGCGGAGGTGGCCGACCTGCCGCCCGGCCAGGTACTCGACCTCGCGGCCGGCGAGGGCCGCAACTCGATCTGGCTGGCCGCCCTGGGCTGGCGTGCGACAGCCGTCGATTTCAGCTCGATCGCGCTGGAGAAGGGGCGCAGCATCGCGGCGAAGCAGGCCGATGGACGGGCCGAGCGGATCACCTGGCACCAGGCCGACGTGCTCGAATACCGCGCCGAGCCCGGCGGCTATGACCTGGTGCTGCTGGTGTATCTGCACCTGCCACCCGCCGAGCGGCATCTGGTGTTGCGGCACGCCGCCGACGCGCTGGCGGCCGGGGGAGTCCTGCTGGTCCTCGGGCACGACACGACCAATGTGGCCGACGGGACCGGGGGTCCTCAGGATACGTCGGTACTGTTCACACCTTCCGACATCGTCGCTGACCTGGCGACCAGCGGGGTGACGCTGCGGATAGAAAAGGCGGAGCGCGTGTTGCGCGATGTCGAGGGAGCGGATCGACCAGCCATCGACGCTCTGGTGCGGGCGACCGCGCTGGGCGAATCGTAGGAGCGAGGATCAGCCGGCAGGAGCGGTGGCCTGCAGGCCGGAACAGCCGCGAACCTGCTGCCATTCGGCCAGGATGCGCTGGCGGAGCGTGCCGGTGGCCGGCATGCCGATACCCCGGGCATCGAGATGCGAGGGATCGAAGGCCGCAGCAGAGACCCGCTTGTCCTTGATGGTCAGCGTCAGGACCCCGTTGTCGTCCTGGTTGTTGCCGAAGGACATCCACCAGAAGTAGTTGCCGAGTCCGTAGGCGACGTAACTGCCGTCCGGTCGCCAACCGGCGCCCTCCAGAACGTGCGCATGGGTGCCGACCACGGCCAGGGCACCGGCCGCGGTCAGCGCATCGGCGAGGCTGCGCTGATCGCCATTGGGACAGCTGGAGTACTCGGTGCCCCAGTGCACGTACACGATCACCGCGTCGGCCTTGGTCCTGGCAGCCCGGACGGCGGCAATCAGCCGGTCGGAATAGGCATTGGCGATGCCCGGTGAGCTGGTCCCGGCGGAGAAGTTCGCCAGGGTCTCGTCCTGCACCTGGCTGGCGGCGAGGATGGCCAGCCGCACTCCGTTCACCGTCACCAGGTAGGGCGCATAGGCCGCGGCCGCG
Source organism: Pseudonocardiales bacterium (assembly GCA_030840295.1). Classification (GTDB taxonomy): domain Bacteria; phylum Actinomycetota; class Actinomycetes; order Mycobacteriales; family Jatrophihabitantaceae; genus Jatrophihabitans_A. Next base: position 17,268 of record JAVEET010000239.1, read on the forward strand.
TTCGCCCCGATGCCGACCACCGGGAAGTGGCTGGCGCCGATGGCCCGCAAGGTTTGACTCAGGCCGGCCGATCCGTAGTCGGCCGCATGGTTGTTGGCCATGGTGGCGATGTCGATGCCGGCGTCCCTCAAGGCGGTGAACGCGCTCGGCGGCGCCTGGAAGGTGAAGCTCTTCGACTGCGGGCTGCCACCGACCGATACCGATGTCTCGAGATTGACCATGGTCAGATCCGCCTTGGACAGCACCGCTGCCGAAGGGCCGAAGGCGGTGGCGGGATCCGCGGCCAGCCTCGTTGCGGTGCGGTCGGCGAAGTGCACGTCACCTGCGAACGCGATGCTCACCTGCCCGGGCGTGGCCGGCGGTGCGCTTGGTGTACGGCTGGCAGGTGCCGACAGCAGGGGTGCCGCCGATCTGTTCGCGGTGATCGTGCTGCTGCCGCTACGTGTGGATCCCTGGGTCGATACCGAGGAGCCGCGAGCCGTGCAGGCGGCCAGGGCCAGGAGCGCCGAGATCGCGCAGGCCAGGAGGATATTGCTGCGGAACGTTCTGGGCACCGCACTAGCATGCAGGGTGTATCCACCAATTCGTAGCATTACCCAGATCGAGGAGCATCTTCGTGTCCAGTGCCCTGCCGTCGTCCACCGCGGAGCCGCAACTGCGGCCCAAGCTGACGGTGGCGGCCGGCACTACGGCCCGCGCGGCTCTGGAGGCCGCGGGAACCGATCTCAACGGTCCGAGCGGTGTCGTCGTCGTCCGCGACTCCGCTGACCAGTTGCGCGATCTGGACGTGCCCTTCGAGGCCACCGACGAGGTCGAGCCGGTGGCCATCGATTCGCCCGACGGCCTTTCGGTGCTGCGACACTCGGCTGCGCACGTGATGGCCCAGGCCGTGCAGGATCTCTTTCCCGACACCTTGCTCGGCATCGGGCCACCGATCGAGAACGGCTTCTACTACGACTTCCTGCCCAAGCGGCCGTTCACACCTGAGGACCTCGGGGCCATCGAGAAGAAGATGACCGAGATCATCAAGGCTTCCCAGCGGTTCTCCCGGCGCCGGATCAGCGACGACGAGGCGCGCGCGGAACTCGAAGCCGAGAAGTTCAAACTGGAACTCATCGGGCTCAAGGGGCAGCCGGGCAACACCACGCCGACCGAGCTGAATGCCGAAGAGGCCTCGCAGGTCGGTGGCGGCGTCCTCACCATGTACGACAACCTCAACCGCGACGGCGAGTTGGTCTGGACCGACCTCTGCCGCGGGCCACACCTGCCCACCACCCGGCGCATCCCTGCCTTCAAGCTGATGCGCACCGCGGCGGCGTATTGGCGCGGTGATCAGAAGAACGAACAGCTGCAACGGATCTACGGCACGGCCTGGCCGACCAAGGATGCCTTGAAGGCGTACCTGGTGCAGTTGGAGGAGGCGGCCAAACGCGATCATCGCAAGCTCGGCGCCGAACTGGACCTGTTCAGCTTCCCGGAGGAGCTCGGGTCCGGCCTGGCGGTGTTCCACCCCAAGGGGGGCGTGCTCCGCAAGGAGATGGAGGACTACTCCCGCCGCCGGCACGAGGAGTCCGGGTACGAGTTCGTCAACACCCCCCACATCTCGAAGCAGACCCTGTTCGAAACCTCCGGGCACCTGCCGTACTACGCCGACGGGATGTTTCCGCCGATGGAGTTCGAGGGTTCGAATTACTACCTGAAGGCCATGAACTGCCCCATGCACAACCTGATCTTCCGGTCCCGCGGCCGGTCGTACCGGGAGCTGCCGTTGCGCCTGTTCGAGTTCGGTTCGGTGTACCGCTACGAGAAGTCGGGCGTCGTGCATGGTCTCACCAGGGTCCGCGGCATGACCCAGGACGACTCGCACATCTACTGCAGCAAAGCGCAGATGGCTGGCGAGCTGAAGAATCTGCTCGACTTCGTCATCGACCTGCTGCGCGATTACGGTTTGGACGATTTTTACCTGGAGTTGTCCACTCGCGACGACTCGCCGAAGTTCATCGGGGAACCCGCGGAGTGGGCCGAGGCCACCGAGGCGCTGCGCCAGGCCGCGCTGGACTCCGGTCTGGACCTGGTCCCCGATCCCGGTGGCGCGGCTTATTACGGTCCCAAGATCTCCGTCCAGGCGCGCGATGCGATCGGTCGGACCTGGCAGATGTCCACCATCCAGGTCGACTTCCAGCAACCCAAGCGCTTCGGGCTGGAGTACACCGGCGCCGACGGGGAACGGCATCAACCGGTGATGATCCACCGTGCCCTGTTCGGCTCTGTAGAGCGGTTCATCGGCGTGCTGACCGAGCATTACGCCGGAGCCTTTCCGGCCTGGCTGGCGCCCGTGCAGGTCATCGCCATCCCGGTTTCCGATGATCAGGTCGACTATCTCTACGACGTGGCCAAGGCCCTGAAAGAGCGGCGGATCCGGGTCGAGGTGGACTCCGGGTCAGATCGGATGCAGAAGAAGATCCGCACCGCCCAGCAGGCCAAGGTGCCGTTCATGCTGATCGCGGGATCCCAGGATGCCGAGAACGGTGCGGTGTCGTTTCGGTACCGGGACGGCGAGCAGCGCAACGGGGTGCCGGTCGAACAGGCCGTCCAGGAGATCGCCGATTTCGTCGCCAGCCGGAAGAATTCCTCGCCATCGGTCGCGGACTTCGGCTAGTGACAGACAGCGACGCGCCCCAGGTGGCGGAGCCTTTCGAGTTCGCCGGCGTGTCGGACGCGTTTCAGCGGCTGTGGACTCCGCATCGGATGGTCTACATCGGGGGTGGGGGCAAGCCGGAATCCGACGCCGAGCATCATTGCCCGTTCTGCGATATTCCGTCCAAGTCGGACTCGGACGGGTTGATCGTGGCGCGCGGGGAGCTGGTTTATGCGGTGCTGAACCTCTATCCCTACAACCCCGGGCATCTGATGGTGGTGCCCTACCGGCATATCGCCGACTACACCGAGCTGAACCCGGCCGAGGCGGCTGAACTGGCAGCGTTCGTACAGCAAGCGATGACGGCGCTGCGGGCGGCGGCCGGGCCACAGGGATTCAACATCGGGATCAACCAGGGTGCGGTGGGTGGCGCCGGAATCGCTGCCCACCTGCACCAGCACATCGTCCCGCGCTGGGGTGGCGACATGAATTTCATGCCGATCGTCGGTCAGACCAGGGTGTTACCGCAACTGCTCGCCGATACCAGGAAACTCATCGCCACGGCATGGGATACAGGCCCGATCGTGTAACACCCGGCACCCTAGGGATGCCGGGTGTTACACGATCGGGCCTTTTCAGCCGAGCAGGGCCGCGGCGACGGCTGCCGGCGCTGGATCGTGTCGGAGGTAACTGCGCTGGAAGGTGCCGGCTCCGCCGGTTACCGAACGCAGGGTGACGGCATAGCGCAGTAATTCCACGGCCGGGACTTCGGCGTGGATCACGCTTCGGGCACCGGGTCGGCTCGAGGTCATCGGCTCGGTCCCGGTGACCCGACCGCGGCGGCCGGACAGGTCGGCCAGCACTGCTCCGATGTGATCATCGGTCACCCGGACCTCGACCGTGTCGATAGGTTCCAGCACGCCGATGCCGCCCTTGGCCGCGGCATCCTTGACGGCAAGCCCACCGGCGACCTGGAATGCCGCGTCGGAGGAATCGACGCTGTGTGCCTTGCCATCCCGGAGGATGACCCGGACGTCCACGACCGGGGTCGAGCCCACCACACCCTGAGCAAGCTGGAACCGCACGCCCTTTTCGACCGATGAGATGAACTGGTTGGGCACCGCTCCGCCGACGACCTTGTCGACGAACTCGATACCGGAACCGCGCGGCAGCGGCTCTACGTCGATGTCGCACACCGCGTACTGCCCGTGCCCGCCGGATTGTTTGACCTGACGGCCGTGGCCGGACGCCGGGGCGCTGAAGGTGGCCAGCAGCGCAACCCGTACCGGCTCGGTCTGGATCGTCGCCCCGCCTGCTCGCAGCCGGGACAGCACCACATCGGCGTGCGCCTCTCCTAGACACCACAGCACCAGCTGGGACGTATCGGGATTGCGTTCGATGCGCAACGTGGGATCGGCCGCGCCCAGCCGGGTCAGGCCCTTGGCCAGGGCGTCCTCGTCGTTGCGGGTCGCGGCTCGGACGGCGACCGGAAGCAGCGGTTCCGGCACCTCCCACGGCAGGATGACCAGCGGCTGGGACTGAGCTGAAATCGTGTCCCCGGTCTCGGCACTGGCCAACCGGGCAATCACGCAAAGATCGCCCGCGAAAGCATGGTCGATGGGCTCCAGGGACGGACTGAGCAGGGTGGCGGTCTTCTCGTCGGCGTCATGGTCGGGATGTCCGCGCTCGTTGCCGCCGTGACCGGATACATGCAGCGGCGTCTCCGGGGTGATGGTGCCGGAGAACAGGCGCACCAGACAGGCCCGGCCGAGATAGGGGTCAACCCAGGTTCGCACCACCTCGCCGGCCAGCGGCCCGTCCGGGTCGCAGCTCAGTTCCGGTCCGGGCGCGCCGACCGGCGTCCAGGCCGTAGGCTGCACGCGTTCCACGGGCGCCGGAAACCCGTGGGACATCAGAGCGATCAGCTCGGTCAGCCCCAGTTCGGTGCCGGCGCACAACGGGATGACCGGATGGAAATGGCCTCTGCCCACGGCCAGGTGCAGATCACGCAGCAGCACGTCGGCATCGAGCTCATCACCGGCGAGGTAACCCTCGAGCAGGCTCTCGTCCTCGCTCTCGGCGATGATGGCCTCGATCAGGGCAGCCCGGTCCTCGGCGAAGCGCCCCGGGGCGGCCTGCTCGGCAAGGGTGTCGCCGGCGAGTAGATCGACCAGTGCGGTGTTGTCCGGTGTGGGCAGGTACAACGGCAGAACGGCGTTCCCATCGGCGCCGCCGAACGATTCGCGACAGGCCAGCAACGTGTGCTCCAGGTCTGCCCGCGGCGCATCCAGCCGATTCACCACCACCGCCCGTGGCACCTCAAGTGCCGCGCACTCCTCCCACAGAGCCAGGGTTGTCTCGTCGAGCGTGTCGGCTGCAGACACGACGAAGAGAGCTGCATCGGCGGCCCGAAGCCCCGCGCGCAGTTCCCCGATGAAGTCGTTGAAACCGGGAGTGTCCAACAGATTGATGACCGTCTCGCCGTCGCGGATTCGGACCGCGGCCAGGAAGACCGAGCGCTGCTGGCTGGCTTCGACGGGGTCGGAGTCGGAGACGGTCGTTCCCTCGGACACCGAGCCGGGACGCGAAATAGCTCCCGTCACGGCCAGTAGGTGCTCGGCAAGCGTGGTCTTGCCGACGCCGGAATGCCCGACCAGGGCAACGTTGCGGATCTGACCAGGCCGGGTCGCAGGCTCGACATTCAACCTTGGCTGCGATGTCCGGCCCGCCGCCCTCGCGGACGTCCCCGCCGCCGTCTTGGTCGACATCGCGAACCACCCCTTTCCTGCCGCGTGCCTGGAAAGAATTCGACACCCGCGACAGACCTCAGGACAAGGTTAAGCCTCTCGCTATCGTTGAGCAGTGCTGAACCTGCTGCGTGCGCCCCTGTCCAAGGTGATCAACCCGTTGGGCCGCTCGCTCGCCAACGCCGGCGTGACCCCAGATCTGGTCACCATCGTCGGCACCATCGGTGCGACCGCCTCCGCTCTCATCTTCTTCACTCAGGGCCGGTTCTTCACCGGCACCCTGCTGGTAACGGCCTTCGTCATGCTGGACATGGTCGACGGCGCGGTGGCTCGGGCGGCTGGCTCGACGAGCCGGTTCGGCGCGGTGCTGGATTCCAGCTGCGACCGGATCGCCGATTCGGCGGTGTTCGGCAGCCTGGCCTGGTGGTTCGCGCGTAACGATCATCCGCAACTGCTGGCCGCGTCGCTGCTGTGCCTCGTCCTCGGTTCGTTGACCTCCTACATCAAGGCCCGGGCCGAGGGCATGGGAATGACCGCCAACGTCGGCATCGCCGAGCGGTCCGAGCGACTGATCATCGTGCTCGTCGGAACCGGTCTCACGGGATGGCCGTTCGATGTCCCCTACGCCCAGGCGGTGGCGCTGTGGCTGCTCGTGGCGGCATCGACCATCACCGTGGCGCAGCGTTTCAGCACGGTGTGGAAGCAGGCCCGCGAAATCAGCCCGTCCTCCGGCGCTCCGGCGTGAGAGGCTTGCCGGCGGCGCTGACCTCGCGCGCTACTGACGCCGGCTACACCGCCGCCTGGCGGTTGGTGCAGACGCTGCCCGGCCCGGCCGCACGAACCGTCTTCCAACTGGCGGCCGATATCGCCACTCGCCGTAACGGCCGATCGGTGCGGCAACTCAAACGCAACCTGGCCCGGGTGAAAGGTTTCGATCCGTCGGAGCAGAGGCCGGCGGAATCGGCCGCTCTGCAACGGCTGGTCCATGACGGCATGCGCTCATACGCCCGCTACTGGCTGGAGACCTTCCGGCTGCCTTCAATGGACGTCGAGGCCACCGTCGCACGCGTACATATGGAGGGATTCGAGTACCTGGATCGAGCCCTGGAGGCGGGCCGCGGAGCGGTGCTCGCCCTGCCACACAGCGGGAACTGGGATGTGGCCGGACTTTGGCTGGTTCAGCGCGGCTATCCCTTCGCGACGGTGGTCGAACGACTCAAGCCGGAATCGCTGTTCGACAAGTTCGTGGCGTACCGGCAATCCCTCGGTATGGAGGTGCTGCCGCTGACCGGTGGACCTCGCCCGCCCATGGCGGTGCTCAAGGAGCGGCTCGCTGCCGGTGGGGTCGTGTGTCTGGTCGCAGACCGGGACCTGTCCCGAGGCGGTATGGAAGTCGAATTCTTCGGGCACCCGACCCGGATGCCGGCTGGCCCCTCCTTGCTCGCCGCGACGACCGGTGCGGCGCTGTTGCCGGCACACCTCTACTTCGACGGTGACGGCTGGGGCCAGTGGATCGGGCCTGCCGTCGACCTCGGTATCGGTGACCTGCGGACGAAACTGCGTACCGGCACTCAATCGCTGGCCGACACCTTCGCGCGACGGATCGCGCGATACCCCCAGGACTGGCACATGTTGCAGCGGTTGTGGCTGGCCGACCTCGATCAGGCGCGCCTCAGCAGCGTCGGGAACGGCTGAGGAATGCGCATCGGCATTGTCTGCCCTTACTCCTGGGACATCCCCGGCGGTGTCCAAGCCCATGTTCGGGATCTGGCCGAGACCTTGATCGAGCTCGGCCATCAGGTGTCGGTCCTGGCACCGGGGGAGGAGGACTCGCCGAACCTGCCGCCGTACGTGGTTGCGGCCGGCAAGGCGGTACCCATCCCGTACAACGGCTCGGTGGCCAGGCTGCAATTCGGTCTGGTCTCGGCGACCCGGGTGCGCCGCTGGCTCCGCGATGGCGTCTTCGACGTCGTCCACGTCCACGAGCCGGCCCCGCCGAGCCTGTCGTTGCTCACCGTCCTGCTGGCCGATGTGCCGCTCGTGGCAACCTTTCACTCGTCCTCCACCAGATCGCGATTCCTGAAGATCTTCGACAGCGCGGTACAGGCGATTTTGGAACGACTGTCCGGGCGGATAGCGGTCTCGCAAGCCGCCCGGAAGATGATCATGGTTCACCTCGGAGCGGACGCGGTGGTCATTCCCAACGGGGTCGCGGTGTCGGCCTACAGCAAGGCCGAACCGCTGCCAGGCTACCCACGCGATCCCGAACTCGGCGGCACCATCGGATTCATCGGCCGCTACGACGAATCCCGCAAGGGGATGGCAGTGCTGCTGGCAGCCCTGGAGACCTTGGTCGTGAAACGGCCGGGATTGCAGCTGCTGGTGGCCGGGCGAGGTGACCAGGACGAATTCCTGAAGACCTTGTCGCCCTCGGTGGCCGCCTCGGTGGTGCTCCTGGGGCTGATCAGCGAGGCCGAGAAGGCCAGCATGCTTCGCAGTGTGGACGTCTACGTCGCGCCGAATACCGGTGGCGAGAGTTTCGGAATCATCTTGTTGGAGGCGATGGCCGCGCGGACCCCCATCGTGGCCAGCGATATCGATGCCTTCCGGCGGGTGCTGGACGACGGTCGTGCCGGTGTGCTCTTCAGCAACCGGGACTCCGTCGCGCTGGCCCAGAGCCTGGAGCGGGTGCTGGCCGATCCGGCGCTGCGCGGCGTGCTCGCAGCCGCCAGTGCGGACGTCGTCCGCCCCTATGACTGGACCGTGGTCGCGACCCAGATCCTGCGGGTTTACGACATCGCTATAGCCGGCGCCGTGCTGTGACCTCAATTTCTCACGTTTGGGCCTCTCGGGTGCGCTCACCTAGGGTGTGTACTCATGTTGTCGATCGGCTGGCTCATCGCCGCCGTACTGGTCGCGATTCTGCTGACCGTCTGGGTGACCACCACCCTTACCCGGCTCGACCGACTGCACGCCCGAGTGGACGCTGCCCAGGCGGCACTCGACGCCCAGCTCGTCCGGCGGGCGGCGGCCCTACTGCACCTGGCCGAGATGCCCGGATCAGCGATCTCTGACCCGTTCGCATTCGAGCTGGCGGCCACCGCGCACCAAGCCCTCGCGGTCGATCCGCTGGACCGGCGGGCGGCGGAGAACCGAGTCGGCCGGGCGATCTCGGATCTGAGCGCTCACCGTGCGGTACTGCCGGCGGAGGGCGCGATCGAATTGTCGGAAGCGGCAACGAGAGTGCTGATCGCGCGGCGGTTCTACAACGATGCGGTCCGTGATACTCGTACCCTTCGGGCGCGGCGGATGCCGCGGCTGCTGCATCTGGCCGGGCACCGGGCACTACCGCAGTACTTCGACATCGACGACACCAGCCTGTTCGGCGAGCCCGAGGCAGGCCGCGCAGATAACGCATCACCTGATATCGCACCGACGAGGAGTTCTTTATGACCGCACGGCCGTCCAAGCGAACAACCCTGATAGGCGGCGGGGTGGTCGCGGTCCTCGCGGTTGGAACGTTCAGCGCCATCGCGCTCAACGGCAACGACACCAAGAAGTCGGCCGCGTCCCCGGCGAGCTCCACAACTGCCAGCCCCACGCCCTCGCCCACACCGACGCCGAAACCGAAACCGAAACCGAAGCCGGTGGTCAACTACCTCAACGGAATCGGCGCAGCATCGAAGACCCCGGTGATCGCCGTGAAGATCGACGACACCGAAAACGGCCGTCCGTCGGTGGGCTTGAACAAGGCCGACATCGTCTATATCGAGCAGGCCGAGGGCGGCCTGACCCGCTTGCTCGCGGTCTTCGGCACCAACAAGCCCACCGTCGAACCGGTCCGCAGCGCGCGGGCCAGCGACGCGGAGCTGCTGAGCCAGTACGGCAAGATCAGCTTGGTGGCCTCTGGGGGCGGCGGTGATTCGCTCCCGACCCTGGACCGCTCGGTCGTCAAGGGCGTGATCAACGATCGGGGCGGAGCGGGCTTTTTCCGTGACAACAACCGGCCGGCGCCCTACAATCTGGGATCGAACCTGGCTCAGGTCGCGGCCGCCACGAAGACGGCTCCGGCCAAGAGCGTCGGGTTCTCCTGGGCGGCCACGGACACTCGACTGGCTCGCGCCAAAAACGGCGCCAGCGTCAACACGATGGTGGGCGGCACCCCCGTCTCGTTCCGCTGGAACACCGGGCTGCACCGCTACGTCCGGACCATCAGCGGCAGCCCGTTGACCCTGGCGGATGGCAACTCCGCTTCCACACCCAACGTTCTGGTGCAGCTGTGCCGGGTGGCCACCGACTACACCGACGTCGACGTGGCGGGTAACCCCTCGCAGTACACCCACTCGGTGGGCTCGGGCCGGGTCGTACTGTTCCGCAACGGCAAGCGGATCGAGGGCAAGTGGTCGCGGCCCAACGAGGCTTCGCCGACCAAGTACACCGACCTGGCAGGCCGGCCACTGCTGCTCGCGCCGGGCGGCGCCTACGTCGTTCTGGCCACGAACGGTGCACCGGTCTGAGCCGGGCAGGCACGGACGTAGAATCGCACCATGACTTCTGAGTACGGCAGCGCTGCCGACACCACAACCAACGGCAGTACGACCGGGGTGGGTGGCGCCGCCGCCGCCGACCACACAACGGGCACGGCGCGTGTGAAGCGAGGCATGGCCGAGATGCTCAAGGGCGGTGTCATCATGGACGTCGTCACCGCCGAACAGGCCAAGATCGCCGAGGATGCCGGGGCAGTGGCCGTGATGGCGCTGGAGCGGGTTCCGGCGGACATCCGCGCGCAGGGTGGCGTCTCCCGGATGAGCAATCCGGACATGATCGACAGCATCATCGCCGCCGTTTCGATCCCGGTGATGGCCAAGGCTCGGATCGGCCACTTCGTCGAGGCACAGATCCTGCAGTCCCTTGGCGTGGACTACGTCGACGAATCCGAGGTGCTCACCCCAGCCGACTACACCAACCACATCGACAAGTGGCGGTTCACGGTTCCCTTCGTGTGCGGCGCCACCAACCTCGGTGAGGCGCTGCGCCGGATCACCGAAGGCGCGGCCATGATCCGCTCCAAGGGTGAGGCCGGTACCGGCGACGTTTCCAACGCGACCACCCATATGCGCAAGATCGGCGGGGAGCTGCGGCGGCTGAGTTCACTGTCCCCGGACGAGCTGTTCGTGGCGGCCAAGGAGCTGCAGGCGCCGTACGAGCTGGTGGCCGAGGTCGCCCGTTCCGGAAAGCTGCCGGTGGTGTTGTTCACGGCCGGCGGTATCGCGACTCCGGCCGATGCGGCCATGATGATGCAGCTCGGCGCCGAGGGTGTCTTCGTGGGCTCGGGCATCTTCAAGTCGGGCAACCCCGCGCAGCGAGCCGAAGCCATCGTCAAAGCTACGACCTTCCACGACGACCCGGACGTGCTGGCCAAGGTGTCCCGGGGCCTGGGCGAAGCGATGGTCGGCATCAACGTCGAGGACATCCCGCAACCGCACCGGCTGGCCGAGCGCGGCTGGTAGGCCGCTCCGACGGGCCAGCTGACGCCACAGCGACTGCGGCCGCACCGGGAGAACCTAGGGTGCGAAGCTGCCCGCGGTGAAATACCAGGCCCCGATCAGCGCCGACCCGCACGCGGTGAGGATTAACACCGGCACCGCAATCCGCCGTCCGAGCCGGTCGAGCAGCATCGCGATGGGCACCAGGATGGGAAAGATCGGCAGCAGGAATCGGGCAATCGACGCGTGCACGTTCGACGTACCGACCGCGAGCACGAAGCCGGCGATCAAGTAGGTCAGCACCGGAGCGGGTGGCCGCTGCCAGGCGGCTATCACCACCAGCCCCACCGCCGCGAGGACGAAGGCGGCCTGCACGGGCGCGAAGGCCTGGGTCGCCGAGCCCGACAGCTCGTGGACCACGGATCGGACCGTGTCGACGCCACCGTCGAAATGAGCGTGCCACCCGCCCTGTTCGGTCGCGAACCAGGCATCCCACCGCCCGGCTTGCCAGCCGATCCACGCCCAGGAAGCCAGCACGCCGATCGGTGCCAGGATCACCGCTAGCAGGCTGGACCACTCCCGGCGCTGCTTGATGGCCAGACTCGCCGCGACCAGGCACGCCAATGCCAACACGGCTCCGGTGGGTCGGGTGGCGCCGGCCAGCAACGCGAGCAGGCCGGCTATGAGCCATCGACGATCCAGTAACGCCAGCAGGCAGCCGGCGGCGAGCATGGTGAGCAGCGCCTCCGAGTACGCCGCGGACAGCACGCCGGCTAGCGGATAGGCCGACCAGCAGCTTGCGGTCAACAGGGCGACCCGGTCACTGGCGTACCGGCGGACCACCAGGGCGATCAGGGCCGCGGCCACGGTGGAGAGCGCCGCGACGAGGACGAGCGACGACAGCCAGAACGGAATGCCGAGGGCGGTGAACGGGCGGTTGAGCAGCGGGAACAGCGGGAAGAACGCCGCAGTGCTGGCCCGGACTCCGTTCGGGCCGGTTGGGAGCCGGTGCGGGTATCCGTGCGCGGTGATGCTGGCGTAGAAGCCCCCGTCCCACATCGTGACCACCCGCGCGAAGGCCCGATGTTGATGTCGGGCGCCGAACGCAAAGGCAGCCAGGGTGAGTATCCGGGTCGCCAGGTGAATGCCGGCGGCCCGAATCACGAGCTGCCGGCCTCCGGCTGGCGAGCCCGTCCTCGGCTCGAGTTGGAGGCTGTCGGTCATAGTGGTGACCCACTATTTCAGACGGCCCGCACTGCAGGTGCGGCCCGGCCGAGGCCGGTGGCTAGGCTGGCGGATTGTGTCCAACGATGAACTCACAGTCGGCGTGCTGGCGCTGCAGGGTGATGTGCGCGAACACCTGGCGATCCTCGCTCGCTGTGGGGTGCGGGCCCTGCCGGTTCGCCGCGAGCACGAACTGGCTGCCGTCGACGGCCTGGTGATTCCCGGCGGCGAGTCGACCACGATTGTGAAGTTGGCGCGTCATTTCGACCTCTTCGAACCGCTGGCCGAACGGATCGCCGCCGGCCTGCCCACCTACGGGTCATGCGCCGGGATGATCCTGCTGGCCGACCGGATCCTCGACGGGACCGCGGATCAGAGGACCTTCGGCGGCATCGACATGACCGTGCGCCGCAATGCCTTCGGCCGGCAGGTGGAGTCCTTCGAAGAGCACCTCGAGCTGGCAGGTTTGGCTGGGCCGCCGATGACAGCGGTCTTTATCCGGGCACCATGGGTGGAGGAGGTCGGCCCTGCTCCCGAGGTGCTCGGGCGCATCCGGTCCGGGCCGGCCACAGGTAGAATCGTGGCGATTCGACAGCGGCACCTGCTGGCCACGTCCTTCCATCCGGAGTTGACCGGTGATGCACGGGTGCACGAGTACTTCGTCGAGATGGTGCGGCAGAGCGAATGCGAGCGCAGTGATGAGCGCTTGCGCGAAGAGCGGGAGAAACCGTGAGTGAGCATCGCAGGGAGCTCCAGCGACCGAGGAGCGGAGCGAGCGCAGTGATGAGCGCTTGCGCGAAGAGCGGGAGAAAGAGATGAGCGGCCATTCCAAGTGGGCGACGACCAAGCACAAGAAGGCAGGTATCGACGCCAAGCGCGGCAAGCTCTTCGCCAAGCTGATCAAGAACATCGAGGTGGCGGCCCGGACCGGCGGTGGCGACCCGGACGGTAACCCGACCCTGTTCGACGCCATCCAGAAGGCCCGCAAGTCCTCCGTCCCACTCGACAACATCGAACGTGCGGTCAAGCGCGGCTCCGGGGCCGAGGCGGGTGGTGCCGACTGGGAAACGATCATGTACGAGGGCTACGGTCCGTCCGGCGTAGCTGTGCTTATCGAGTGCCTGACCGACAACCGGAACCGTGCCGCCGGCGAGGTCCGGATAGCGATGACTCGAAACGGCGGCAACATGGCCGATCCGGGTTCGGTGGCCTACCTCTTCGCCCGCAAGGGCGTGGTGATCGTGCCGAAGAACGAGCTGACCGAGGACGACGTCCTGCTCGCGGTCCTCGATGCCGGTGCCGAGGAGGTCAACGACATCGGTGAATCGTTCGAGGTCATCAGTGAGGCGACTGATCTGATCGTTGTCCGCTCGGCCCTGCAGGACGCCGGCATCGACTACGACTCGGCCGACACGTCGTTCCTGCCAAGTGTCCAGGTGCCGCTGGACGAGGACGGTGCCCGCAAGGTGTTCAAACTTATCGACGCGCTGGAAGACTCCGACGACGTACAGAACGTCTACGCGAATTTCGACGTCTCCGACGAGGTCATGGAAGCGGTCGGCTGAATCGCTGCTCGATCGGTATTGCCTGAACTACGTCCTGTTGGCTAACGCTGCCAGAACTTGATCAACTCGTACCCCGCTCCGGCATACAAGCGATTCACGCCGGACAGGTCATACAGCCGGTACACCACATCGAAGAACGCGCGGTTGATCGTCTGGACCTGCAGCAGCGCGAACAGACCCAGCATGCCGAATGGCTTGAACTGCTCGGCCTGTCGCTGGAACGCCGGGTCCAGGTACGGCTCGATGGCTCCGTAGCCGTCGAGCCCGGGAAACGGGATCAGGTTCAGCAGCGCGGCCGAGATCTGCAACAGCCCGAGGAAGGCCATCGCCGCCCAGAAGGCACCGTGGCTCGACGTCGCGTACTGCTGTTTGACCACCGCCAACAGCACGATGGCGAACACCACATTGACCGCGGGACCGGACAGTGACACCAATGCCCGTTGGGCTTTGGTCCGGAACCGGTGTGGGTGGACGTACACCGCCCCGCCCGGCAACCCGATCCCGCCGAGAGCGATGAACACGACCGGCAGCAGGATCGACAGAACCGGATGGCTGTACTTCAGCGGATTCAGCGTCAGGTAGCCGCGCGCCTCGACCTCGTCGTCACCGAATCGCCAGGCCA
>JAVEET010000261.1 GCA_030840295.1 Pseudonocardiales bacterium
GCAGCCTCATCGAGCACCAGCACGCCACGATGCGCCAGGGTCACCGCTCCGGGCCTGGCCAAACCCGATCCGCCACCGACCAGCGAGGCCATCGAGGAGGTGTGATGCGGCGTTTGCAGCGGGGGCCGGCGGATCAGACCAGAACCAGCCGGAAGCAGGCCCGCCACGGAATGTATAGCGGTGACCTCGAGCGCGGTGACATCGTCGAGTCTGGGGAGGATGCCCGGTAGCCGCGCCGCGAGCATGGTCTTGCCCGCACCGGGCGAGCCCACCATCAACAGGTGATGAGCGCCGGCCGCGGCGACCTCAAGGGCGCGCCGAGCCACCGGTTGGCCGACGACGTCGGCGAGATCGCTGCCGTCCGTCTGATCGAGCGGGTCTGCAGGCCGCGCACGCCGCAACGCAGGCCCCTCCTTCCGGACCGAGAGCAGAACTTCTCGCAACGAACCGGCCGCATAGACGTCGAGCCCGTCGACCAGGGCGGCCTCGCAGGCGTTACCGCTGGGAACCACCACGGTGGCTATGCCGGCATCGCGGGCAGCGAGTACCGCGGGTAGGACACCGCGAACCGGCCGGAGTCGACCGTCCAGACCGAGTTCGCCCAGCCACACCACGCTGCCGATGGCAGCCGGGGACACGCCGCCGGCTGCGGCCAGCACGGCAAGGGCGAGCGCGAGGTCGAACACGGAGCCGTTCTTGCGTACGTCGGCCGGCAAGAGGGCCACCGTGATCCGCTGGCCGGGCCAGGCGAATCCCGAGTTGAGAACGGCGGCCCGGACACGGTCGCGGGACTCGGTCACCGCAACGTCCGGCAGGCCGGTGAACGTCAGGCCGGGAAGTCCAGGAGACAGGTCGGCCTCGACCTCGACGAGACGGCCGGCAACGCCGATCAGGGCCACGGCGTAGGTTCGCGCCAGGCTCATCAGAACGCCCCGCGCAGGTACCGCACCTGGGCCGGGCCGGTTGTCCGTTTCAGGACGCTGACCACATCGAATCGGACGCTGTCCCAGTGACCCGGATGGTCTGCCAGCCATTGGAGACCGAGGGATCGAAGCCGCTGAGCCTTGACGAACCCGATCGCTTCGACGGGAGCGCCGAACGCGAGCGAGGACCGGGTCTTCACCTCGCAGATGACCAGCACGCCGCCGTCTCGGGCCACAATGTCGATCTCGCCGCGCGGACACCGCCAATTCTGATCGAGCAGTTCCAAACCGGCGTCGGCCAGGCAGCGTGCCGCGATACGTTCGCCGTAGCGTCCCAGCGCGTCTTTCGGATGCATAGGACGACCGTGCCCGATGCAGTCCGCCCAGGCCGCGGCTCCGCGACAATTGTGGACAACGCCGAAACCTGTGGATGCAGCGTCAGGAGATCATGCCGGCCGCCGGATCAGGCCCCGAACGGGTCCTTGCCGGACAGATCCAAATCGGGCTTCTCAAGTTCCTCGATGTTGACATCCTTGAACGTCACGACTCGAACGTTCTTGACGAATCGCGCCGGACGGTACATGTCCCATACCCACGCATCGCGCATGGTGACCTCGAAATACACCTCGCCGTCCGCATTACGAGGGGTCAGCTGCACGTCATTGGTCAGATAGAAGCGGCGTTCGGTCTCGACGACGTAGCTGAACTGCCCGACGATGTCCTTGTACTCGCGATAGAGCTGCAGCTCCATCTCGGTCTCATACTTCTCAAGGTCTTCGGCGCTCATTGCTCGACTCCCGGCTCGTTCCGCTCCTCGGGCCGCGGGCGGCCATGCGATGCTCGCTCGCCGTCGTCTTCGGAGCTCATTGCTCGACTCCAGGCTCGTTCCGCTCCTCGGGCCGCGGGCGGCCCTGCGATGCTCGCTCGCCGTCGTCTTCGGAGCTCATTGCTCGACTCCAAGGTCGTCGTCGTGGGCGCTCATATCGCTACCTCTGCAGAGAACATCTGTCCATCATCGTCCATCCCCATCTCGGCCCGCAGAACTCCCGGCAGATTCCACGAACGGCGGTGGATCTCCGACGGCCCGTGCTCGGCCAATGCCGCCATGTGCAGCGGCGACGCATATGCCTTGTTCTCGTGGAAACCGTACTGCGGGTAACTGCCGGAGAGCTCGACAAGCATCGCGTCCCGCTCGGTCTTGGCCAGCACGGACGCGGCCGCGATCGACGAACATTTCATATCACCCTTGATCAACGTCCGGACCGGCACTGAGCAGCGCCACCTGTCGGCTTCGCCGTCCGTGGGGTCGGGGGTGCTGAACAGGGTCAGCTCGCCGGGCCTGGTCAGGTAGTCGTGATTTCCGTCCAGCAACACCCACTCCGGCGCCGTCCTGAGCTGCGAAACCGCCCGTTCGGCCGCCACCCGGAGCGCGGCGATGATGCCGATCCGGTCAATCTCGGCCGGCGAGGCGTGCCCGACCGCGCAGTCCAGGGCCCAGCGCCGGATCCGGGGTACCAGCTTCACCCGCGCCTCGGGGCTCAGCAGCTTCGAGTCCGCCACGCCGAACGGCGCGGGCTTGGTGTCTGGGGCCAGCAGTACGACGCCGACCGACACCGGGCCGGCCAACGCTCCGCGGCCCACCTCGTCGATCGCCGCGAGCAGCCCGGCGCCGCCGCGCCAGGCCTCGCGCTCGACCCGCAGGGTGGGTGGCGGCGGCGGAGTCATCGAGCGGCCCCGCTGTTGGCCGATGCGCCGCTGGCCGATGCACCGTTCACCAGCGCGGCGTTCAGCACCTCGACCAGCGCGGCGGGCTCGAATCGAACTGCGCCCGCGAGCAATTCATCCGCGGAAAACCAGCGATATCCGAGCACGGTGAATTCCTCCAGTTCGGTGCGGTTGTCGGAGCGAACGGTCGGCTGTTCAGCCACGCGCACTACGAAGAAGTGGTCGGTCTGATCGTAGGCAACCTGGTCGAATTGCCAAGCCCGACGCTCACTGTGAACCGCATGCTCAGCCACCTGAACGACGATGCCGCACTCCTCGGCCAATTCGCGGGCCGCCGCCTGGGCCGGGTTCTCGCCCGGTTCACAACCGCCCCCCGGTGCGGCCCACACCGTCTCCGGGCCATCGCGGGCCACGCGGTGTTCGAGCAGCAATACCCGCCCGAACCCATCCAGCAGCAGCACCCGCCCGGCCGTCCGTGCGACCGGGGTTGGGTCCGCCGTCACGGCCGCAGGCTCCGTTCGAGGATGGCCACGATGTCCTGCGGCCAGATCGTCTCGGCCGTCGCATCGAGCTCGGCCAAGGTCCACCAGCGGGCACCGAGCACGATGTCCAACTCAAGATCGGTCAGGCCGCCCGGATCGATGTCAGGCGCGGCCAGGTCAGTTCGGGCCAGGAAGTAGAAATTGGTCTGGTCCCACCAGTGGCCGTCCAGGGACCAGAGATGGCGCTCCACATGCAGGGCCGAATCGGCTGACAGCACAAGGCGCAGGCCGGTCTCCTCGAACGCCTCGCGGACAGCTGCCTCCGCGGGGTTCTCAGCTCCCTCGGTTCCGCCGCCCGGTGTCAGCCAGTGGGTCTCGCGGCTTCCGAGATCTGTGCGTTCGTGGATCAGCAGCACCCGGTCATCCCGGTCGAGGACGAGCACCCGTCCCGCGGTCCGCAACTGGGCAGCAGGGTGGTCCGAGCCCGCCATGATCAGCGCCGGCGCCGGCGACGACGACGGACCAGAGCCAAACTCCCCACGGCGAACATCGCGGCCGGTACGGGCTCGGACACGAGCGCGCCGGCTCCGGGCAGACCCAACGACGCAAAGGTGGACGGCGTACCGAGCGTCCGCCAACGCGACGGGGGCCACGCGATGACCACCGCCTTACCGATCACGTCGTTCACGCCCACCGTGCTCGCCTGCGGATCGCAGTTCGCGCCTACCCCGCCGTCACCGCAGTGGTAACGAGAATCGGCCGAATCGCTGCGATGGTCACCCATCACCCACAGCCGACCCTTAGGGACGGTGACCGGCCCGAAGCTGCGTGTGTCGTTGACGGCCTTGCCCCCGGGCGTCGAAGGCTTCGTCCACGGGCTCGGCTGGTAGATGTAGGGCTCGTTCAGACTCCGCCACGGGCCGTTGGGCCCGGTATCGGAGACCTGAACATTTCCGTTGTTGTCACAGCACTTGATGGTTTGGCCGCCTACAGCGATGACCCGCTTCACCAGGTCCTTCTCGCTGGGCGGTACGACGCCAACGAGCTGTCCGAACCATTGCACGCCATGCACGAGGGGATTGGACGACAGCGTGACACCACCGCCTTCGTTCCAGTCCACCGGCGCTTTGAATACCACGATGTCACCGGGGTGGGGATCGCGGACGTCGTACACCGGCTTGAAGACCAGGATGCGGTCACCCGAACAGCCGGGGCAGCCATAGAGAGTTTGTTCCATGGACTGCGAGGGAATGTAGAACGGCTGCAAGACGAAAGTCTTGAGCACGATGGCGATGGTGATAGCGACGACGATCAGAATCGGCAGTTCGAACTTCGACGCCTTGCCGTGCCGGCGTTTGTCACCCGCGGCCGCGGAGCGGCGGAAGGGATGGCGGAGATCGAACGCTGCTCGGGTGTTCTGCGCGGGATCGCCCGGCGGGCTCACCGCCGGTTCGACGGGATCGACGACGGGCCCCTGCGCTGCGGCTGTGTCAACGGCGGCTGCGTCGTCAACGGCGGCTGCGTCGGGCGCGGACGGCTCGGCGATTGGCTGCTCTGAGTCCAGCGACTGATTGACCGACGGCTGATTGACCGACGGCTGATTGACCGACGAGGTGTTGGACGCGGACTCTTTGGACGGCGGTTGCGCGGTCGCGGCTAGATCCGGACGCTCGACCCGACGGTCGCCGCCGCCAGAACTCTCCGCACCCCAAAACCCGGAACGCCCGCTGGTGTCTTTGGCCATATCGGCTTACCGACACCCCGACACAATCGAACCTACGGCAGACGGGGTCAGCATCTAGCGGGAGACGTTGTCCCGCTTCTCCTTGATCTTGGCCTTCTTACCACGCAGATCACGCAGGTAGTAGAGCTTGGCGCGACGGACGTCGCCACGGGTCACGACCTCGATCTTGTCGATTACCGGGGTGTGCACCGGGAAGGTGCGCTCGACGCCGACGCCGAAGCTGACCTTGCGGACGGTGAACGTCTCCTGCAGGCCACCGCCCTGCCGACGGATTACCACGCCCTGGAATACCTGAACACGGGACCGCGCACCCTCGATGACCCGCACGTGCACCTTGAGGGTGTCGCCGGCCCGGAATTCTGGGATGTCACTCCGGAGCGACTCGGCGTCCAGCGTCTGCAGGGTGCTGCTCATCTCGGCTCTGCTTCCTTCGTGTCTGACGTCCGGGTGTGGGCACACGAACGTCAATCGCGTATGTCTTCGATTGATCTCGCCAGTGACTTGCTGCTGCTCACCGCACACCGGCCACGGCCAGAATCGGCTGCGGCAGTCGCAAGGCAACCTCGTAATGGTGCCACAACTGCCGCCCAAACCTGAAACCGGGGCGGTTGGGACTTCAACCCTCGAGCAGATCCGGACGGCGGCGGCGGGTGAGTTCGACCGACTGCTGCCGCCGCCAGTCAGCGATGTTGCCGTGGTGGCCTGACAGCAGCACTTCGGGCACGTTCAGTCCACGCCAGGTCGCCGGTTTGGTATAGACCGGTGCCTCCAACAGGCCGTCCACCGCATCGGTGAACGAGTCCTCGGCGGCCGATGCCGCGTTGCCCAGAACCCCGGGCATCAGCCTGGCCACGGCCTCCATGATGACGAGGACCGCAACTTCGCCCCCGCACAGCACGTAGTCCCCGAGGCTGATCTCGTCGACGACCATGCGCTTGCGGGCGTAGTCGGTCAGCCGGGCATCGATCCCTTCGTAGCGCCCGCAGGCGAACAGCAGCCACTTCTGTTCGGCCAACTCGGCCGCGATCTCCTGGGTGAACCGTCGACCGGTGGGAGTCGGGACGATCAGCCGGGGTTGGGCCGAGGACTCCGGCGGGGCCAGGTCATCCAACGCCCGCGCCCACGGCTCGGCCAGCATGACCATGCCCGGACCGCCGCCGTAGGGCGTGTCATCGACGGTCCGATGGACATCATCGGTCCACGATCTCAGGTCGTGCACATCCACCCGTAGCTGGCCGCGGGCGATGGCCCGGCCGAGCAGGGATTCCCGCAATGGCGCGAGATACTCCGGAAAGATCGTGACGATATCGACGGCCTGATCGGGCACCGCAGGCTGGACGCCGTCAGCTGGCCCGTTCGTCACAGGTCCAGCAACCCGTCCGGAGGATCGATGGTGAGCGTGCCCGCGGTCAGATCCACCACCGGAACGAACTGCTTGCGGAACGGCACCAGCACCTCGCGGCCGTCGACGTCGATCGCAAGCAGGCTGTCCGCCGGCGAATGCAGGACGTCGGTGACCGACCCGACCGCGGTTCCGTCCAGTTGCCGGACGGCGAGTCCGATCAGGTCGGTGTCGTAGAACTCGTCGGGATCGTCCAGCAGCGGACGCGCGGATGCGGGCATCACCAGCACGGTGCCCCGGATCGCCTCGGCGGTGTTGCGGTCATCGATTCCAACGAACTGGACGACCTGTTTGCCCGAGTGCGAGCGGACCTCGGCCACTGTCAGCGGGCCCCGACCGACCGGGTCGGTGTCGAGCACAGCACCGGGAAGGAAGCGTTCCTCGGGTGCATCGGTCCACGGCTCGACGTACACCGCACCGCGGATTCCGTGCGCCTTACCGATCCGGCCGACAGCGACAACCCCTGGACCCCGAAGGGCGCCATGGGAGTCGAGGCTGCCGGCCGGCGGCGTTTCGTTCACAGCTTTCTCGTTCACAGCACTGTCATCGCGATGCTTCGACGAGCGTCAGCGGCGCTCGTCGGTGTCGACGACATCCACCCGGATGCCCTTGCCACCGACGCCGTTGACAACCTGCCGTAGCGCCTTCGCGGTGCGCCCGCTGCGGCCGATGACCCGGCC
>JAVEET010000293.1 GCA_030840295.1 Pseudonocardiales bacterium
AGCACCGTTGGCGGCGGATCGAAGACGCCGGTCAGCACCTTGACCAGCATTCGCGCCAGCAACCAGCCGGTCATTGCCCCGAAGATCAGGCCGCCGACCCCCAGCACCAGGGTTTCGCTGGCGATGAAGGCCCGCAACTGCTTGGGTCGCGCCCCCAGCGCGGTAATGATCGCCAAGCTGCGGCGCCGTTCAGCCAGCCCCAGGGCCAGCACCAGCCCCGCGGCGGACACCGCGATCAAGAGGGCGAAGGTGAGCTCCACCCGAGTCAGACCGACCAGATCCACTGCGGTCAAACTGGAACCGACCGTCTTGCGCACGGTGGCGATGTCGGTCACGGATGCCGAGGTACCCACCACCCGCTGAAGGTCACGGGCTATCGAGCCGATCTGCTTTCCGCCGGTATCGACGAGGAAACTGCCGACTGCGTCGCTGCCGGTCCGCTGGGCGACGTAGTTCGCGTTGGTGACGAAGAAGCTGTCCTTCGGAGCCGTCGGGAACTCCGACACGACCCCGACGTAGTGAAATGGAACCGCGATCCGGCGCTGGGTGCGAGCATCGACGAGCCGCAGGGTCAGCGTGTCACCGGTGTGGAGCTGATAATCCTTTACCGTCTCGGCAGACACCAGGATGGAGTCCGGTTGGTGCGCCAAGATCGACATCAGCCCGGCCGCGGTTCCGCCGCTGAAATATCCGTCCTGCAATGCGGTGGCGTGCCGAATGGTGTCCGGCCTGACCCCGTACAGGTCCTGCAGATCGGTGCCGATGTAGGCGAATCGGTGCTGAACCGGTTCCACCGCTCGCACGCCGCTGACCGAAGCCAGTTGAGCTGCCGCCGCCGGCCCGACCGTCCGGCCCGGTGACTCGGTGACCGTCACATCGGCGCCGTTGGTGAGCTGTGCATCGGCCTCGGCCTGCTGACGGTAGGTGGCGTTGAAGGTTGCGGTGGACACCGCGAACGCCAGAGCCAACGCCAAAACCACCACCGCCTTGACCAAGGGCCGACGCTGGCGTGACATACCTGCGGCCACCGTCCCGGCCAACCGTCCGGCCAGCGGACGAAGCAGCCGGGAGGTGAGCGGTCGCCCTCGGCCCAGGGACAGGTCGGTGAGCCGCCAGATCAGCAGTCCGGCGCCCAGCCACAACAGGGCAGGACCGGCGAAAGCCCAATAGGACACCGAGATGGTCGGCACGCCCTCCGGCGCGAGCACAAGCTGATAGCCGTTTCGGCTGGTAGCGGTGAAGATCAGGCCAGACCCGATCAGGACCGCGATGTCGATTCCGTACCGCGCCCACCATGGGTAGTGGTGCGCGCCCACCACGGCGCGAGCGGAGTTGACGGTGCTCTGGTGGAGATCACGTCGAGCCGGCAACAGAATTGCGCCACCAGCTATCAGGATTCCCGCGCCGGCGGCCAGCCCGGCCCAGAGCGCCGCGGTTCCCGCCGAGGTACCGAAACCGGCGGAGGCGAACACGACGTAGCCGACGACCGCGGCTCCGGCCAGCCCGAGCACACATCCGATCACCGCGATGACGGCGGCCTCGACCGCAACCAGTCGGGCGAGTTGGCGCTCCGAGGCGCCCCGCACCCGGAGCAACGCTTGCTCGTTGCGGCGTCGCACCGAGCCTGCTGTCGCGATCGTGGCGGTGAGCAGAGCCGCCAGCACCGCCCCGGGAACCCCGAGGAACAAGAAGAGAACCTGGGCGTAGGCCGCGTCCTGTCGCGCCGCCCCGAGGGCGGCCCCGAGGTTGTTACCCACCACGGCTGCACCAGCGGTGGCTGCCTCCAGGTTGTGGGCCGCCGCCGTCACCGACGTGTAGGCGGCAGCCGGGTCAGCCGGCAGGTGATGCTCCCGTGCCACGTGGATCTGGGTTTTGATGAGATCCGGACGAGTGCCGGCGAGCGGGTCGAAGTAGCGGTGCCAACTGTTCTGCGGCAGCACCAGCACGTTGTCCGGCGGTGCAGTCGGCTGCGAACCGACCGGTGCCCCGACAGTCTGGAAGAGCGAATCCGCTTGCGGCAGATCGATGACGCCAGTCACCGTCAGCGTCACCGGAGCCAGGCCGGCGCGACCGAGGACGATCTTGTCCCCAGGCGCCGCGTGCAGGTTGGACGCGGTCTGTTGAGCCAGCAGGACGCCAGCATCGGCACCGGCCAGCGTCCGCAGCTCACCAGGAAACTGCGATCGGTAGGAATCCGGCAGACCGAGTACCACGCCGGCTCCGGTGCTCTGCCGACTGCCGCCCGTGGTCGCGGTCATACCGGTGGTGGCGGCGAAGTCCACCACCGCCGTTGCGCGCACCGAATTCACTGCCCGCAATGCCGTCAGCACCGTAGCGGGATCAGCGCCGGAGTGAACCTGGACCTGCCAATCGACCGCGACCGAGCGGACCGCGCGGTCGGTCATGCTGGCCTTTGACTGGGCCAGGAACGAGCCGAGGCTGGCCAGCAGCGCGACGGCGACCGCTATACCCACCGCGCTGGAAAGGAGCCGGACAGGCTGGCGGGTAAGCAAGCCGGCCAACCAGGTGCGGGTCATGCCCGGCCGCCGTCGAGCGTGTCCCTGGCCGCCTGGTTGCGCAGAGTTCCGTCATTCATTCGCCATTGCTCCGTCAGTCGTTCGGCAATCAGTGGATCGTGCGTGGCCACGACCAGGGCCGCATCGAGTTCCGCACTGGCCAACAGCAGTAAGTCGATCACCGCGCTCGCGGCTACATGATCGAGCTGGCCTGTCGGTTCGTCGGCGAGGATGAGGGCCGGCGCGGATGCCAGCACCCGCGCCACCGCCACCCGCTGGGCCTGACCGCCGGACAGTTGCTCGGGCAGGGCGGCGCTGAGATCGGCCAGACCAACCCGTCCCAGAGCGTCCTTCGCTCGGGACCGGGCCAGCGCATCCTCGACGTCGCCCAGCAGTAGGGGCAGTGTCACGTTCTCGATGACCGACAGTGCCGGCAACAGGCTTGGGCCCTGGAAGATGACGCCGGTCCGGCCTGGGCGGTCGATTGGATGACCGCCCAGGCCGGGCCAACTCAGCCGGCCGACGGTCGGGGGTTCCAGTCCGGCCAGCATGTGCAACAAGGTTGATTTGCCCGATCCGGACGGGCCGGTCAAGGCGATTCGCGCGCTGCGCGGCACCTCGCAGGTTATGTCGTAGGCCGCGACGACGGCCAACGGTCCCGTGCCGTAGGTCCGTCCCACACCCTCGCAGCGCACCAGGGGCGCGTCAGCCGATTGGCGGTCCAGCACCGCTGCCGTCGCGCCGGCGACAGTCGAATCGGAGGTGTCCTTCGGCCCGCTCATGCAGCTATCCGTCCATCGGACAGGCTGATGACCCGATCCGCGGCGCGGGCGACGGCCGGGCTGTGGCTGGCGATGAGGATAGCGACGCCGGCGTTGGCTCGGGCCCGTAAGAGGGCCAGAACCTGTTGCTCGGTCACCGCATCCAGTTCTCCGGTGGGCTCGTCGGCGAGCAGTACCACCGGATCGTTCGCCAGGGCGACGGCAAGTCCGGCGCGCGCGGACTCACCGCCGCTCAGTTCATCCGGTTTGGCGTGCGCGCGATCCGCGATACCAAGTGACTCGAGCAGCTCGGCGACATCGGCGCGGTCAGCCGGTCGGCCGTTGGCAAGCTGCTGGGCCATGTCAACGTTCTGCGCGACGCTCAAGTGGGAGAACAGGTTTCCGGTCTGTAGCAGCAGTCCGATGCGCCGCGCGCGAAGCCGGGCCCGGATCGGCTCGGGCTGGTGGCTGATCCGCCAGCCGGCGACCCGCACGGTGCCGCCGTCCGGCTCGTCGAGGCCGGCCAGGCAGGAGAGCAGGGTTGACTTCCCGGAGCCGGACGGCCCGACCACCGCGACCAGCTCACCGGCGTCGAGCCTGATCGAAACACCTTGCAACGCAAGGGTTTCCTCGTCACCGGCCCGGAAGAACCGGTACAGCGAGCTGGCTTGCAACGCTGCATCGACCGATCCGCGCTCCCTGGCGGACGGGTCATCGGGCGCATCCGCGCGCATCAGCCCCGCCACGCGAACGAGTCGGTGACCTTGCGCCATGGGTCGACGTTGTCCGAGCCGACCGGCGCCGACAGCGTCAGCACCACCTCGTGACCGGCACGCCAGAACTCATACCGCTCGACTGCTTCCACCGCCACCTTGCCGGTGACCGCGTTCGGCGCCGAGTGCGCCTGGTACGTCAACACCACCGCGGTACCGGCGTGCCGGCTCGCGGATGCGACCTTGCCCGCCGAGAAACCGGTCGCGGTCGTCTGGATCTTTGGCAGCTCGACCGACCGGGCGGACTCGACGGTGGGAGCAACGACAGCCGCGACGGTGTTCAACGCGATGCTGTTGTACTTGTCGCTGAACAGGGTCGTCGTCCCGGTGCTGGTCTGGGCCCACCCCTCGGGCACCGTCACCGTGAACTGCCCGGCCGGATCGCTGAACGTGACGAAGGCCTGGCTGTCCGGGATGTCTCCACCCGGATTCGTCTCGACACCGGAAGCCGTCGCGCTACCACCCGGCGCCGAGCTGCCATGGGACGTCGGCGTCGCCGAGTTGCCACCACAGGCGACCAGGGTTAGGACCGACGCTGCCGCTAGCCATCCGCAGGTGACCCGTCGTTGTTTCCAGACCATGTGAGTCCCATCGTCATCAGCTCTGTCGGCGCCGAGCTCACGGTGCCGTGCTCGACGCTAGGCATGGGCTGGTAAGCGGATGGATCGCTCAGGGTTAGCGGACGGCAAAAAATCCGCCACCGGTCCGCGACTCAGCAGGACGGTGCCAGACTTCGGTGACAAGCACGGAAAGGAAGTTCATGAGACGCCGGATCACCGTGCTCGCCTCGCTCACAGCCGCGCTGGCCGTCCTGCTGTTCGCGATCCCGCTCGGGGTGGCCGTGGCCAGGTACCTGGTGAGCGACGAGCGGCTGGAACTGCAACGCAACGCCGCCAGCGTCGCGGCCAAGGTCTCCGGTGACCTGGGCCGCGCCCAAGCCGAAGC
This sequence comes from Pseudonocardiales bacterium, assembly GCA_030840295.1. Taxonomy (GTDB): domain Bacteria; phylum Actinomycetota; class Actinomycetes; order Mycobacteriales; family Jatrophihabitantaceae; genus Jatrophihabitans_A. The sequence continues at coordinate 4,996 of JAVEET010000293.1, forward strand.
CGGCAACGCCGAACCGGGGACGACGATCAGCGTCTACGACGCCACGGGCACCCGCGTAGGCGGTTCGGGACCCGTGCAGGCCGCACCGGTGGTCCGAGCCGCAGTCTCCGGGACGGCCGCGGCCGGGTCGGTGGACGGACGGATCGCTGCAGCCGCTCCGGTTTCCGACGGCGACACGATAACCGGAGTCGTGCTGATCACCTCCTCCCACGCCCAGGTCAACCAGCGAATCGCCGTGGCTTGGGCCGCCATGCTCGGCCTGGGCTTGGTTGCGGTCGGCGCGACCGCGGTCATGGCCGGACGGTATTCGCGCCGTCTCGCCGGTCCGTTGGAAGAGCTTGCCGTCTCCGCCGGCCGGATCGGTGAGCCGGATTTCGCGGCCAGCTCAGCCCGTTCCGGTATCGATGAACTCGACACCTTGAGGGCGGCCCTCGCCGAGAGTTCGGAGCGAATCGATCGGATGCTCCAGCGCGAACGAGCATTTTCCGCCGATGCATCCCACCAGCTCAGGACCCCGCTGACCGGGATGCGGCTCGAACTCGAATCGGCGCTCGATGATCCCGGCATCGACCTTCGGGCCGCCGTCACACGCGCCCTGACGACGGCGGACCAGGTGGAGGACACGATAGCCACGTTGTTGTCACTGGCCCGCGATCAACCCCGTCCAGCCGTCGTGGACGCCGGTTCGTTGCTGGCGCGAGTACATCTTCGGTGGCACGGTCGGCTGGCTGCTCTGGGACGCCCCCTGCGCATCAGCGCTGTGCCCGATCCGGCCTCGCCGCTGCGGATCTCCCCTGGAGCCGCAGAGCAGATCCTCGATGTGTTGGTGGACAACGCCCTGCAGCACGGCCAGGGCGCGATCACGGTCACGGTTCGCGAGTTGGCGGGGACGATCGCGATCGACGTCTCCGATGAGGGACCCGCGCTCTCGCTGGACTCCACAGGGCTGTTCGCCCAGCGGCCGGCTGACCAGACCCACCACGGCCGGGGACTTGTGCTGGCGCGCATCCTGGCCGAGGCCGAGGGAGCCCGCCTGCACCTGAGCCGTAACGATCCGCCGACCTTCACCCTGCTGGTCACCGAACAGGACGCGCCCTGACCTGCTGCCCGAGCCACCGACGAGAGCACAACGCGACGCCACGTCCGCGGTGGCTACTTCGCCGGGGACCGCAGCGGCGAGCACGCGAGGAATTCCTCAGAACGCCGCCCGCTGAGCGAGCGGCCGATCATCGGCGCGCGAGGCCTTCGAGCACGCTCCGATCCAGCGGTGCCGTCTCTTCGAGCAGGGCCGCGATGTCGTCCTCGCTGATCGCCGCGCAGTCCAGCCCTCGGCACAGGTAGCCCGCAAGCGCCTGCGCGGTCGCCGGTTCGTCGATGATGCCGCCCGCCGACCTCGACCGGTAGCGCTGCAGGCGAGCCACCGCGGCCGGCATCGAGTCGCGGTAGAAGGCGAAGGTGGCGGCGAATCGAGTAGGTAGCTGCGCGGGGTGCAGGTCCCAACCCTGATAGAACCCGCGTTCCAGGGACCGCCGTACCAGCCGGGCGTGCAACTGCCACCCGGCGTGCACGTCCGCGGCTTCACCGATCGGCAGGATGTTGGTCGAACCGTCCGAGAGCGGTACGCCAGTGCCTGCTGCCGCCACCTGCATCACCGCCTTGGCGTAGTCGGCGGCCGGGTGGTCCATGCTCTGAAATGCGGCGGCGATTCCGACTGAGGCCGAGTAGTCGTAGGTGCCGTAGTGCAATCCGATACACCGTCCGTCACTGGCCTGGATCATTCGGCTCAGCAGGGTGGTGCCATCCGAGCTGAGAATGGCCTGCGGTGTCTCGACCTGGATCTCGAAACGCAGTCGACGCTGCCGTAGGCGGTGGTCCACCTCGAGTTGGGCACAGATCTGCGTCATGGCCACGACCTGGGCCACCGAGGTGGCCTTCGGCAGGGTGATCCGGAAGCCGTCGGGTAGGCCGTCGCCGGGCGAGGCCACCGCAGGGTCGGCCGCGGTGAGCAGTGTGCTGAGGAAGAGCTGCAGGGTGCGGACGGCTCGGCGCCGCGTCGGTCCCTCCAACGACTTCACCCGGAGTCCGATCGCGACCGGAACGGTGCCCTCGGCAATCGAGTCCGACAGCGATATCGCAGCCGCGACAACGTGCTCGTCCTCCTCGGAGTCGGCACGGTTGCCGTACCCGTCCTCGAAGTCAATCCGCAGGTCCTCGATCGGCTCCCGCGACAGCTTGGCCCGGACCTTCGCGTCCAGGTCCCCAGCGGGCAACTGCGACCGACGCGGGACGTGCGCGTCGATCGGCCCGTACTCATCGAGACATTCCAGCGCAGCGCTGCGCCATTCGGCCACGGTTGCGGCGTGGTACCGGTCGCCCGGCACGTAGACCGTGTGGACCGGTTGGCGGCTGCGCATCGGCCCGGGGTAGCGGGTGTCCCGCTCGTGGTCATCTGCACTGAGCAGGTCGTCCAGCCGACGCATCAGATCGGCGGTCACCTCGGATGTCTCAGGGGTCACGGCAATCCCTCCGGAGGTCAGGCTCAGTCGAAGAAGGTAGCTGGGTCGATACCGATGGCGAGATCCGGCGGGAGCAGGGACAGCCAGCGGCTCGCCACGTCGGATTTCGCCACGTCGGTCAACCGCCCGTTGACCCGCAACCGTGACAGGCCGCCGTCGGGAAAGACATCCACTCGCACCTCAGTCACAGCTTCGCGCTGGGCAACCGGAAAGCGATGTACGGTGTCAGGTTGCAACCGGGTCAGGCCGAGCAGTTCCGTCCCGGTGCTGGCATCGGTCAGCCGAACCTGCCCCGGCGCATTGCCGACGAACCGTGAGGTATCGATGACGACATCATCGACGAAGGCCGCCCCCGCCAGGACAACGGTGACCCAGTCATTTCCATCGTCCCGCCGGCGGGCGGTCTCCCAGCCGTCCGACATCACTCGCGAGCGACCCGGGGCGATCAGGTTGGCCGGTGAGGCGTAGAACATGTTGCTGCAGCCGGTTATTCGGGCGCCGTGGACGGTTGCAGCCAGGTCGATGCGGCCGCCCAGGAACCTCGGGTCGGCGACGATCTCGCCGTGCACCCTCAACCGGGCGACCCCACCGTCGGGGTAGATGCTGAGTCGGAGGTGGGTGATCAGTCGCTCGGCCACCGAGATGGCAAAGGCGTTTGCCGTGTCGCCGTCGAGTTCGGTCTTGTCCAGCAACGGCATCCAGGACGCCGCGAGGACCTCGTCCGGACTGGGATAGCCGAGCAGGGTGGTGCCCTCGATCGACGCGAACGGCGGGAAGTTACCGGTGAAGAAGGCCGTATCCACCACGACACCACGGATCACTGCCGGTGCACCGAGGCGGATGACGGCCCAGTCGACGCCCTGCCCGCGATCCTGCCTGCGGCGGCGAGTCTCCCAGCCGTCGTAGACCTTTCCACGTGAGGAGAAAGCGGTGGCGTCGTGAACCGCCGGGCCGTCAATTATCAGGTTGTCCGCCGGGGCGAAGAGCTCGTCGCTGGTGGCGATCACGCTGCCACCGATACTTCGTGCCGCTACCTCGGGCCAGGCTGTGAAGTCGGTCATCGACGGCACCTGCTCATGTCCGGAGCACCGATCGGGCCAGCAGCCGCCCACCCGGGCGCGCCGGGTCGATTCGGTTACCTCGTAACCACGTTTCGCGGACCACCCCGCGAAGCATAGCGCCGGCGTACGGCGTTATCGGATTGCGGTGCAGTAGCGTCCGGGGGTCCACGACCAGGGTCTCGTCCGGGGCGACAACGCAGAAGTCGGCGTCATAGCCGGCCGCGAGCCTGCCCTTGCCGCCACCGACCCGGTCGTCCTCGGCCAGCCCGGTCAGCTCGGCAGGCCCCAGCGCCATCCATTGCACCAGCTCCGACCAGGTGTGACCGCGCTGGGCGGCTGCGGTCCACATGACCGGCAATCCCAGCTGGAGCGACGCGATGCCACCCCAAGCCACCCCGAAATCGCCGGTGTCCAGATGCTTGAGGTTCACGGTAGACGGCGAATGATCGGACACCACGCAATCGATCAGACCGTCCGCGAGCGCGTCCCAGAGCGCGTCGGCGTTGCCGGCATCCCGGATCGGCGGGCAACACTTGAACTGAGTGGCACCGTCGGGCACCAGGGCGGCGGACAGCGTGAGGTAGTGCGGACAGGTCTCCACGCTCAGCGGCAGGCCTTCGTCCTTCGCGGCTGCGATGGGGTCCAGGGCCCCGGCGCTGGACAGGTGCACGATATGGCTGCGGCAGCCGGTGCGCCGAATTCCCTCTATTAGCAGGCCGATCGCCGCGTGCTCGGCCTGAGGTGGCCGGGAGGCGAGAAAGTTCGCATAACTGCGGCCGGTCGGTGCCGGCGCCGACTCGATCACCGCGGGGTCTTCGGCATGGGCGATCAGCAGTCCGCCGAACGACGCGATCTCGGCCATCGCCGCGAAGAGCGCCGGCTGATCAAGGTAGCCGAACTCGTCGACGCCGGATGGCAGCAGGAAGCATTTGAAGCCCACCACGCCGGCCTCGTGCATAGGTCGCAGCCGGTCGAGATTTCCGGGCACCGCGCCGCCCCAGAACGCCACATCGACGGAGATCCGATCCAGCGCGGCGGCCTGTTTGATCCGCAGGGCTTCGACGTCGACGGTGGGCGGGATGCTGTTGAGGGGCATGTCCACCACCGTGGTCACACCGCCCGCCGCAGCAGCGGCGGTGGCGGAGGCGAATCCCTCCCACTCAGTCCGGCCGGGCTCGTTGATGTGGACGTGGCTGTCGACCAGACCCGGTATGACAACGCAGTCGTCGGGCACCAGCACGTCGGTTCGCTGCGCAGCGGGTGCCTCGGCGACGGCCTGCACCGTTATGATCTTGCTGCCCCTGATCGTCAGGACACCGTCCAGCTCGCCCTCGCTGGTAACGATCCGCTTGCTGCGTACGGACACGTCGTTCATGCTGATGCCATGACGGCCGATGAGACCGGGACGGCCGATGAGACCATGACCGCCGCCGAGACCGGGACGGCCGCCGGGACCGGGACGGCCGATGAGACCGGGACGGCTGATGAGACCGGGACGGCTGATGCGACTGTGTCCGTTGCGGAGTTCGACCGGATCGCGGCCGAGGACGCTTCGGAGCTGCTGAGGCCCTGTTGCGCAAGCACACGCTGGCGGGCTGCGCTGGTCGGCGCCCGCCCGCTGCATACCCTGACCAACCTGAGCCGGGTATCGGACGCGCTCATCGCCACGCTCGGGGTAGTGGAGCTGGCCGAGGCCCTTTCCGCCCACCCGCGGATAGGCGACCGGACGACCGGCTCGGACCGGGAGTCGGCCTGGTCGAGACAGGAGCAGTCAGCCACGGCGGCCCTGCCCACCTCGGTACGGCAGCAACTGCTCCAGGCGAACCGGGCCTACGAGCGACGCTTCGACCAAGTCTTTCTGATCTGTGCCACCGGCCTGTCCACCGAGCAGATGCTGCAAGCGCTGCAGAACCGGATGGCCAATCCGGTGCTGGTGGAACAACAGGTGGTCCGTGTCGAGCTCGCCAAGATCGTTCGGCTGCGACTGGCCAAGGCTTTCCGATGAAGTGATCTGGACCTGCCAACGGCCCTGCCGAGGCATCCACATCAGTTCCATGCCAGGCCCGCATCGGGTGCGTCATCCGCGAGAACCTGGCCCTCGATGAGTCCATAGGGACGATCGGCAGCGAGGTACACCTCGTTGTCGTTCGTCAGGCCGAACGGTGCCAGATCCACCAGGAAATGATGCCTGTTGGGCAAGGCCAATCGCACTTCGCACAAGTCCGGGACGGTCGCCAGGATCTTCTCCCCGATCATGTACAGCATCTGCTGGAGCGAATAGCTGTACGTGCCGGCGAAGGTGTCCAACAGCGTCCGGGTAGCTCTGGCGTAGACCTGTCCGTAGTCCGGTCCGCCGCTCCCGGTCATGCCTCGGAACCGCCAGCTAGCAGTCACCTCGGTGGCCAGGATCCGGTCCTTGGTCTCGGCCAGCGTGGTGTATCGATCCCTCGGAAACCCCCAGAATTCGGAGTTCGTCGTGTTCATCACGACCAGGTCGGCGACGCCTGCCACGACGGAGCTGCCGAGATCCTGATCGTGCACGACGGTCGCGGTCCGGATCTGCTGTCCGGATCGTACGAACGAGTGCCCACCGGCGCCGATTCGGTGCCAGCCGTATTCCTCGACCGAAATGCGGGCTCTGGTGATCGCCTCCTGGCTGGAGACGAAATGCTCGGCCAGGGCCAGGGCGTATGCCTCCGGCTCGACGACACCGAGCGTCTTGGCAAAGGCGTAGCTAGTGTTCTTCTGAGTATCGGTTGTCAGGACTGCGGAGTTGTCACCGGTCAGGTGCACGGCGTCAAGCTTTCCCGACAGGCTCGAGGACACGTTCCAGTCACGAAGCTCATCGTTACCGTCGGGGCCGGTACCGCGGCTGACCCGCACCACCCGGACTTCGGCCTTGCCGTACCGGTTGAAACCCAGCACCGCCATCTTCGTTCCCCTTACTCAGTCGGTCGAGCCGGCCCTATTCCGATCGGCTGCACGAGGCCAGCGCTCATCCGTCTTGGCGGATCGCCGCACTGGCCCGGGCCGCTCGTCCGGCAAGTGCGGATTCATCCGCGGTAAGCAGACGGCCGCCTTCCACAACGGCCCGGCCACCGACGAACAGCCGCTCCAGCTCCGGTGCTCCGAATACCAGGGTGATCACCGGATCGGCGACGCCGGCGCCGCCGAGCGAGTCAACTCGCCACAGCGCCAGGTCGGCCAATTTGCCCACCTCTATCGAGCCGATCTCATCCTGCCGGCCTAGGCACCGCGCCCCACCGTGGGTGGCCATGACGAGTGAATCCCTGGCCGTGAGCGCCAATGGACCCCGCCGGACCCGCGCTACCAGCAGCGCCTGGTGCAACTCGTCAACCATCCGCCCTGATTCGTTGGACGCCGACCCATCGACTCCCAGTCCGACCGATGCGCCGGCGGCGAGCAGTTCGGTGACCGGCGCGGCCCCCGCCCCGAGTCGTCCATTCGAGGTGGGACAGTGCGCCACACCGGTGCCGGTGGTGGCGAAGCGGCGGATGGCCTCGTCGGAGAGGTGAACGCAGTGCGCCATCCAGACGTCGGGGCCGAGCCAGCCCAGATCTTCGGCGTACTCGGCCGGTGTCCTGCCGTAGGTCTCACGGCAGAAGTCGTCCTCGTCCAGCGTTTCGGCCAGATGGGTGTGCAACCGGACTCCCTTGGCCCGAGCCAGCGCCGCCGAATCGCGCATCAGCTCCGCTGTCACCGAGAACGGCGAGCACGGAGCGACCGCTATCCGCAGCATCGAGTCGAATGAATTGTCGTGCCAGCGGTCGATCGCCGCGTCGGTTGCCGCCAGAATGTGGTCGTGCGCCTCGACCACCGAATCGGGTGGCAGGCCACCGGCCGACTCGCCGAGGTTCATCGAGCCCCGAGCCGGGTGGAAGCGCAATCCGATGTCGGCCGCCGCTTTGATCTCGGCCTCGAGCAGATCACCGCCATGCCGGGGAAACACGTAATGATGGTCGGTGCTCGTCGTACATCCGGTCAACGCCAGCCAGCCGAGATTCGCCGCAGCTGCGTCGTAGACGCGTTCGGCATCGATGCGCGCCCAGATCGGGTACAGGGTGGTGAGCCAGCCGAAGAGCGTGGTGTCCGTGGCGAACCCGCGAGTCAGCCATTGATAGAGGTGATGGTGGGTATTCACCAAGCCAGGCGTGAGCAGGCACCCGGAACCGTCGATCCGACTCGTGCACGCGGCGTATTCCGGTGGTACCGGTGTGGCACCGACTGCCACAATCCGGGTTCCGTCCAGCACGACGTAGCCACTGGGGTATTCGGTCCCGGCCCCGTCGACCGCCGCCACGGCACAGCCCTCGATCATGATCAACGACTGTCTCCCCCTTGTGCTGTGTCGTGGCCGCTGGCTCGCCACTGTGATCCCGCTGGGTTACCGCCACGGTGGCGCCCGATTCCAGCTAACTCCCCCGATAGGTCGAGTAGCCATACGGGCTGAGCAGCAGGGGCACATGATGGTGCGCCGCCGGGTCCTGGATCGCGAAGGTCACGATCACCTCGGGATAGAAGGTCTCGCCGCGAAAATAGCCGCCGGTGTCGAAACGCAATCGAACGTTGCCGGAACCAGCCGCGGTCGGCTGGCTCGAGGCGAAGTCCGCGATCCGGCCTTCGGAATCGGTGACCCGTTCGGCCAGCAACGTCCACCGGGCCGGATCAGCCTGCTCGTCCAGTTTCTCCAGGACGACCAGAACCCCGACTGCGGGGCGTCCAGTTACCGTGTCGAGTACGTGGGTCGAGACGCTCATCGCCGACGCTCCTCATCGAGGGATTTTATCGACCCTAGCAATCGATATGCGTGACTGGTGACCTTTTTCCGTTGTCACACGGCGGAAACCTCCGTGACGCTAGGGTGTCGGTCATGCGGCTGACCGAGCACGAGCGCGAACGGTTGCTGATCACCCTCGCCGCTGATGTCGCCGAGCGGCGCAAGGCGCGCGGGCTGAAGCTCAACTACCCGGAGGCGGTGGCCATCCTGACCTCGTACGTGCTCGAGGGCGCCCGCGACGGCCGTACGGTCGCCGAGTTGATGAGCACCGCCCGAGCCGTGCTGAGTGCTGACGATGTCCTCGACGGGGTGCCGGAGATGCTCGACTCAGTTCAGGTCGAGGCGACGTTCCCGGATGGGACCAAGCTGGTGACCGTCCACGACCCGATCTCATGAGTGCGGAGCGGAGCGAATGCAGCGATGAGCGCTTGCGCGAAGAGCCGGGTGCAACATGAGTGAGCATCGCAGCGGGCATCGCAGGGTGGTCCCGGGGCAGGTGTTCACGGTGGCCGGGGACATCGAGCTCAACGCCGGACGGCGGAGAATCGAATTGCTGGTCGAGAACACCGGGGACAGACCAATTCAGGTCGGCTCCCATTACCACTTCGCCGCGGTCAACCCTGGCTTGTCCTTCGACCGCGCGGCCGCCCATGGCTTCCGTCTGGACATCCCGGCCGGCACCTCCGTCCGGTTCGAGCCAGGCATGTCCCGCAGCATCGGGCTGGTGGCGCTGGCCGGACGCCGCACCGTTCCCGGGCTTCGGCAGGAGTATGCCGGCCCGCTCGATTCGCCTCCCGGCACGATATGAGCTCACTGTCGCGCAGTCGCTACGCCGCGTTGTACGGTCCAACCGTCGGGGATCGGGTGCGGCTGGCTGACACCGAGCTGCTGATCGAGGTGACCGAGGACCGGTGTGGTGGCCCGGTGCCCACTCCATCCGGAGTGAATCTGGCCGGTGACGAGGCATTGTTCGGTGGCGGCAAGGTCATCCGCGAGTCCATGGGACAGTCGAGGGCAACCAGGGCCGAGGGCACGCCCGACCTGATCATCACCGGTGTCGTGGTGCTCGATCACTGGGGCGTGGTCAAGGCCGACGTCGGCGTCCGCGACGGCCGCATCGTCGCCCTCGGCAAGGCCGGCAACCCCGACATCATGGACGGCGTCAGCCCGGAACTGGTCATCGGGCCGTCGACCGAGGTCATTGCGGGCAACGGCAAGATCCTGACCGCCGGTGGCGTCGACAGCCATGTGCACCTGATCGCGCCTCAGCAGATCCCGGTGGCCATGGCGGCTGGCATGACCACGCTGATCGGTGGTGGTACCGGCCCGGCCGACGGCACCAAGGCGACCACGGTGACGCCCGGTGCGTTCTGGCTGGACGCGATGTTGCGGTCATTGACAGCGTGGCCGGTCAACATCGTGCTGTTGGGCAAAGGCAATACCGTGTCGAGCGAGGGCCTGTGGGAGCAGCTGCGAGCCGGTGCCGCCGGCTTCAAACTGCACGAGGACTGGGGGACCACACCGGCCGCGATAGACGCTTGCCTGACCGTGGCCCAGGCCGCCGGAGTCCAGGCCGCGATCCATACCGACACCCTCAACGAGGCCGGGTATCTCGAATCCACCCTGGCCGCCATCGCCGGGCGCCCGATCCACACCTATCACACCGAGGGAGCCGGCGGCGGCCACGCACCGGACATCATCCGCGTGGCGTCGTTCGCGAATGTGCTGCCCTCATCGACGAATCCGACGCGGCCGTATACCAGTAACACCCTCGACGAGCACCTGGACATGCTGATGGTGTGCCATCACCTCAACCCGTCACTGGTCGAGGATTTAGCTTTCGCAGAAAGCCGAATCCGGCCTTCGACCATGGCCGCCGAGGACGTCCTGCATGATCTGGGCGCGATTTCCATGATCGGCTCGGACTCACAGGCGATGGGACGGATCGGCGAGACCATCATCCGAACCTGGCAAACGGCACACGTGATGAAGAGCCGCCGGGGCGCCCTGGCCGGTGAATCGAACGGGGCGGACAATCTGCGGGCCAGGCGTTACGTCGCCAAGTACACGATCGCGCCCGCGGTGACGCACGGCTTGGACGACGAGATCGGTTCGGTGGAGGTGGGTAAACTCGCCGACCTGGTGCTCTGGGACCCGATCTTCTTCGGTGTCCGCCCGGACCTGGTGATCAAGTCCGGAGTGATCGCTTGGGCGGCCATGGGTGACGCCAACGCCTCCATCCCGACTCCCCAGCCGGTGCTGCCCCGGCCGATGTTCGGCTCGTTCGGTGACCTACCCGGCCGTCTCGGGCGCCATTTCATCGCGCCGGCCGCCTTCGAGTCCGGATTCGCCGAGCGCTGGGAATCGGACCGGCCGCTGGTGCCGACGAAGGACGTCTCCCGGCTGTCGAAGGCGGACCTACCGGAAAACGACGCCCTCCCGCAGATCGACGTGGACTCCGAGACCTTCGCGGTCCGGATAGACGGGGATCTCATCGAGCCGGAGCCGGTGTCGGAACTGCCGATGGCGCAACGGTATTTCCTCTTCTGATGAGTATCCCGGTGCAGCTCTGGCTGATGCTCGATTCCCGCTCACCCGCTGGCGCGCACAGCCACTCCGGCGGCATGGAGGCCGCGGTGACAAGCGGTTACATCGACACCGTCGAGGACGTACGGGACTTCTGTCGCGGCCGGCTGCACACCACCGGGCGGGTGGTGGCCAGCTTTGCTGCAACGGCCTGCCGGGCCTGGCAACAGGGCTGGGAACCATCGGCGTGGTCGAGCCTGGACGCGGAATTCGGCGCCCGCACGCCGTCCGCGGCCACCAGGACGGCGTCGCGCAAGCTGGGCAGTGGGCTGTACCGGCTACTTCGCGCCACCGTCCCTGATCAGGTCGGGGCGCTGAACCAACAATGGCAGGGGTGTGCTCACCCAGCGCCACACCATCCCCTCGTGCTCGGTGCGGCCACCGCCCTGAGCGGGGGCGATGCTCGTATCGCCGGGCGGCTCGCGGCACTCGGGATCTGTACCGGACCGGCGTCTGCCGCGGTGCGGTTACTCGGGCTGGATCCGTTCGCGGTGCACGCCATGACTGCGGCTCTGGCCGATGAGATCGAGCAGGTCGCCGACAGCGCGGCGGGGGTAGTGGTCGACCCCGAGGGCCTAGCTGCACTGCCGCGTGATTCCGCCCCAGCCCTCGAACTGCTGGCCGATGTCCACGCCCAGATGGAGGTGCGTCTCTTTGCATCCTGATCGATACGGTCGGCGGGGCTGTCCCGCTCCGCCCGCCCACAACACACGCCTCGGCACCGCTTCCGAGCACGAGCACGAGCACGAGCACGATACCCAGTTCAGCGCTCCGGCTGGCCGTTCCACGAGTAACCTGCCGGGCGGCAGATCGGTACCCAGGATCGGGATCGGTGGACCGGTGGGCAGCGGCAAGACCGCGTTGGTGGCCGCCCTCTGCCGTGCTCTGACCGACGAGTTCTCGTTGGCGGTCGTCACCAATGACATCTACACCGAGGAGGACGCCGAGTTCCTGCGTCGAGCCGGGGTGCTGCCTGACGAGCGGATCCGCGCCGTGCAGACCGGAGCTTGTCCGCATACGGCCATCCGTGACGACATCAGCGCGAACCTGGACATGGTCGAGCAGCTCGAACGCGACACCCCTGGTCTGGATCTGGTCTTGGTCGAGAGCGGCGGGGACAACCTGACCGCGACGTTCTCCTACGGCCTGATCGACCGGCAGATCTTCGTTATCGACGTTGCGGGCGGCGACAAGGTTCCCCGCAAGGGTGGTCCGGGCGTAACCCGGTCCGACCTACTGGTGATCAACAAGACCGACCTCGCCCCGCTGGTGGGAGCCGACCTCGCGGTGATGGCGAATGATGCGGCAGCCGCGCGGAGCGGGCGCCCGGTGCTGTTCACCTCACTGGTTGCCGAACCCGGGGCCGAGTCGGTCGCCGCCTGGGTCCGCGCCGTGCGGAGCGAGCTGACGGGTTCGACATGAGGATCCGAGCCCGTGCGGTCATCGAGGCCGGCGGCATTCTGCGCAACGTGTCCAGCGGGCCACCGCTCACCATCCGACGAGTGCGCCACGATGACGCGGGCGTGTGCCGGCTCTGTCTGGTCGGCACCGCCGCGGGCCCGATGAGTGGGGATGAGGTGTCGTTGGAGCTGATTCTGACCGACGGTGCCCGGGCTGAGCTGGTCGCGGCCGGCGCCAGTCTCGCGCAAGGGCGGCCGGACGGGAGGGTCGCGACGCTGTCGACGGAAGTGGGCCTCGGCGCCCACGCCGAACTGCTCGCGGCGCCGGCGCCCGTCATTGTCTCGGCGGGCAGTGCCGTCATCATCAATGTGCGGTTGCAGATGGCCGCTACCGCCACGGTCGAGTGGCGGGAGCTGCTGGTGCTCGGTCGTAGCGCAGAGCTGCCCGGGTCGGTCGAGCTGGACTGGCAGGTCGAGCGGGCGGGTAACCCGGTACTCCGTCAACGCATCGACCTCTCACAACCGGGGCTGGTGAGCTGGCCGGGCATGCTGTCCGGGCAGCGGGTTCTGGCCGCCTCGTTCGTCGCCGGGCCGGGTGTGGCCGGCCGGACGGTGGTGCTCGATCCGATGGCCGTCTCGCAGCAGGTCGATGAACGCGCGGTCCTGATGACGGTGCTTGCCTCGTCGGCCGCCGACGCGGAGTTCCGCCTTGACCAGCTGCGAAAACTCGTACTGCAATAGCTCCGCGACAAGCACCGATCATTGGGTGTTCACGGCGCAATGCCCACGGCACCACCCGAGGCGCCGCCGGCTCCGTGGCCGAGCACCTCGCCCGCGACACCGATAACGACCGGGATGATCCCGATGCAGATGAACGCCGGCAGGAAGCAGAAGCCCAGGGGTAGCAGCGACCACACTCCGACTCGCTCCGCGCTGGCCAGTGCCGCGGTGTGGCGATCGGCGCGGAGCTCATCCGCCAGGTCGCGAAAGGCTCCGGACAGTCTCGCTCCGGTATCTGCACACCTGCGTCCCGCCCGGGATGCCGCCTCGTAGCCGGGGCTCTCCGCCAGGCCGGCCCAGGCGAGCTTCGGCTCCGCGCCGAGCGTGAGCAAACGGCCCACCCGCCGCAGCGGCGCGACGGCGCGGACAAGTTCGGGCTGACCGGTTTCTTGGACGGCCTCGGAGACCAATGCCAGCGCGTGGTCAGGGGGCGCCCCGCTACCCAGCGCGCTTGCGATCAGGTCGAGCAGCATTGCCAGCGACCGAGAATCTGTTCGCGTCACGGGGTGGCCGATCCCCAGGCGAGACGTGATCAAACCGGCGATGGTTGCGCTCACCGCGGCCGCGACCGGCCCGGCCAGGAGCAACCCCAACGATCCGCCACCCACGGCGGCAACGACTGGCAGCATTCGCGCACGACGAGCGGTCGAGGTCCGCCGATGACTGGCCGATGACCGAACTCGGCTCCGCCCTTGGTACCCGGACCGACAGCACACGAGAAACCCGGCGCCGGCCAACCAGAAGAGCGGGCTCACGGCTGGACCCGCTGGGTCAGCGCCATGGTCCAGACGATTCCGACGAGATCCAGGCTGACGCCCAGGATCAGGGCCACCTGCCCCGGCCCGCTCCGGAGCAGGACCTGGTCGGGCCGGGCTCCCATGGCCTCACCCATGCCGAGCCCGACGAGCGGCAACAGCGCCAGCAGGATGGCCGACGTCCTCGGACCGGTCAGGGCTGCCGAGACCGCCCGCCGGATCTCGCGGTCGGCGATGAGGTCCGCCCGCACCCCTCGCAACAGGACGGACAGCGGCGCGCCGGCGCGCCCGGCCACCCTGCTCGCCAGCCCCAGGCCGACCAAGCCGGGATCCGCGCCACCTCCGCCCAGGTCGTCGTACAGGACCGGGCAGACATCCTGGCCTAGGGCGGCCTGGCCTGCAGCAACCTGAAACGTCGGGCGGTAGTACTCGGAAACCGACGCAGCGGCCTTGAAGGCGCCCTCGACCGTGGCGCCACTGGCGTAATCGGCGTCCAGTGCCGCCACGGCTGTCACCAGTTCCGCACGGCGCTGAGCGAGCGCCCGCCCAGAGAGCAACAACGACCCACACCGTTGCAGAACACCGCCGGCAACGACCCAGAGTGCAGCCGGAACCAGGCCGCCCAGCGCGAACACGCCGACAGCTCCCAGCCCCAGGGCGGCCCAGCCCAGGTGGGTTTGCCTTCGCGAGAAAGGCCGGTCGCCAGTCATAATCAGCCGCGGCCGGCCGGTCGCGGTTGCCGCGGCCCCTTCTGAAGCTGACCCTTCGGAAGCGCATTGCGCGACCGATCGTCGCGGCCACGGCGCCGTCGAGGACGCCAATCGGTCGGCGGCCAACCAGGCCAGCCGAGCCCGTGTGGGATCGGGCGGGCGCAGCAGCATCAGGCCGGCACCCAGCAGGCCGAACACGAGTGCAGTCATCTCCGGCACCCGGCCTCCTCGTCGGCCCGGTCGGGGCCGGTTGGGGCGTCGGTCAGCAGCTCCGGCACCGCGATGCCTGCCACGTAGATCCGACCGGCCAGCTCAGCGGCGGCCGGCCCCCGCCCGCCCGCCCGACTCCAGACGGTGTCCGGCCCGGCCGCCCGGTCGGACCGGCTCCACAGGCCGATCTCGGTGAGCTGTCGGACGCCGCCGCGATCGCGCCCCAACTGGATCACCACGTCGAGGCCGCTTCGAGCCTGGGCGCCGAGTACCTCAGCAGACATCCCGCCCAACGCCGCAAGCGCCACGAGCCGGGCCGGCACGTCGCCCATCGAGTTCGCGTGCACGGTGGCAGCACCCCCCGAGTGACCGGTATTCAGCGCCGCCAACAATTCCACGATCTCCGCACCCCGAAACTCGCCGACCACCAGCCGATCAGCTCGCATCCGAAGGGACTGCCGGAACAGCTCCCGCAGTCCCACCGCCCCCGCCTGCTCGATGTTGGCGGATCGGGCATGCAGGCCGACTACGTGCGGGTGATCGACGGCCAGCTCCGGTGCGTCCTCGATCGTGACAATCCGCTCCGTCGGCGCAACCGTCGAGAGTAGCGCTGCGAGCAAGGTGGTCTTTCCCGCCCCAGTACCGCCACTGATCAGCAGGGTCATTCGCGCGCTCACCAGGGCCTGCAGCACCTCGGCCATCGCCGCCGACAGCAGCCCGGCCCGCACCAGATCCTCCATGGTCAACCGGCGACGGCTCAGCACGCGTAACGACAATGTCGGGTGATCCACCAGCGGTGGCAGGATCGCATGCAGCCTGGTGCCGTCGGGCAGCGAAGCATCGACGAACGGTGCAGCATCGTCCAAGCGACGCCCAGCCTGTGCGGCGAGTCGGACGGCGAGCACCCGCACCGCTGAGTCCGAGGCGAATTGCACGGTGGACCGCTCGAATCCAGAGCCGCGGTCGAACCAGATCTCCTCCGGAGCGTTGACCAGGACGTCCGTGACACCCGGTAAGGCCAGCAACTCCTCGAGCGGACCGGCACCTCGAAGTTCGGCTGAGAGCTGCCCGGACAGCTCGGCGAGAGCACCGGAGTCGACGACGAGCTCGGATTCCCGCAAGGTCAGGGCCCCCAGGTCGGGCGACGCCGAGTCCGCAGCCATCCGTAGCCGCACCCGCTCCAGCAGAGGCGGAGGCATCACCATCCCGCGGTTCACGCCGCTGCCTCGCAACTGCTCGGCCCGGTGGCCAGGACGGCCCGGGCCAACCGCCGGCTGCCCCGGCGAAGCCGTGACATGTTCAGCCCCGAGGGCCGCGAGCTTGTTGGGTCGTACGGGATCTCACCGATCACCGGCAAGCCCAGCAGGTGACCGATCCGTTGAGCAGGCAGGTTCCGGCAGGTTCGGCGCACCGCGACCGTGCTCCTGGAGGCATCAAGACCGGCTGCGATCAGCGCAGCGGCGGTGACGGCGCGAACCTCGGCCGGAACGACCAGCACGACTCGATGACAGCGTTCCAACGCGACCGCCCGTACCGGGGAAGACCACCTCGGCAGGTCCACTACGACCGTCCCGGCTTGGCTCGCCGCGCCGATCACCCGATCGACCGCGTCCGGCAGCAAATCAGCCGCCGAGTCAGCCGCCAGGAAGGACACCCGGTTCCATCGGGGCAGGCTTTCCAGCAGTACCGCCGGATCGAGCGTCCCGCCCCGCAAGTGCACCTGACGCCATCGCGGCCCAGGCACCTGCTCACAGCCCAACAGCACGTCGATGCCACCGCCCATCGGATCGCAATCGAGCAGGAAGACCGGACCGGGGGTGACACCGGGACCGAGACCGCCCGGCTCAGCCGCGCAACCGGCCAAGACTGCCGCCAGCACGCTCGCCCCAGCGCCGCCGCAGCCCGACAACACCCCGATCACCCGTCCAGACGCCATGTATCGAGAGTGACTCGCGAAGGCCCTCGGCCAGCAGTCCCTGGACGATCTGTGGATAACTCCTCGCCCTGTGGACAGCTCGGCGCCCAGCGAGTGGCTATCCTCGGCGGGTGGCCAGCGCAGCGGCATTCTTCGACCTCGACAAGACGATCATCGCCAAGTCGAGCACTCTTGCCTTCGGTAGACCCTTCTATCAGGGCGGCTTGATCAACCGTCGTGCTGTGTTGCGCAGTGCCTACGCGCAATTCGTGTTCGCCCTGGCCGGCGCCGATGAAGACCAGATGGCTCGGATGCGCGACTACCTCACGGCCATGTGCAGCGGCTGGGATGTCCAGCAGATCCGCGACATCGTCAACGAGACCCTGCACGAGATCATCGACCCGCTGGTCTACAACGAAGCGGTTGAGTTGATCGCCGATCATAAGGCCGCCGGGCGCGATGTCGTGATCATCTCGTCCTCCGGCGACGAGGTGGTGCGCCCGATCGGCGAGATGGTGGGTGCTGATCACGTCATCGCCACTCGGATGGTCGTGGCCGAGGGCAAGTACACCGGCGAGATCGAGTACTACGCCTACGGTCCCCACAAGGCGGAGGGTCTGCGGGCGCTGGCCGAGGAGCGGGGCTACGACCTGGCCGCGAGCTACGCCTACTCCGATTCCATCACCGACGCCCCGATGCTCGAAGCGGTCGGTCATCCGTTTGCGGTCAACCCCGACAAAGCCCTTCGCAAGTTGGCCGTGGAAAAGGGCTGGTCGATCCTCGCCTTCACTAATGCCGTCCCGCTGCGAGAGCGGCTGTCCGGCTTGAAACCGCCGCGGGCCGGTACGACTGCAGCCGTCGCCGGCGCCCTGGCAGGTGCTGCGGTGCTGGCCTGGTACAGCCATAGCCGGCGGGCCGCACGCGACTGAATCAGTGAGTACTCGCCCGTAAACAAGGGACTCTATTGCTTCACCAAGCCGACAGGAGTACCAATAGGGGCACGGAATCTTCGATCGGCTATGGCGGTCCAGCCCCCACCGGTCGTGGACTCCGCCAGTGGACAAACGGGCACCCACGCGGCGATGAAGCCACGCTAAAGGCTGTCGACGCGGACCTACCGGCCCGCGCCTGACCTTTCAGGTGCACGCATGGTAACCCGATTGCCCGCACGAGGGCACCGCGCTCCGGCCCGGTGCCCTCGGCCTTGTCACCGACGGTTCACGCGCTCGGGCTCAGCCGCGCTGTATCGCCTCGCAGATCGCCAGTGATTCGCGTACACCGAGTTCGACCGCCCCGCAGCAATGCCGGATCCAGCCCAGCACGCCGGCTTCGTCCGCACGCCGGTAACCCTCGAGCGCCGTTTCCATCTCCTGGCGCAACTCGAGGTGTCCGACCTCGAAGGGCACCAGCGATTTGGGATCGAGGCCACGCTCGATCAGGGTGAGGCGGGCGGCGGCCCGGG
This sequence comes from Pseudonocardiales bacterium, assembly GCA_030840295.1. GTDB lineage: Bacteria > Actinomycetota > Actinomycetes > Mycobacteriales > Jatrophihabitantaceae > Jatrophihabitans_A. The sequence continues at coordinate 23,189 of JAVEET010000293.1, forward strand.
CCACCACTCCGGAAGCCGGCGCGAAGGCATCCAGCGACAGCACCTCGGCCTGGACGATCGCTGCCACCACGACCGCGGGCGCCGAAGTTCGCGCCAAGACGTCGGCGAGTACGTCCAACCGGTGTGCCACCTCCCGATCCGGCCGGGGACGGCCGAGGTCCGCGGCTTCGGCCAGGTCAGCTGCCGCCAGCGCGTGCAGCCTGGCCAACACCTGCCGATGCGCGCCGCCCCAGATGTCAGCCAGCGCCGCCAGTTCGACCGACACCCGCAACGCGCCCTGGACGATCGGGTCGCTGCCCTGCCCGGCTCGTACCTGTTCGAGCGTCGCCGGCGAGCCGGCCAGGACGGCCGAGGCCCATGCGCCGCGCAGCAATGATTCGGCGGACACATCGGCCGAACGGCGCCGGAGAACCCGGTTGCCGAGGAGTCCGTCCACCGCCCGACGACTGCCGGCCACGCCGTCGGAGATGCCGGGTAGTTCCAGCAATGGCGCCAAAGGGTCACCGGCGCCGAGCGCGTTGGTGTTTCCGCTGGTGCCCGTACCGCTGCTCGGTCCGCCGTCGATCATCACGCACCGAACGGTAACCACAGCCGGCCCGGCGCCGGTGCCGGGCCCGGCCAAGATGTACGCCGCGTCTCGGCCGCCTTCTCCCAGCGATGGATTGCGCACTAAGTTCGAGACAACCACACGCAGCAGACCGTCACCGCGTCGTGGGTACCGATTGCGGGCGAACGAAGGAGCAAAATGACCGAGGCGAGCAGTCAGAGTGGCCTGTCCAACCTGTTGCACGAGGAACGCCGGTTTCCGCCGACGCCAGAATTCGCCGAGGCGGCGAACTACTCGGCGGATGCCTACGAATCCGCGGCGAAGGACCGGCTCGCTTTCTGGGATACCCAGGCGCGCCGCCTGGACTGGCACCGGGAATGGACTGAGACCCTCGACTGGTCGGCCGCACCCTTCGCGCAATGGTTCGTCGGCGGCACCCTGAACGCGTCGGTGAACTGTGTGGACCGGCATGTCGCGGCCGGTCGCGGAGACAGGGTGGCCATCCACTTCGAAGGCGAACCGGGTGACACCCGCTCGATCACGTACGCGGAGCTAGCCGTTCTGGTGGCGCAGGCGGCGCACGCGCTGACCGAGCTGGGCGTCCGGACCGGTGACCGGGTGGCCATCTACCTTCCGATGATTCCCGAGGCGGTCGTCTCGATGCTGGCCTGTGCCCGGATCGGCGCGGCCCACTCGGTGATCTTCGGGGGATTCTCCGCTCAGGCCATCTATGACCGGGTGGTCGACGCCGGGGCCAAGCTGGTCATCACCTCAGACGGTGGCTGGCGCCGCGGCAAGGTCTTCCCGCTCAAGCCGGTGGTGGACGAGGCGCTGGAGAAGTTCGGACCGGGCGAATCGCCGGTCGCCCATGTGCTCGTCGTCAAACGGGGGGACAACGAGGTGGCGTTCACCGAGGGCCGCGACCTGTGGTGGTCCGACGTCGTGGATAAGCAATCGAAGCACCACGAACCCGAATTCTTCGACGCCGAGAACCCCTTGTTCATCCTCTACACCTCAGGAACCACTGGCAAACCAAAGGGAATCCTGCACACCACCGGCGGATATCTGACCCAGGTGGCCTATACCCATCACGCGGCGTTCGACCTCAAGCCCGAGACGGATGTCTACTGGTGCACGGCCGACATCGGTTGGGTAACCGGGCATTCCTACATCGTGTACGGGCCCCTGGCCAACGGAGCGACTCAGGTCATCTACGAGGGCACGCCGGACACCCCCCACCAGGGGCGGTTCTGGGAACTCGTACAGAAATACGGCATCACCATCCTGTACACCGCGCCGACGGCCATCCGCACGTTCATGAAGTGGGGTGCAGACATCCCGGCCAAGTTCGACCTGTCTTCGTTGCGGCTTCTCGGATCGGTCGGCGAACCGATCAACCCTGAGGCCTGGATGTGGTACCGCCAGGTCATCGGCGGCGACCGCTGCCCCGTCGTGGACACCTGGTGGCAGACCGAGACCGGCGCGATCATGATCAGCCCGTTGCCCGGCGTTACCGCGGCCAAGCCGGGGTCGGCCATGCGCGCACTGCCAGGGATTTCGGCGGACGTGGTGGACGATCAGGCCCAGCCGGTGCCCAACGGTGGTGGCGGCCTGCTGGTGCTCACCGAGCCGTGGCCGGCCATGCTGCGCGGCATCTGGCGCGACGACGAGCGTTTCGTCGAAACCTATTGGTCACGGTTCGCAGCACAGGGCTTCTACTTCGCCGGCGACGGCGCCAAGAAGGACGAGGACGGTGACCTGTGGCTGCTCGGGCGGGTTGACGACGTCATGAACATCTCCGGCCACCGCATCTCGACCACGGAGGTGGAGTCGGCGCTGGTGTCCCACCCAGCGGTGGCCGAGGCCGCGGTGGTCGGGGCCACCGATCCGACCACCGGTCAGGCCATCGTGGCGTTCGTCATCCTGCGTGGCTCGGCCACCGAGGAACAGGCTGCCGGTGGCGAGCAGATCGTGACCGAACTGCGCAATCATGTCGCCAAGGAGATCGGGGCGATCGCCAAGCCGCGGCAGATCCTCGTGGTGGCCGAACTCCCCAAGACCCGCTCGGGCAAGATCATGCGCCGTTTACTGCGCGATGTCGCCGAACACCGATCCATCGGTGACGTCACCACGCTGGCGGACTCGTCCGTGATGAACCTGATCTCCCAGGGGATGTCGTCGGGAAAGGCGGAGGACTGATCAGCGAGGGCTGAAGGCGCAACAGCACGGCGCTGTCGTCAGGCCGTCAGGGCGTCCGGCGAGGGCGGGCCGCCGGGATGCGCGGCCGGACGCAGGGTGACGTCGGTGAGCACGCCGTCCGCCGGTAAGGCGAGCACGGTGCAGATCACCCCGGCCACCGTGGCCGGGTCCAGGTAGGCCTTCTCCTGGTACTCGCCACCCTCGGCCCGCCGTACCGTGCGCTGCATGTCGGTGGCCGTGCGGCCCGGATACACGCTCGATACCCGGATCGCAGGCTCCTCCTGGCGCAGGGCGTCGGCGTAGGCCCGCAATGCCTGCTTGGAGATGCCGTACGCCGACAGCGGCGGCCGCACGTCCAGGCCCGAACCGGAGTTGACCAGTACGACGGTGCCGGCGGCGGCCCGCAGAGCCGGCAATGCCAGCCGGGTCAGCTCCGCCACCGCCGCGACATTGACAGTGAACTGGGCCGTGAGATCGTCCAGGCCGGACGTGGCCAAGCCACCGGGTCGGACGATGCCTGCCGAATGCACCAGACCGGACAGGCCACCGGTGTCCGCCAGCGTCGCCAGGGCGGCCCCCAGCCGACCGGCCAGGGCGGCGGGATCAGCCAAGTCAGCCAGCCATACCCCGGCCAGCCCGAGATCCGCTGCCCGGGCCGCAGCGTCCCCGGTCCGCGCCAATCCGAACACCTCATGCCCGGCGGATAACAACTGGGTCGCCACCGAACGGCCGATGCCGCGAGAAACACTGGTGATCAGATACCGGGCCACGATCAGTACCCTAGCCAGGCGCAGCCAAGCCGACGTCGTCCGGTCAGGCGCCGTGCCGCCGAATCGGCCCGCACCGCACGAAGCCTGACGGTCCGGCATGATAGGCACCGAAGAACGCGGTCGGAACCGTGCCGCTGCGGCGAATCCGCGACGACGTACGAAGGGATGCTCGAGTGAGCGCGAACCGCACTGACGCAGTTCTGCCCGATGACCCTGATCGCCAGAGGTCGCGCACCGCGGCCAAGGGTGATGTCGCGAGCCACCGCGCCGAGCCGTCCTTGGGCAGTTTGGTGGCCGATGCGCACACCAGCTTCTCGACCCTGCTGCACGGTGAGATCGAACTGGCCAAGCTCGAGGTCAAATCCTCGGTCAAGAACGCCGGGACCGGCGCGGGCATGTTCGCCGTGGCCGCGGTCCTGCTGATCTTCTCGTTGACCTTCGGTCTGATCGCACTGGCTGAAGGTCTGGTCGCGCTACACCTGTGGCGGTGGGTGGCCTACCTCATCGTCTTCGGCTTTCTCGTCCTCCTCGCCGGCCTGTTCGTCTTCATCGGTATTCGAAAGGTGAAGCGGGTCAAGGCGCCGCGGCAGACCATCGCGACCACCAAGGACACGGTCACCGCGTTGAAGCAGGCCACCAGCAAATCGTGACCGAACCCGACGATTCGCTCGTCCTGACCGATGGTCCCTGGAAACACCGCATGGTCAGGGCGAACGGGGTTGCCCTGCATGTGGCCGAGCTGGGCTCCGGTCCGCTCGTCCTGCTGCTGCACGGGATGCCGACCTTCTGGTGGACCTGGTCCCAGCAGCTGATCGCGCTCGCCGATGCGGGATTTCACGCCGTTGCGGTGGATCTGCGGGGCTACGGGGCCTCCGACAAGCCGCCCCGCGGCTACGACGCCACGACGCTGGCCGCAGATATCGCCCAGTTGGTCGCCGCTTTGGGTGAGCAGGACGCCATGATCGTCGGCAATGACGTCGGCGGCCAGCTGGCCTGGACAGTCGCGGCGCAGGCGCCTGAGGTCGTCCGGCGGATCGCGGTGCTCGGGGCGGCCCACCCGCTCCGGATGCGAAGCGCCATCTTCTCCGATCGCACCGGCCAGCGACACGCCTCGGCGTATGTCCTCGGCAAGTTCCAGCTGCCCCGTTACGGCGAACGGCTGCTGACCCGAGACGACGTGTTTCTTCGCAGCCTGTTCGACACCTGGTCGGGCCCGCGCTGGCGTGGCACCCCCGGCTACCAGGATGCAGTGCGCCGCTATGCCCAGGCCATCCGCATCCATCCGGTGGCACACTGTTCGCTGGAATTCTTCCGCTGGTCGGTTCGATCGCTACCCAGGCCGGACGGACGCGCCTACGCAGCATCGATGTCGGACCCCATCGAGCGACCGGTACTGCAGTTGCACGGTGACTTCGACGGCTGCGTCTTACCGCAGACTGCGCAGGGATCCTCGTCCTACGTCGCCGATGACTATCAGTGGCGGCTGTTGACCGGGGTCGGCCATTTTCCGCAGCAGGAGGCGCCGGAACAGGTGTCGGAGGAACTCATTCGTTGGGCCCAGCTGGACTGACGTCAGAAGGTGTGAGCGCGGCGCAGGTTCCGCCCTCGGCCATCCGGGTCATACATCGTCCGGTACAGCGGCTTGGCCCAGGCCAACGTGGCCCGCGACAGCTGCGGCGCCGGGTACGGGCGGAGCCGGCCAGGAGGGCGGGTCCCGTTGCCACCGTTGTCGTGCCAGTGCTCCAGCTGGGCCGCGCAGTCGGCGAAAGCATCGAAGGCAACCTCGGGGTCGCAGAGCTCATCGATCGAGGCCACCGGACGATCCAGGTGTTCAGCCGCCAGTTCGAGTCGCAGCTCCCGGGCGAAACGGCGCGCGCCGGTGCCGATGCGGTCGAGAACCTTGGGCTCCCGGTGGTCCGGGGTGTCATCCAGCACTGCGCAGGCCAGCTCGGAGTCATGGGTCCAGGACCGTCGATTGATGTTGTCCGATCCGACCGAAGCCCACACATCATCGACGATGGCGACCTTGGCGTGGACGTACACCGGAATGCCGGCCAGGTTTTCGATGCTGTAGAACGCGACGCGGGCATCGCCGGCCTGCCGGACCGCCTCGATGGCTTCCTGCCGACCCGCCAGGTTCGGTGGCTCGGACAGCCGTCCGTCCTGATCCGGATAGCGTGGCAGTACGACGATCAGCCGCAATGACGGCGTGCAAGCCAGCGCATCGGCGAAGCTGGCCACAACCTCGGCGTTCCAGAAATACTGGTCCTCGATGTAGATGAGGCTGTGGGCCAGCGAGATGACCTTCTGGTAGCCGCGCGCCACGCTACGTTCACCTTCGGGAGCAAAGGGAAACGCCGGTCGCTTCTGGGGGTAGGTCCGCAGCAGTTGGACGTGCTTGGTGCCCCGAGGCTCCGGCGGCGGAGCCTGCCTGGGTAGCCGGCTGGCCGAGACGTCCTCGCCACGCAGCCGATCCGCCAGGTTGCTCAGCGGGTTGCGATTGGGCGGAGCGGGGTCCTGCCATCGCTCCCGGAAGACCGTCTCGACATCACCGACCGCAGGTCCGCGTACCGCCACCTGGATGTCGTGCCACGGCGGCCGGTCGCCATAGATCTTCGCCATGGGTTGGCGTTGGGTGTCGCCGCGATGCCGGTCGTCATCCAGCCTGCTGTGGCACAGGTCGATGCCGCCGACGAAGGCCACGTCGAGTTCCGGTCGGCCAGGATGGCGGAGCACCACGAACTTCTGGTGGTGCGAACCTCCCGGACGCACCCGCATGTCCCGGATGACCTCGCCGCCCGCGCGGTTGATCTCCTCGCCGAGATGCCGGTTTTCCTGCTCGCTGAAGGCCAACCGGTCCAGATGTGACCGCCATACCAGGCCCTTCACGAGCACGCCTCGCTCCGCGGCCTCGGACAGGACCCGGGAAACCTCGGTATCCGGACCGTCCAACCGCTGATCCGGATCACCACGCCAATCGGTGAAGAGCAGCAGGTCGTTCGCCCGCATCTGACTGATGGCTCGCAGCAGTTCGGGCAGGTACCGGGCGCCGTGGATGAGCGGCTCGACATCGTTGCCCGACGTCCACGCCAGTTGTGTGGGATGGTCCCGGTCCAGTCGGGTCCAGTCGTTGCCACGCTCTTCGGCACTCAGGAACCACTCCTCGGCAGTCACCGCTTCATTATCTGCCCATCCGGCGGACTAGCGTGGGCAAGGAGCACACCGAAGGGAAGAACGTTCATGAAACTCGGGTTGCATATTGCTGATTTCACTTGGCCCAACGGACCGCAGAGCCTGGCCCAGGATCTGACCCGGGTGGCCGTTGCGGCGGAGGACGCCGGTTTCGCCCGGCTCAGCGTGATGGACCATGTCTGGCAGATCGGCGTGATCGGGCCGCCCGAGCACGAGATGCTGGAGGCCTACACCACGCTGGGCTATCTGGCGGCGCGTACGTCCCGCATCGAACTGGTGTCGTGGGTGACCGCGGTCGTGTACCGGGAACCGGGACTGCTCGCCAAGATCGTCACGACCCTGGATTTGCTGTCCGAGGGCCGGGCGTGGCTCGGCATCGGCGCGGCGTGGAACGAGCAGGAGGCTCGCGGCCTCGGGCTGCCGTTCCCACCCACGGCTGAGCGTTTCGAGCGGCTGGAGGAGGCGCTGCAGATCTGCCTACAGATGTGGAGCGACGATGAAAGCCCGTACGCCGGCAAGCATTACACCCTCGAGCGCACCCTGAACTCGCCCCAGTCATTGACCCGCCCGCATCCGCCTATCCTCATCGGCGGTGGCGGCGAGAAGAAGACCTTGCGCCTGGTGGCCAAGTACGCCCAGGCCTGCAACCTGTTCCCGAGCCCGGAGCTCGAACACAAGCTCGACGTGCTCCGCGGACATTGCGAGGAGATAGGCCGTGACTACGACGATATCGAGAAGACCGTGATGCTTCCGCTGGATCCCGGCCGGGACGGCGAGAACATCGACCGCATCCTCGAACAGCTACGGAGCCTCGCCGGCCTCGGCGTCACGCACGCACACGGCATGATTCCGGGCGTGGCCTCAATAACGCCCCTGGAACTGATGGCAGAGCGAGTCATCCCGGTCGCCGCCCAGTTCTGATCGCAGGTCGCAGAGCGCGATGATCATCTCGCCATAACCCGCGCCCCAGGCCCCTAAACGCGAGTGGATCACGGGAAACAGGCGATCACGGGAAACACGTGTCAGTCGCAGGAACCCGTCGAGACCGAGGTGGTCGCGTTGCGGCCGGCTGCCACGTCCGAAGCCGCCTCCTGCGTGGTGAGGACGAAACCGGTGTCCGGCGAATCCAGCGCGGACGCGAACACGATGCCCAGCACCGTACCGTCGGTGGCCACGAGCGGACCCCCGGAATTACCGGCCCGCACTACCGAACGGATCGTGTAGATATCGCGGACGACCGACTGCCTGCCGTAGATGTCGCGGCCCGAGATCTTCTCCCGATCCCGAACGCGTGCCGGACGCGCGTCGAACGGGCCGTCCTGCGGGTAGCCCAGCACGATGGCATCCTGTCCGGTGACGGCGGCTTTGTTCGCCAAGGCAAGGGGTTTCTCCTTCAACCCAGGTACGTACAGCACCGCGATGTCGCGTTCCGGGTCGAACACCACCACCCGGGCCGGCAGGTTCCCCTGCGCGCTCTGCACCGTGACCTGGTTGGTGCCGGCTACCACGTGGGCGTTGGTCAACACGTGCTCGTCGGAATAGACGAAGGACGAGCCCTCGATGGCGCGATCACACGACAGTGCGATCCCCTTGACCTTGAGCACCGACGGCTTGGACGCGGCCACCGCCGGCGACCTGAGCAGCGCCGGGTTGGCCGGTGGCACATCGATGATCCGGGTCGGCTGCAGGGCCCCGAAGACCTGCGGGAATCCGCTGCGGTCGATGAACAGCCGAAGCGAGCTATACAGATTGCGGACGGTATTGGGCAACGCATTGTCAACCGTCCGGATCACCACCGAGCGGCGCACCTGGCCGGCCAGGGTAGGAAACGGCGACGAGGCGATCGGGACCGCGACCATCCAGGCGACCAGCAGCACGGCCAGGATCGAGAACAGCGAGCCGATCACGCTGTCCAGGTGCCGGGCCGGGCGCCAGGTCAGCCTGGACCTCAGCCGGCCGGCAATCCACACCGCGGTCAGTTGACCTAGCATCGCGAAGAAGAGCACGCACACGATCGCCACCGGCACCTGGGATGAGCCGTTGGCCAGTGACTTGCCGAGCGGTTTCGCCAGCTGCGCACCGAGCGCGGCACCGCCGAAGAAGCCGGCGAACGAGAGGCCGCCGACCAAGGCGCCGTTGCGGAAGCCACCGATTGCGTACGCTGCGGCCGCGACGACCAGGAGCAGGTCGAGGACATCCGGGCTCATGGGAGCACGACGAGAGTGCCGGTCTGCCCCTGGGTCACGTGAATGGTGCACACGAATGTATAGGTCCCCGGCGCGGGCGCGGTGAATTCGATCGACCTCGTCTGGCCGGCCTGGGTCAGCGGAACGCTGTCTGCCGGGAAGCCCTGCAGCTGCCAGTCATGTGGCGCGCCTCCGGTGCCCACATGCTTGAGCGTGATCCGCACCTTGCCGGGATGCACGGTAACCGTGGACGGCGTGAAGCGGTACTTCTGATCGGTCGTCAGGACGACGTCCTGCACACCGTTGACCAAGCTGGCCGTGACTGTTCCGGGGTGCGGTTCCCGATTGATCGCCGATTGGGTCTGACACCCGGTGAGCGCAACCGCGACCGCGACCGCTGCCCCCGTCATACCGACGCCGCGGCCCAAGACGAGTCGAGCCGGCGCTGGCCGGCGTTGCGGCGCTAGGACTGCCGCTGCTGGAGCTGGCGTGGGGCGGGCGGGCACCTGATGGACGGTACCTGGCTCGATTGTGCGACCGGTCATCACGCAGGCAGCTCCCGCACCACCTCGTGGTCCCAAGGCAGTTCCCAGCCGGCGAGCCGTAGTAGCCGGTCCAGCAGCCCGGCGGTGAAGCCCCAGATGAACAAGCCATTTGCGGCGAAACCCGGACCCGTGAATCCGGACGGGTGCCGCACCATGAAGCGGTTCGCCGGATCGGTGAGATCGGAGATGGCCACCCGTTCCACGCCCGCGACCTCGACCGGATCCACCACGCCGACCGGATGCGGCTCACGCCAGTGCGCCAGTACCGGTGTCACCACAAAGCCGGACGGCGGCAGGTACACGGCGGGCAGCTCGGTGAGCACCTCCACGGTGTCCGGATGCAGCCCGACCTCCTCCTCGGCCTCTCGCAACGCGGTCGCGGTGGATGAGGCGTCCTCGGGATCGGTGGCGCCGCCCGGAAAGGCCACCTGTCCGGCGTGACTGCGCAACGTGGACGATCTGAGCAAGAGCAGGACGTCACCGTCGTCGGCGGCCTCGGACTCCGACGCGAACAGCATCAGTACCGCGGAATGCCGACCGCTACCGTCCTGCGGCGGGACGAACCAGGACGGCTCCCCGGCCTCGACCTCTTCGCAGGCCGAGACCAATGGTTGCAGCCAGGCCGGGGTGACCGGCGGGGCGTCGCGTCTGGTCATCCAGTGAGTTCTGGGTGCATCTGAGACGGGCTTTTGACGAGTTTCGCCGCCGCGACCGGGTTTGTCTCGCCGATCCCAGCGGACGGGCACAGCCGCGCGATCGGGCATACGCCGCAGGCCGGCTTGCGGGCGTGGCACATCCGGCGGCCGTGCCAGATGACGCGATGCGACATCATGGTCCAGTCCTTGCGCGGGATGAGGGCCGCGATATCGAACTCGACCTTCACCGGATCGGTGTTGGCAGTCCACCGCCACCGCTGGGAAAGCCGGAGCATGTGGGTATCGACGGTGATACCCGGGGTGTCGAAGGCATTGCCGAGCACCACGTTGGCGGTCTTGCGTCCGAAGCCGGGCAACGTGACCAGCTCCTCGAGGGTCGAGGGCACCTCACCGTCGAATCGTTCCAACAGCTGCTGACCGAGCTTGATCAGGGTGTTCGACTTGGCACGGAAGAAACCGGTCGCATGGATCAGGTCCTCGAGCTCGGCCCGATCCGCCCCGGCGTACCCGGCAGCGTCCGGATACCGGGCGAACACCGCCGGGGTCACCTCGTTGACCTTCTTGTCGGTGCACTGGGCGGACAGGATCGTGGCCACCGACAGTTCGAGCGGGCTGGTGAAGTCGAGCTCGCAATGAGCGTGCGGGTAGAGCACGGCCAGCTCCTTGTTGATCCGCCGGGCTCGCCGCGTCAACGCCAGAGACGTCTCTGCCTTGGTCGGGTCAGCTCCGCTCAGGTCGGTTCTCGAGACATCAGCTTTGGTCGGGTCTGCTCTGGGCACGAAGTCAGCTTATGGTGCGACCGCGACATCGCAGCCCGGCAGTGGGGCACAATGGGTTGACCATGATCGGATTCCTCGTCTTCCTGTTCCCACTCCTGCTGATGGCCTTCATGCTCATCATGGAGCGCATCGAGACGCCGCTGACCCGGAGGGCAACCGAACGGGACGTCGAGGACTTCCTCGATCACGCCAATTCCGACGAGTTGGACACGCTCTTCCGCGAGGGCACCGACTCCGCGTTGAAGCGCTTTCGGACCCGGCTTCGGCTGCCTGGCTCCGGTTGGCTAAACCGGGGCAACTGAGATCGACATCGTCGGTATCGAGGCCGCGGGCCGTCCGAAGCGACCTTATGGACGCCTACGGCGGTCGGGCCGGATTACCGATTCATCTGCAAAACCAGCGGGTCGCCGAACACACGGTGTTGGCCGCCCGCCTACAATCCGGCATTAGGGCAAGTAGCTGATCAGAGCGTGACACGACCCCGTGCCCGGTCGGACGGACTTCGACCGCGGCACACGGGCCAATCCCGGCATGCAGCCGTCGGCACGAGACGACAGCAGGCAACTGAAACCTGAGAAAAAGGAGCTGGCGTGGACGAGGTGCTACGCAGGGCCGGGTTGTTCCAAGGTGTCGACCCCGCAGACGTTGAGGCGTTGGGCAGCCAGTTCGAGATTTTCGACGCGCCGCGTGGTACCACCCTGTTCAACGAAGGCGAGCCGGGCGACAGCCTGTACATCGTGCTCTCCGGGAAAGTGAAGCTCGGCCGCAAGTCCTCGGATGGCCGCGAGAACCTGGTCGCCGTCATGGGACCCGCGGACCAGTTCGGCGAGCTATCGCTGTTCGACCCCGGGCCCCGCACGGCCACCGCGGTGGTCGTTACCGATGCCCGGGTGGCCCGGCTGCCGAAACCGGCGTTGACCCAGTGGGTCATCGACCGCCCGCAGATCGGCCTGCAACTGCTACGCGTGGTTGCCCGCCGGCTCCGGCGAACCAACACCATGCTGGCCGACCTGATCTTCGTCGACGTCCCGGGCCGGGTGGCGAAGCAGTTGCTGCAGTTGGCCCAGCGTTTCGGCTCGGTCGACGGGGGTCAGCTGCGCGTCACTCACGATCTGACCCAGGAGGAGCTGGCCCAACTTGTCGGCGCGTCTCGGGAGACCGTGAACAAGGCACTGGCCGACTTCGCTCAGCGCGGCTGGCTGCGTCTGGAGGGCAAGAGCGTGGTCATCCTCGACCGGGAACGGCTGGCCCGTCGAGCCCGCTGACGCTTCGCGGCTCTCACGGCCAGGCGCTTCGCGGCTCCCACGGCCGGACGCTTCGCGGTCCTCACGGCCGGACGCTTCGCGGCGTTCGGAAGCGGTCGCCTTCAGGGGCGGTCGGTGCGGAGATAGGCCAGCTGCGCGCGGACCGACAGTTCGGCGGCCGGCCACAGGGCGACATCGACGTCGGCGTAGACCCGCTCCACCACCTCGCGCGGTGTGAGGTCGGCGCCGCCCCCGGACACCACCTCGCGAACCTGTTGCAATCGTTGCTCGCGGTGCGCGAGGTAGGCCTGGGCCGCTATCCCCGCGTCCGGTAGCTCCGGACCGTGACCCGGCAGCACGATCACCCCGCTCAACGTGGACAGCCGGCGAAGCGAGTTCAGATAGTCGGCGAGCATCCCATCCGGGTGGGCGACCACCGTGGTTCCGCGTCCGAGGATGGTGTCCCCGGTAAGGACCGCGGCCGGTCGCGATCCGGCCGCCGCCGGCAAGACGAAGCAGAGCGAGTCCGACGTGTGTCCGGGAGTGGCCCACACCTCGATAGCCAGCCCGGCCGCTTCCAGAGCCGAGCCCTCGGTAATTCCCTCCGCGCCGTATCGGTGGGCTGGGTCCAACGCCCGCACCGGGGCGCCGGTGAGCTCGTGCAGCCGCCGGGCGCCCTCAGAATGGTCCAAGTGCCTGTGCGTGAGGAGGATCATTTCGACCCGGCCCGCGGCCTCCGTCACCGCATTGAGATGACTCTCCGAGTTGGGCCCCGGGTCGACTACCACGGCCTGTCTGCGAGCCGGATCATCACGCAGAATCCAGGTATTGGTGCCGTCCAGGGTCATCGTTCCTGGGTTGTCCGCCAGCACCACACCGGCGAAGGGGGTGACCTGCCGCAATTCCTCGTAGCCTTTCGGCCCGACATGCTCGGTCATCTAAAGCTTCTTACCGGATGCGCTGACGAAACCGTCGGGCAGCGCAATGACCGTCCCGTTGCCCAAGTCCAGGCTCAGCCCCGCGGGCGACCGGCGGAACACCGGTGCGACCGGGTGCACCTGACGCTGAGCTGCCGCGTGCAGAACCTCGGCCGCGGTCGGGGCCTCGGTGACGCCGACGATCTCGAACAAGGTCGTGAACGTCGGCGGCAGCATCGGCCGGTCGCCGCGCTCGAATTCAGCCAACGCGGTCGCCACCGGAATCCAGTCGGCGTGTGAGGCTTCTCCGGTCACCCAAGCCGGGATAGAGCCCTCCGGTACCACGGCGACGAAGAAGTAGGTGTCGTATCGGCGAACCTCGCCCTCGGGTGTGATCCACCGCGCCCACGGCCGTACCGCCGAGGCGTCAAGTTTGGCGCCGAGTTCGCTCAGCAGCGAGGAGAACGTCCGCTTGCGATTCTCGACGTCGGCTCGCGCTTGGCCGGACGCCACCATCGGCGGCCTGGTCAGCAATATGCCGACCTCTTCGAAGGTTTCCCGGATCGCTGTGCAGACCAGTGCTCCGGCGTGTCCGGTGTCGGTGTTCAACTGTTCGGCTACCGCGGCCAGGGTGTCGGCGGGGTGAACTCCGTCCAGTGCGGTCTTGGCATCGTCGGCATCGACGGCCCCGCCTGGGAACACCGACATCCCGGCGGCGAAGGCCATGCCGGCCACCCGGCGCAGCAACCAGGTCTCCAGCCCCGACGCCCCGTCGCGCAGCAGCACGACCGTCGCCGCCTCCCGAACCGGCACCGGCACGGGTTCCCCCGGAGCCGGCTCAGCGACAGGCTTGGACGAATCGTCCGGTCGGGCTCCTGATGGCACGGGGCTAGTCGCCGATCGTGCCGTCGGCACCCTTGACCTCGACGATGATCTCAACCTCTACCGGCGCATCCAGTGGCAACACCGCGACCCCGACCGCGGACCGCGCGTGGAAGCCGGCATCGCCGAAGACCTCACCCAGGAAATTGGAGGCGCCATTGATCACCGCGGGCTGCCCGGTGAAATCAGGGGTCGAGGCGACGAAGCCGACCACCTTCACCACCCGGACGACGGAATCGATCCCCACCAGCGCGTGGACGGCGGCCAGGGCGTTCAGGGCGCATGTCCGGGCGTAACCGGTGGCCTCGTCGGCGGTCACCTCGGCGCCGACCTTTCCGGTGGCCTGAAGCTGGCCCGCCACGATGGGCAGCTGTCCGGAGGTGTACACGTGCGATCCACTGCGCACGGCGGGCACGTACGAGGCGAGCGGCGTGGGCACGGATGGGAGTTCGACGCCGAGTTCGGCCAGGCGCGACGATGCGGAGCTCATGTCGGCAAACTACCCGGTGGCCCCGCGTCCTGGCAGGGCGCACGAAGGCCCGGGTCGAGTGATGTACATCGCTTGCAATAGCTGTCGTATAGTTGCGCTCATGACCCGCAGACTGGCCGAAGTTGCTGCGAAGGTCGGGGTGAGCACCGCAACCGTGAGCCGGGTACTGAACGGCAAGGGTGGCGTGTCCGAACCGACCCGCCAGGCCGTGCTGACCGCGTTGGACGTGCTGGGCTATGAGCGCCCGACACAGTTACGCGGCGAGCGTTCCCGCCTCGTCGGGCTCGTCCTGCCCGAGTTGCAGAACCCGATCTTTCCGGCCTTCGCCGAGATCGTCGGCGGAGCGCTGGTCCAGCAGGGTTTCACGCCCGTGCTGTGCACCCAGAATGCCGGCGGGGTTTCCGAATCCGACTATGTCGATCTGCTGTTGTCACAACATGTTTCCGGTGTGGTGTTTGCCGGCGGCGCATACACGATGCAGCACGACCGCCACGAGCACTATCAGCGCCTGATCGAGCGGAACCTGCCGACGGTGCTGGTCAATGCGGCCATCGACGGGCTGGGCCTGCCGGGAGTGTCCTGCGACGACGCGGTCGCCGTTGAGCAGGCAATCGCGCATCTGCGCCATCTGGGCCACACCAAGATCGGCCTGGTGCTCGGCATGCCGGGGCACATCCCGTCCGAGCGCAAACTCCTTGCGGCCCGTGCCTTGACGAGGGCAACGGATTTCGCGCTGCCCGATGAGCTGATCGCACGGTCCATGTTCTCCCTGGAGGGCGGCCAGGCCGCGGCAACCACGTTGATCCGCCGGGGAGTCACCGGTCTGGTCTGCGCAAGCGATCCCATCGCCCTCGGGGCCATCCGGGCCGCTCGCCGGGCCGGTCTCGCTGTCCCGGGGGATATTTCGGTGATCGGCTACGACGACTCGGCGCTGATGACCTGCACCGATCCGCCCTTGACCACGGTCCGCCAACCGATCGAGCCGATGGGACGCGCGGTGGTCGAGCTGTTGATGAACCAGATCGCCGGCGGCTCGTTCGCGCCCGGTGAGTTGCTGTTCGAGCCGGAACTGGTGGTTCGCGCCTCCACCGGTCCTACGCCGCACGGTCTCTGACGCCACCGCGTTGGGCGGCGCCCCCCTTTTGGTGTTCACTCCCCTTTTTCGGTGCCATAGAGCCTGTTGCGTGATGCAGGTGGCTGAGCCGGAGCTGTCTGTTGGGGTTTGGGCGTACGGGTGGCCTCCACGGGGGGTGTCGTCCCAGGTGGGCTGCGCAAACGCGACCGGAGACACGCTCTGCACCCCAACCTGAACGTCACCCATCCCCCACGGCCTGAGCCTAGGCCTGACCCTCCACCAAACCGTCATGTCATCTATCGCCACTCGGCGATCTTCGTCGCGCCCAACGGGAGCATGCCTGGCACCCGGAGCGCGACATCGGTGTGACACAGCCGCTCGATCTGGCGGCTCCAACGCTGGCCCAAGGCCTAGCCATCGGCAGGCAGCCACTCGCGCATATCCGCAGCCATCAAGAACCGCTGATCCCGGCCCCACGGTCGAAATCCGTGAGAAACCACCAGATTCTCCGCCACCCACGACCACCACCCACGACCACCACCGGCAGCCACACCGATTACGCAACAGGCTCCATAGCGGAGGTAAACGAGAGTGGATCACGTCGGCGGTCCGTAACCAACTTGATATTTTGAGTTTCTGTCAATCTATTGCGTGATTCCATCGATAGTTCTAGCGTTCCGTTCGCCAACCCGACTTTCACATCAGCGAACCGGAGCGACCAAGGTGACCGAACGCCCCCAGCCGGCGGGATCCGCGGACAACGCAGACTGGTGGCGCAACGCCGTCATCTACCAGGTCTATCTCCGCAGCTTCGCCGACTCGGACGGTGACGGAATCGGCGACCTCGAGGGTGTCCGCGCGCACCTGCCGTACCTGCGCGACCTCGGCGTGGACGCGCTGTGGTTCACGCCCTGGTACAGCTCACCGATGGCCGACGGCGGCTATGACGTGGCCGATTACCGCTCCATCGATCCGGCCTTCGGCACGCTGGCCCAAGCCGAGGCCCTGATCGGCGAGGCGAGGCGACTGGGCATCCGAACGATCGTCGACATCGTTCCCAACCACGTCTCCGAGCAGCACCCCTGGTTCCAAGAGGCACTCGCGTGCCCACCGGGGTCACCCGAGCGCGAAAGGTTCTGGTTCCGCCCTGGACGGGGCCCTGACCAGGACGAGGAACCCACCGGCTGGACGTCGAACTTTGGTGGCCCGACCTGGACCCGCACCAAGAACCCTGACGGCACGGCTGGCGAGTGGTACCTGCACCTGTTCGCCCCTGCCCAACCGGACCTCAACTGGAACCATCCCGAGGTCCGCGCCGAGCACGAGGCGGTGCTGCGGTTCTGGCTTGATCGCGGCGCGGCGGGCGTCCGGATCGACTCGGCCGCCCTGCTCATCAAGGATCCGGCGCTCCCGGAGGTCGGTGCCGATCTCCGTCCCGGCGAGCACCCTTACGAGGACCGCGACGAGCTGCACGAGATTTACGCGTCGTGGCGGGCGATCGTCGACTCATACCCGGACACCCGGGTCCTGGTCGGAGAGTTGTGGTTGCCCGATGCCCAACGATTCGCTCGGTACTTGAGATCGGACGAGCTACACACGGCCTTCAATTTCGACTTCATGGCCTGTCCCTGGGATGCCGCACGCTTGCGGTCCTCGATCGAGGCCACCCTGCAGGCCCATGCCCCAGTTGCCGCACCGGCGACGTGGGTGCTGTCCAACCACGACGTCACCAGGCCGGTCACCCGCTACGGCCGCGCCGACACGTCCTTTTCCTTTGCCGCCAAAAGGCCTGCCACCCTGACCGATCTGGTGCTCGGCCGTCGCCGCGCACGCGCCGCCGCGCTGCTGGCCATGGCACTGCCCGGCGCGCTCTACATCTACCAGGGGGACGAGCTGGGGCTGCCGGAGGTGGAGGACATCCCGACATCCCAACTCGCAGACCCAATGCATTTCCGATCCGGTGGCGTCGATCCGGGCCGGGACGGCTGCCGGGTGCCGTTGCCCTGGAGCGGTGCCAGGCCGCCCTTCGGGTTCAGTCCGGAAGGCGCGCGCCCCTGGCTGCCACAGCCGTCGTCGTGGCGGGAGCTCACGGCCGAGGTCCAGGCGGCCGATCCGGCGTCCACGCTGAGCCTGTACCGCTCCGCGCTGGCGGTCCGAGCC
>JAVEET010000030.1 GCA_030840295.1 Pseudonocardiales bacterium
CACGAGCGTCTACGTCGCCACCTCTCCGCTGCTCGACGGCGTCGTCGGCCGCTACTTCGAGAACTGCCAAGAAACAGATCCAGACGACCCCACGGCCGCCGGCACCGACGCCGCCGGCGTCGCCCGCCACGCCCTGGACCCCGACTCCGCCGACCAACTCTGGACCGTCTCGGAACACATGAACAGCTGAGCCAGACCAATGGGCCGCGAGGCCGACGTGCCGGCATGGGCGCCAGTTTCGAACCACTCCCCCCATCGGCGATTTAACGATCACGAGGCAGGTGCGTGAAATCCCTTCTTTTCCGGGGATTTTTGCCACAGCCGCTTTCAGAAACTACTGGCGCAACACACACAGAAACCCCGGCCGATGGCCGGGGCCCTCATAACGTCGTCAATCACGCGACTCATCTGTCAACGATCACGCGACTCACGACAGGGTGGTCCTGACGGGAGTTAGTTCGAAAACCCGGCAGGTCATCCTGACCCTGGCCGACCGAAAACCACCCACGCGACGACGGAGACCCGCCAGCGAAGCGGAGCGCCAGGTTCAAGTCCGGCTGACCGCTTCTGACACCGAACGGCTGGTCGCTGCGTACCGGGCAGGATCGGGCATGAAGGAGCTGGCGGCCCTCTTCGGCGTACACCGGAACACGGTGGCGACGTCACTCCGTGCTAACAAGGTCCCGCTCCGGCGGCAAGGCCTGTCCGAAGGTGACGTCGAGCGGGCAGCCATGCTGTATGCGGACGGATGGTCTCTGGCAAGCGTCGGCGGGGAGTTCGGTTGCACAGCCGAGACGATCCGCCAAGCGTTCAAGCGGGTTGGCGTCGAGCGTAAGAATTCGTGGGAGCGATAAGCCCGACCGTCCGCAGTCCTCAGGGCCAGTCGTGCGTGCTGTCAGACGTGCGATCGGAGAGGCCTCCGCTAGGGCACTACGATGACCGGGCAGTGCGCCGACCGAACCAGGTGCGTGGCCAGTGATCCGACGATACGGTGCCCGGCCTGCATCGAGGCTCCGACGACCAACGCGTCGGCGTGAAGTTCCTCGGCCAGACTCGCGATCTCGTGATACGGGCTGCCGCGACGCTCCACCAAGGAGACGTCGATACCGAGCCGAGGACCATGGATCAGGATGTCCTGGCGGATCTCGCCCACGATGGACGCGCTCGTTTCCATGGCCAGGGCGGCCGCACCCGGAACGGCGGCGCTCAGCGCGCCGCTGGTTTGATGGACGTAGACAAGAACAATCCGGGAGTTCTGCCTGCGCGCAAGTCCAGCAGCGTAGGCGCCTGCGCGCAGAGAGGTGTCCGAACCATCCACGGCAGCCACGATCAGCCGTGGGCCATCGGTGCCGAATTCAAACACCCTCGCACTGTAGCCACCCGATGGACCGGCGACGTTACGGCCTAACCAAGTCCCAGGCCATCGGCAGCGGAGGAGTACGGGCCGCCCGCTCTCCGAACCCGAAAGACAAGTTGTCTGCCCGCAAATTGAAAAGGCCCCAGTCCAGCGCGTGTGCGCGAGGACTGGGGCCTTCCCCATGGATAGCTAGCGAGTGACTTTCTCCCCATCGCGGACACCGGTGCGAATGTGTCCACGACTGATCCGTGCCGTGCCGGAGATGCGAGCGATGTCGGACACCCGGGCGGTGCCGTAGACGTACGCGTCGCCGAGGACCTCAGCGCTACCGGAGACCTTTGCGCTACCGAAGATATAAGCGTTGCCGGACACGTCGGCGTTGCCGAAGATCTTGGCTTTTTCGATGACCCGAGCACAGCCTGAGACCTTGGCGTTGCCTGAGACCTTGGCGTTGCCTGAGACCTTTGCAGCGCCGAGAACCATGGCGGTGCCGTAGACCTTGGCGTTACCCCAGACCTTGGCGGCGCCGAGGACGGTAGCGTCGGCCGAGACCTTGGCGGTGCCGGACACCCGCGCCATGTCGAGGACGCGCGCCTGGTCGAATACCCGAGCGTTCGGTCCAACGTAGGCCGTATCAGCGACGGTGGCCGTGTCTCCGACGAGGCCACCACCGTTTTCGTGGCGGTGAAACCCTTGGGGCGTTGCGTACGAGTGGGACATGGGTTGACCTGCTTCCAGCTGGATGTGTCTGGCGTGCGGGTGCACGACAGACTGACCAGCTGCAGCAGGCAAACAGTCCGGAAGTCACGAGCTAGATGGGGTGCGTGCCGAGCTATCAGCTCAAGGCACTGCGGGCAATATGAACTAAACGCCACAAATTGTCAAGCGAAGCCTGCTGATCCGAAGCCGTGAACGGTCCACCTAGCGGAGGAGCAGTTACCGCTGCAAGTATTGACAAAAAGTACATAATGGTATATTATATCTGCATTGCCTTGAGCTTGGCTCGGCATGTACCTCCAGAATGCTCGCACCTTTGAGTGCGCCGATCACCGCTTCAGCGGGGTCGTCTGCAGTGCGTCCGCACTGTAGACACAACCCGCTGAAAGCAGGACGCAATGACAATCCCAACAGGTTGGCACCACCACCCCAATGGTGGCGGTCTCATCGCTGACACCGCCTACGTCGCCGGCACGGCCTACGTTGGCCCGAACGCCACCGTCTTCGACGGTGCAACGGTCATCGGCAGATCGTGGATCTGCGGAAGAGCCAAGGTCTACGGCAATGCCGTCGTCCGCGGCGAAGCCACAGTCTCCGACGAGGCCAGGGTGTACGACGATGCAGTCGTGTCCGACCGCGTCAACATCTGCGGCCGCGCCCGAATCGGTGGCAACGCCATCGTTGACGGCGACAGCGTTGTCAACGGCAAAGCCACAGTCGGTGGCAAAGCCAGAGTTCGCGGACGGGCCAAAATCCGTAGCGCAGACAGGATTCATTTCGGTTACCACACGGGTGCGGTCTCCGCGTAGACCGTTCTGGAGAAGGCCTCAATCATGTTCACCATCCAGGTGATTCATGACTGGGGCCCTTTTCATTTCCAAGCACCTGAGAGCCGGCGTCCCCAACCACATCCGTTCGATTGCTTAGGACGCTACGGCTACGAACTCTAGCCGAACGTCCGACGCTCGCGATTGACTAATCCTCGCTCGAAATCTTCGAGCTGCCGTTTGACCTCGTGGTTGTTGATCGCGATGGTTGCGGCAACTGTGTCGTGAATTCGGATGTGCTCATCGGCGAGCTGGTCCGTCTGGCCCTCGAGTTTATCTATTCGACTTTGCAGCTCATTGATTTGCATATGCAATCGACTAACTTGCTGCGAAACCGCGGTCGCAATGAGTTTGATTGAGATCTGCTTGTGGTTCTTCGTTCATGTAGGCCTTATTAATGACAGAAATTGCAGCATATTGCAATGGTGATTTGCGGTGAATGCGCGCTACGCCGCGCCCTCTACAGCTGTTGCATAGCTAGCTGCCGTGGGTCACGACTGGCGGGTAAGCGGCGGCTGTCATTAGGCCTAGCAGATGTTCGACGTTGGCTGTGCAATGCAGGATACCGGGCGAGCTAGCACCACTAGGTCGGTCCTGGTTTCTGATTCGACGCTGACTCCTTGGGTCGGGCGTCGATTGACGAGTAGCGGATCGTCTTGCCTATAGTCTGCGCGCAGGACGCGACCACGCCGGGCAGCGCATTCATGCGTGCCTGCGACGCTTTGTTGTTCCGGTAGCGAAGCGCGACGAACCACCCCTCGGTACTGTCATCTGATTTGAGGTAACTCGGAAGCTGTGCGCTGAGTCCGTTCCAGAACTTGCCGTTATGCGCCTTCTTCAGCTCGATCAGCAAGCGGATCTTCGATCCTGAGGCAACTTTGAAGTCTACCGGGCCGCGTCCAAGCTCCACCTCACGATCGAGTTCGACGTTGAACAGTCGGAGATACTGCTGGGCCATGCCAAGGAACACTAGCTGCGCTGCCTCCTCGGGCTTCTCCGTTCCGTCAGCGTTGTGGAGCAGCGACCATCCACGCTGGTCCTCGATGAAGTGCCGGAACTGTTCGAGCATCTTGCCGACGAGGGTGCTGAGCTCCTGCTGGTTGGTGGGAACGGCGATGCCGGTGATCGGGTGGGTGGATGCGTACTCGGCCGGCTGCTTATCCCAGCCGACAACACCCTTCTTGTCGTCGCCGAAGTCATAGCCATGCAGATCCGTCCGGCTGGATTGCTCCCGGGCCCATTTACGCACCCGGTCCGGGTACCGCCGTGCATAGTCCACGATGTTGGACTTCGAAACACGCTGCCCGATAGTCACGTTCATCTGTGTGCGAATGTCTTCGTTGATGTTGGAGTCGAACCAGTCATCTGCATTCAAGACGGGAAGATTGTTGAGCAGCCGCTCGGGAACCAGGATGACTGGGCCGCCCGTCGCCGGGTTCGTCGGGAGCAGCACCGTGTCCTTGCTCCACCGGGCCTTATCCACGAACACGCGAGCGTTCTGTACTACGTGCTCGTCGAGCTCGATTTCGTGTCGCTTGGCCACGGCTTGCGTGTAGGCGATGAAACGGTGCTTGAGCACATTGCATGCCGCATCGGAGATACGGTCGGGTCCGATGCCCTCGTTCAAGATGCCGATTTCTTCGATGTGCTCGGGCGTCGTGAGCCCACGGGCGATGGCGACGGCGATGCCATCGGCCATCTGCTCGGCGAAGCGCGAGCCCGAGCCCGATCCCGAGGTGCCTACCGCCGTATAGCCGAGCCCGAACTCGGCCGGCTCAGGAAAGGTCAGCATGCGTCGCGCTGCCTTGCCTGATACCGAGGTCGGCGAGTCGGCCTTCGATACGAGCCGATAGCAGTGCACGAAGTGATCGATCAGCTCATCGTGGGCAGCCACCCACCGCTTGCCGCCCATCAGCATCAGCAACGGGTCGATAAACAGCTTGGTGTCGACCGTCATGTGCGGGTCGAACCAGTCATCTGCCTTGGTGCGGGTGATGGCGAACGCCGTGGAGAACCTCACGAGGGCCACTCGTCGCGAGCAGGCACTCGTGCCGAGACCATCGGCTCACCCAGGTGGTCGATCGTGTACGCGGCACCTGGGCCGGTCATGACGGCGAATCCAGCTGTGCTTCGAGCTGCTGCAAGTGGTCGATGGATTCGCCGATGAACTTTCGGGCGCAGGCCACGCAGTAGTGCTCGTGGCTGCGGGCGACGGCGATCTTCAGCCGCCGATCGCCTTTCGCGATCAGGTGTTTCTTGCTGTGCTGACAGGTGTGACGTCTGAGCGCGACGTCGATCGACATCGGCAAGGTCAGCGACTTCGACCTACCCATGGAACAACTCCGTACCGACTTCGACCTCGATCGCGTCTAACCGTTCGGCGATCAGGTCAATCTCCGCCTGACTTAACTCGCTGCGCTCGTTCGTTCCGCGGCCAACGGCCGCATTGGCCTTCTGGTCAATCGCCGACTTGACGATCTGCCAGTTCGTTCGACCGAGCCGCTTGATGTCGAGGTCGTGTCCCTCGGGATTGAGCTTGCGGTCACGCACCAGCTTGGCGGACCGGGTCTTGATCGTCTCGTCGAGCAAGGCCCGGGAGGCCTGCCGCCGGGCCTGCTTGGTCACCGGTATGGGAGCGAGAAGTTCGGCCGCCCGACCGATGTCTTCGGCGCTATACCCGGCGGAAAGTAACCCCGTCAACGCCTGCTTGAGCCGCTCATCCGAGAGCAGCGGTAGCTCTTCCAGTGTCACCGTGCCTGGTTCGGTGATGGTAACCGCCTCCTCGTCGCGCTCACGATCCATCTCGTCGGTCGGATCAACCTCGCGTTGGGCCTCGTCACCGACCGGCAGCTGCTCGGTTAGCAGCTTGAACCACTCCTGATCTGCCTCGGCGAAGTCCTTGAAGTCATCCCACGCCTTCACGGTGTTCGCGCCCGCGTGGAACACGACTGTGCCGACGTTGAGCGGGTCGCCGGGGGCGCCCTGCTTGATCACGCGCATGATCCGGCCGACGAACTGCACGAACGGCGACAGTGTGCCGAAGATGCTGAACACCGCAGCAACCGATAGGTACGGGTGGTCGAATCCTTCGCCCAGCATGCGGACTTGCACGATGACGTCGAGGTCGTGTCGGTCGAGCTTGGCGAGGACGGTGTCGTTGACCTTGGAGTCTTCTCGGCTGTGGATATAGTCGGCGCGCAGTCCGCGCTCGCGGAATCTGGCGACGATCTGCTTGCAGTGCTCCATGTTGAGAGCCGAGGCGATGATCTTGAGTCGCCGCTCGCCAGTCGTCTTACGCAGTCGACGGAGTTCAGTAATAGCCGCATCGGCGATCGTCGTCAGTGTCTCCTCGGAGCTGACGATGCTGCGACGGAAGTCGGCATCCTGCTCGCCGAGCCGGCGCACCTCGGCGAGATCGACTTCGACCTCTTTACCGTCGTCACGACGGACGTAACGTAGGGAAGCCGGGTTGAGGACGAGGCCTTTCACGTGCTTCACGAAGCCGTTCTGAACAGCACGGTAGATCGGGTAGGTGTAGATGATCTCCCCCGACATCAACCGACCGTCAGCGCGGGTTGGCGTCGCACTCATGCTGATGATGCGGGCGGCCGGAAACTTTTGGCGCAGGGCCTCCCAGCTGTCTGCAACGTTGTGGTGGCCTTCGTCGAAGATGATCACGTCGAAGTAGTCGTCGGGCACCGCCGCGAGCCACTTGTTGTCCGCGCCGCCGCGCTGCAGCTGCTGGATGTTGGTGATCACCACGTCGGCGGCGTCCATGTCGCTCCGGTTGGTCGTGGTACCACGAATCTCAGCCGGCTCCGGGTAGTTAGGTCCGCTGAGTACCAAGCACTTCTTGTAGAACATGCCCGGCTCAGTCGGGTTGAAGTCAGCGAGAAGCTGGGTCGCGATGCGCAGGCCAGGCGCAATTACCAGGACCTTGCGCGCGCGGAGCGCAAATGGAGCCAGAGTGATGAGACCGGACTTTCCGCAGCCGACCGGCAAGACGATCCCGGCCTCGCGGTGGTTCTCGGTGTCAGCGAAATGATCATCAATGGCTACAAACGCTTCGCGCTGAGGCTCCCGCAGCCGGTCATTGCTGGTGATATCTGGGATCAGCCGCTGGAACGGGCTCTGATTGTTCAAGTGGCGCTCCTGCCCAATTAGGGCGTAGTTAGTTAATCTTCCTATTTTACTGGATTATTAGGCTGCGCCAAAGGTGCTTTCGACTCAGCCGATCACCGGCTCGCCGCTGCCTTGTCGTCGGGCGGTACGTCGATCGAGTAGCGAGACCACTCGCCCAGTGGCGGACGCCGGCGCTTCTGTCATCGGATTGGTGTCCGCGACGAGTTCCTCGGGTGTGCGCGCGGTTACGGTTCGAAACAGCTCGGTGGGCACTCGGCACTGGGCAATTAGTAACGCCTCGTCGATGCCCTCTTGGTCCAGTAGTTCGACGGCTTTCGGCAGTAGCGATGGGAGCTCGATCGTCTTGATGAGACCTGGTTCGTCACGGCGCCAACCTCGAGCTGAGATTGTGGTCATGGCGTTGCGATAGGAGACATCGCTCAGGCGGCCAAGTCGGCGAGCTCGGAAGAGCAGCGCCTGCATGCTGACGCCCCATCGCTCCTTCAGCTTCCCTAGGTTGATCCACACATTGCCGCCCATCGTGGCTGGTAGTGCGTCGATAATCTCGGCCGCTGGCATGAGCAGCTCGGATGCGAAGCGATGCGCCTGTTCTTCGACGATGCGACCGCCCGGTTCGGCGTCACCGTGCATGATCAAATGGCCCAGCTCGTGCGCGACATCAAAGCGCTGGCGGTAGTAGTCCCACTTGATCGGGTTGAGCACTACCACCGGCCGAAGCCGGCTGTCGAACGAGTAGGCATCGACTGAGGCCGCTTGCGGCGGGCTGAACACGACCAGGATTCCGTGATGTTCAAGCAGGCGCACCAGGTGCCCGACCGGGCCGATACCGATCTCCCATTGTTCGCGTAGCAGCTGGGCAGCACGCTCCGGACCGTCACCGTCGAGCTCGTCGACGGCGACTGGCAAGCTCGGTAGTTGCAGCTCTGGCAGCTCGACATGACGCTCTAGGCTGCTTGCGATATCGACCGCCAGTTGCCCATAGGCGAATGCCTGATCACGAGCAAGCTGACTGGTCGAACGTAACGACCGAAAGTGCGGAGTCGTACTCAGCGCAGCCACGTCATCGGAGCGGACCGCGAAGAAGCCCGGTTCAACTGACAGACTCAGCGCAAGTTGAGCGACCGTCGCCGCAGTCGGACGTTTGGCACCCGACTCCCAGGCTGCGACCGCGGTCGCACTCTTGTCGACCCTGATTGCAAGATCACTCTTACGCAGGCCGGCGAGGTGACGAGCCATCGTCAGGCGTGCCCCGTCGAAAAGGGCGGCGACTTCGGCACTGCGATCAGGTGAGCGAGTCATGTCGCTCACGCCTCACCACTCGCGCGGTCGGCAGGTTGCTCAACGGCTTTGGGGCGCAGGCGTACTGGCGCGTCTGGAACCAAATTTGGGCCAGTGGGCAACGGACCGTCGCCGCGAAGCCGTCCGCCGTCAATTGGCGGCCCAGCCAATAGATCGTGACGCCATGCCCATGCCTGGCCGCCGCCGCTGTTGAAGACCGGGCTACCAAATACGAGCTCACTGCCATGGCTGACGGAATCAAGTGTGTGAGCGACGACGAAGGTGTCCAGATCGAGCCGATATGCGCTAGCCAGAAGTTCCTCGAGACCCGCGATCTCTGTGTCAGCCGCATCGTCGAACAGCGAGAATTGAGCTGGGTTTGGTTGACGCTGGCGAGCGACCCGCTGCTTCGTCGGGCTCTTACGCGGCCAGGGCAGCTCATCGAGCTTGCCAAACGCACAGGAAGCCAGCAGGAAACGTCGCCCCTCGACCGCCCAGCCAGGACTACCCGTCAGGTCATCTCGCCGGACAAAGTCGGGAGCGAGGTGTGGCATTGCGTTGACATCCTCCTGCGAGAGCTCGGCGTACAGGAGATCGAGATGATCCGTCGGAGCGCTGTCTGGCTGCAAGTCGTAGGCCTCGCAGGCGAAGACGCGGTCGAGCCGGTCCCGGAAGAGCGTGTAGCGGATGTTGCCGAGCAGCGCGGCATCGTGACC
This sequence comes from Pseudonocardiales bacterium, assembly GCA_030840295.1. Classification (GTDB taxonomy): domain Bacteria; phylum Actinomycetota; class Actinomycetes; order Mycobacteriales; family Jatrophihabitantaceae; genus Jatrophihabitans_A. The sequence goes on from JAVEET010000030.1 coordinate 9,039, forward strand.
GTCAGCCTCGGAGAAGATCTCTAGGGTCCGACCGGCCGCAGCGCGGTAGGCCCAGCGGATACCGGCCAGCACGCCGGCCGCCTCCAGCTCTCCGATAACATCCTGCTGTTCATCCATGTCGCTCAAGCTACACCATTAGCAGCAGATCGCGCCGTAGACTCAACCAGTGCGGCGTGTTGGTGTTGGCCCGTAACCCGGGAGGTCGAGTGTCGGAACCGAGCAGCCGATTCCAGCACGCACCCCTAGCCCGATGAGACTGCACCTCATGCGGCCGTGACTCCCAGATTTCAGGAGTAGGTCGCCACTGTCAGATGTCCTTGGTGGTCGCATTGATGCCTGCCTGGTCCAGTACGGCTTTCAAGGCTGCAACGACGTCGGTGTCGGCCACCAGTTGCACCGTCGTCTGCAGATAGCTGACCTTGCCCTCGTCAAGTGCCGTGTACAGCGCCTTGAACGTGGTCGCGAGATCGTCGGCAATTGCCTGGTTGCCAAGCAAGTTTTGGCTCAGCGAGAAGTTGATCTGCTGCTCGTTGGGTGCCGTTGCTGTCGTCGTGCCGCCACTGCCACTCGTGCCGCCCGTTGACGCCCCGCCACTCGACGTCGTGCTGCCGACCCCACCCGACGTGGGCGAGACCCCAGAGCCTGCTCCATGCGTTCCGCCCGATCCGTCGACGGGGGGCGGCGGTTCCACATCAGGCTGCGTTGGCTTTGCGAGCCGAAGGCCTGCGCTGGACAGATTGACCTGGGTCGGGCCGGTGACCGCGACGACCTCACCGGTGCCGTTCACGATCTCAACAAGGCCGTCGCTGACTGCGTCATAGATGGCCTGCTGCAGATCTCTGTCACCGCCGAAGAGGAGCGGAAGACGTGGTGCGGAATAGAAGGCGGCGCGGATGTCGGACAGTGTTCGCCCATAGTCGTTGTCCCGCAGATTGTGGACGAGACCGCGAGCGCTGAACTGACCGCTGTCGAACACCTTGTCCCGCTCGGCAAGGGCCTTCCATACAATCGTGCCATCGAGCGCGGACTTGTGTTCTTCGTCGAAAGTGACCTGGTCGAGGTAGCGGTCGCCATCTGGGTCGGGCTGCGCCAGGTATGCGACATGCTGATAGGCGCGCTTCAGGTGCTTCTCGAAATTTGCCTTGGCTTCGGCCAGATCCTTCGTGCCCGTTAACTTCAGTTCCGCATCGTTCTGTACCTCGGGCGCTTCAAGTGCCTTTTGCCGGGCGAGCAGTTCGATCGCCATCGTGCGGGCAAGCGCCCGGCGTTGAGTATTGACAACAGCGAAGACCGCGCTCGAAGCCCACTGCACCGGCATCTGCCCGGTCCCAGTGCCGAGACCCATCGCTGCGGTGAGCGCTTCGAGCGTGCCCTCCTCCATGCCATTGCGCAGACTGAACTGCGCTGGGTCCAGCACGATCAGCCGCGTGGTGTGAGCGGTGTCGATGCCAGCAGTCGATAAGACGTCGGTAGCCGATCGATCGAGTTCAGCCCGTACGAACTTCCGCTCGCGGAATGGGCCAGTGCTTGCGAGTCGCTCGGCGGTCTCAGCGATGATCGCGTCACGTTCGGTCTCGGTGATCGTACGGCGGATGTTGTTTACCAACATCCGATGGGTCAGACGGGTCGACAGGAAGTAGCGGGCGGGCTTGTTATTACCCTGCCCCGGAATGATCTCGATCGCAGACAAGCCACGATCGGGGTGGACTAATGCCTCAACGACCTCATCTGCGTCCGTGATCGTGTAGCTGCTGTCCGGAACGCTCGTCGCGGCCTTGACCTCGGGCGCACTCGCACCGCGACCACGCCCTGGCCGGAGTGTGCCAACGATGCTAGCCAGGAACACATATGTAGCAGCTCGCTCAGCAGCGCGAGGGTTCGACGAGGTCCAGATCAGGGGCTGACGCTGAAGGTCCTGCGACCGCGCCGTACCCCTGGTGCCGTCGTTGTTAACGATCTCAATCTCGGCCAAGCTACGGTAGTTAGCGATCGTGCGATCGTCCTCGACCAGGCCTGAGCCGAGCAGCGCCTCGCGAACAGCAGACTCGCTCAATGGCAGATCACCCGGACCGATAAGCGCCGGCACCCATTCTCCTGCCTTGCCCCGCTGCTGCTGCGCGAAGACCGTGGCGGCGAAGATCCGGATTGTCGAACGAACGCGCTGGAACCCTGTGACCTGGCTCCATTCTTCCTTCGCCATCGCCATGAGCATCGGGTGGAAGGGATAGCACGCAGTCACTTCCTCATTCCACCGCTGCCGCCAGTCTGCCGAGATCGAATCCCAGACGTTCTTCGACCAGGTCTTGTCGCTGAGCACAGCTTGAAATTGGTTAGCGGTTGCAGCGAGTACCTCAGCAGCCGGGTCTGAGTCGAACAGCCGCCGGCGCAGAATGCTCGCGAAGTCAGACACCTCGGTCACCGTTGCTGGTAGGCCATTCCGCTCAAGCAGCGTGTTGAGATCGTCTCTGCGATCCCTCGCGGCAGCCGAGAGCGAAGTCTTGTCGACGTCAGAGGCGATCATGACTGCAAGCAGCGCAACGTTGGGAACGTCGTTAACCACGTCCAGCAGCGCCCGCAGGAACGCCATGTCCTGGGCCGCGAGGTCCGGTTTGTTCGCGCCGTCCAAGCCGTTGCCGACGTAGTCGAGCACCTCATCCACGATTACGAGAACCGGACGGTTGATCGCCTTGATGGCCTCTGCGATCTTGCTCTTGTCGTTCCAATACGGTAGGTACCGCTCGTACAGCGAGTAGTCCTTCGAGAACAGGCGCCAGAGGAACCGCTCGTACAGGCTGACAGCCGGTCCGTCATATTGCTGCACCCCTGCGCCGGGGGTCATGTTGTCGCAAGGCAAGACAACGACATGGGGGCGGTTCAGATCGGGTGGGAGGTCCGTGCCCGTCCGTGCCTTCGCCTGTTTGGCAACCTGCTGCCCAAGCTCAGTCGTGAACAGTGCCTCGGGGTGCGCAGCCAGATGGAACGCACCGATGCAGGCGTGCGACTTGCCGCCACCCATGCCTTGGTCAAGCCGGGTCACAGAGCGGGCCTTGAGGTAGTCATCCCCTGCGCCGATGCGAACTGCGATCTCGGTCAGCAGGTCCACCAAGCGGTCGGTGGGATGGGTGATCTCGCCGTAGTACGCAGCGTCCGCGTACGGCGGACGGTCCGATCCGGTGCCATACACAGCCTGAAAGAGCGACATCTGGACGTCATCGATTTGGCCCGAGGCATTGATGATCTCCTGCCGGATCTTCAGCGCCTTCCACCATGGTGTGACCTCGACGGCCATGGAGTCCTCGTTTCAGTCAGTGTCGAACGGGTGATCCGGGTCAGAGCAATCTGAGTTGCGCGTCCTCAAGCCGCTGTTTCTTGTCTGTAATCACTTCGTTGGTCGCAATCGCCGAGGCAGCGTTTGAGATGCCATCCCTAGTTCGCAACACTCGGGTGAAGGCGATGGCGTCAGGGTCGGAGTCAGGAAGCCGATCGGCGAGGAACTTCACCGCTGCCCATAGATAGGTGTCGTCTGCACCACGACCAGATGCGGCCAGGACTTCACCCATGGCTGTCATACCTTCTTCGGACGCAGCTGCTAGGACCAGCGCAACGTCGATCACAGGTGAGTCTGCAGTCACCCGCCCGCGGAAGCTCCGCGCATGGACGAAAGCAACACCCTTGTCCGCGTCCGGCACAAGATCGCGGACGTCGGCGGAGTCCATTGATGAAGCCAACGCCTGCCAGCGCAGCTCTGACTTCGGCTGGATCTGGCGTCCATAAAGCCGCACCCACCAAAGAGCAAAGCGCGTCCTTGCATCGAACGTTTCCAACGGATGGTGGTCAACCTCAACCGCCATCGCCTCTTGCACAGCAGCGCGCGCCAGCGGCAAGAATGTATATATGTCAACGGGTTCGCCGCGAGAATCGAGGACGGCATCGTAGCGACCGGCCACCTCCATGGCCGGACCAGCTGCAGCCATGAGCATGTCCGCAGGTGCCAGTCCCCATCGCTCCCAGTCTGAGTAGCGGCGCTTGATTTCGTTCTTGATCTCTGTCTCGACAGCACCCTTGCGACCGGATGGACGAGTGGCCGGAGCAGGACGACAGGCCATGGTCAGAGTCGTCTGAATATTGGCCTTACCCTGCTGTCCGCCGGATTCAGTGCTCGCCGGCCAGGAGGCGGTCATGACGAGCCCAGCGGTACTCATTGACGTTAGAAGTCGTTGCCAAACTTCAGGCTCCCCATGACCAAAGACAATGGTCACGACACCATCGGGGCGGACGACACGGCGCATCTCTGCGAAGGCTTGGGCAATCTTTGTATCGTAGTGCTCGCGGGTTCGATGCTCCGTGTACTCAGATTTGGAGAGGCCCCGGGTTCGTTTGACGATTATTTCTTCTATTTTCTCTTGCGCCCCTGTCGGATCGGCCGTCACGAGAAGATCCGGCCACGCCGTGCCGAGCGCGCGCTTGATCCACGAGTAGAAAAGATCGGAGGAGTCAGCGTAAGCGATCATTTCATCGTATGGCGGGTCCGTAACCACAACGTCGACGCTGCAATCACGCATTGAAAGCGCGGTCGCTGTCCCTCTTTCAACGATTCCCGGCAAACCGGCGCGCTCCGGCATGAGATCACGCAGGGTGCTTATGGAGCTCTTCTGGACAGATCCCCAAGTACCTGGGCCGTCACCTATGCCAGCCTCGAAGAAGTCGTAAGAGAACGCAAGTGATCCCTCATTGACGAAGATCCCGGCAATCTCGACCGTGCCTTTCGATCTCGCTCTGAGCCAAGCGCCACGGGTGCTGTATCTCAGCATTCGCACCATGTTCGCTGCCGCATAGGCGGTCAGGGCTCTCCGATACTCAAGCGACACCCCTAAGTCCTTCAACTCGCGGTCAATATCATTGATCGTTCGACAGATGACGATGAAGCTGAGACTCTGCCGATCGCACATGAAGTCGCCGAATGTTCGAGCGCCGTATATGACAGGTCCGATGATGTTGTTGTTGCCTGGGGCGATCAACTCGTCCGGGACAGCGGGAAGCACTGGGTTGAACTTGGGCTCGTCGGCAAGCCGTTTGCCCGCATCAAACACTGCATCGGCCTCTTCTGGAGTCGGAGTCCGAAACCTTTTCCCTCCATCCGGACTCGGCTCAGCAACGACGAGCAGCGCGTCTTCCCCTAGGCCGTCATTCGTCATTCTGCGATGCACTTCGAGCGAGTGCACGTGAGAACAATATATGCAGATGGCCGACTTACCGGGGATCTTTCGGCCACCCTCACCCAGAGCGTTGACGAGCGTCGCAGACCGCTCGGGCTGCCCGTCGTGAACGACAACCTTGTATGTGCCCGCGACTCGATCCGGTTCGAAATAGAACGACTGTCCAGGGTCGGACTGTGCGATCCCGCGGACTCTGCGCGTAGATGGTGACCGTAGATCCAGTTTGCCGACCAGGGGGAATCTACGGCCGCACTCCTGACAAGGGAGGGTCACCGCCCACAGGTACCCCCAAGGCTGCACACCCTTTACTGGAGGAAAAAGATCCTGCATCACCGCGACATGGCGGCGACCAATCTCTTCCAGAACGGACTCGACGTCAACCAGTAGTCGCAAGCGAGCATCGGTCGTGTCGACTCTTGCGTAGGGAAGTTCAGGCTCCGATGTCCAGTCGCGGAACGGATAGTCGATGAGGAGGTGACTTGCCAGCACGGCGACAGGTGAATAATCGAGGGCTTCCGAGCGAATGCCCAGTCTCGCTGCCTCGAGAGGAATCATTCCGCGGCCTGAGAATGGATCGAGAACCGAAGGGTCTGCGCCGTTAGCGTGCAGTTCGCGACGAAGCGCCGTCCACCCCGCGTAGCGACCGGTCAACGCGTCGATCACGATCGACTGCAGCCGCTCCCGCTCCGCGTCCTCGTCTGGCCACGGCAGTAAGGAGCAGATCAACGCCGCCTTCGCTTGGACCGTCGGCCTAGCGGCAAACCACGTAAACAGGCCCCGCTCGCTGTTACCGCTTCCCCAGCCCGCGGTGCTGTTGGCAGAGACCTCGGAACATGGGAACCAACGCTCGATTAGACGCGTCATGCAGCACTCCCCGGAGCGTTCTTCAAGCTGCTCCCCGGCACTCTGAAGATCGCGTCACCGATCATGTCTCCACGGAACAGTGCAGCCGGATTCTCGTAGGCCCCGAAGAACCGTCCGATCCCGTCGGTGCATTGATCGATTACATACAGCCAGTAGTCCTTGCCATGCTGGGTGGCGATAAGAACCTCGTTGCCCGTCATGCGAACGCCGTCGCTGGCCGCATCCCCCGCAACGCCCTTCACTTCGATGTGTCGGACTTGATTGTGTCGCCGGGCATCCAGGTCGTAACCGCGACCTTCAGTGTGGACGTCCTCAACTGACCAGCCGTCTGACTCCAGGAACTGCTGCACGTGTCTCATCGCAGTCCATTCCGAACTGGCCTGCGCTTCAGTCTCGGGCGTGGCCGCTGGGAAAACGCGCAGGCGCCCGACCAGCTTTGGCTCCGTGAGCTGTACCTGGACGAGTTTTTCCAGCTGATCAAGTCTGATGGCCGTTTGCGTCTTCAGATGGTTGCGCAGGGTGATGCGTTCATCCTTGTTCTTGATCGTGTCGGTCAACGTGATCGGCAAGTTGTTGAGATCCTTGCGAGCTTGGGCGAACCAGTCACTCCGGACTCGTCGATGTTCGGCCACGGTGTTGTCGGCAACTTGGTGTGCCGCCGCTTCGGCTGCGCTGTGCCGGGCTGGGTGCAACGAGGTTCCTGCGTGAGCGGTAGGCACAAGGTTGGCGAGCGTCTCCCATCGAATCGCTCGAGAACTACCCGAGTCATCGACCTTCACGAGGGTTGCCCATGCACTCGCTCGCTTGCCGTCCGACTCGGTCATTCTCGCCTCGTAGGCGTAGAGGTCGTAGGGCGTGAGACTGGTCGGATCGTCAGCGGCTGCCGACTGGTGGAGGTCACCCGATAGCTCGCGGAGGGACTGGTAGATCAGGTCGGTAAAGGCCGGCTCGCCAGGACCGAGCGTGATCATGCCCGCGGTGTCGACGCTCCCAGCACTATCGCGGATGGCATCACCACTTGTAGCAACGACAGCCTCTGTACCGCCGCCGAGTGAGAGCGGAAGGTGCCCCTCTACGACGCTCAGCCGTCGGAATCCTGGACCCGCAGCCGTCGATTGCGCGGTGAGCAGGTGCGCAGCGCCGAGGCGGTCGAGGTAGGACTCGACGATCGCTGGATTGATTCGCGCGAAGAGGTCGCGCTGCAGCAGCGTCAGCGCCGCGACGGCGTCGACCTGGCTCGCAAGCCGCCGCTCAGTTTCTTGTACCTGCCGGGCAGCCCTGGTCAGCTCATGGGACTGCACGGCCTGAGCGGCCGCGATCGCTGCCTGCTTCTTGCCCTCGTCGTTGCCGTACAGATCAGTGAGCCACTTCTCGTAATCCACGCCCGTGATCTCGGCAACGGCCGACAGACTGTCGAACATCTGACCTCGAAGCTCGTTGGCCGCGCTCACGAAGTTGTCGAGCAAAACGAACAAGGTGTCGCCCTCGCGGGTATCGGTCGCCACGAGGTTATAGAGGAAGACATCGCGGTCCTGACCAACGCGGTGGATGCGTCCCATGCGCTGTTCGAGGCGGACAAGCGACCAAGGGATGTCGTAGTTAACGAGAACATGAGCCGCCTGCAAGTCGATGCCCTCGTTGCCGGCATCAGTCGTCACGATGATTTGAAACTCGCCACGCATGAACGCGAAGCGGACCTCATCGCGCTCCGTGTGATTCTGGCGTCCGGAGTACAGACGCGCGGTGTAGCCGGCGGTCCGCAAGCGCTTGGCTATCCACTCGGCCGAGTCGGCGTACTCGGTAAAGACGACTGCCTGCTCGCTGCCGCCGGGCTCGACACCGTTCTTGCTCAGACAGCTATCCGTCAGCCGCTTCCACTTGGACGGCTGCCAGGCACTGTCCTTGATGGTCGCCAGAATCTGGTCGATCAGGCTCTTGATCGCCGAACGCTCGGCTCGGGATGCGGTCGAGCCCGCATAGACGACTTTGGCCTCGTCGGCTTCGCTCTCGTCTCCCTGGTATTCGCGGTCCGCCTGCAGTGCGGCTTCGGCTTCGCTCTTCTCTCCCATGTGCTCCTGGCGGCGTCGAAGCGTCTCCGCCAAGGCCCAGAGGCTGGACGCGGCACGCTTGCCGTAGACCATGCGAGCCAGCGGCTGGGCCACCGGTGGGAAGTACTGGTCAACCATGTCCAGGGCGGCCTGGTAGTAGCCGAACTCAGTCGTCGATAGCGGGACGCGGTAGTTCTTGGCAGTCCGTCCCTTGAAGAGCCGGGTCTTGCCGTCGTAATCGACCAAGTCCTCTTTCATGCGACGGAGGAAGTGGGTCGGACCCGGCCTGAGCGGTGGCAATGAGATGTTGGGATCGCCACCCGGGTCTGGGTAGATGGCAGGGTCGACGAGATGCAGCAGATGACGGAACAGCCACTCTTTGCCCCTGTGGGGCGTAGCCGTCATGAGCAAGGCGCGAGGCGTGTTCGTGGCAAGCAACCGACCGACCTGGTGGAAGCTCGTGGCGGTCGGCGTCAGGCGATGCGCCTCGTCGAAAATCACGAGATCCCACCCAGCCCGGTCCGGGCGGATGGCATCCTGCACGGCCGGATTCACTGCGGCCAGTTCGAGCGACACAACCCAGAGGTCGTGGTTGCCGACCGCTTCCTCCCGGACCGTGTTGGCCGTCAGCTGACGGAGGCCACCGCCGAGGAAGCGCCCGAAGTCGGCGACCCACTTCGATGTCAGGTTGGCCGGACAGACGACGAGTGCGCGCTGGACCAACCCCAGCCGCTGCATCTCGCGGAGGTACAGCCCGGCCATGATCGTCTTACCCGTGCCAGGCTCGTCTGCGAGGAGAAACCGCAAGAGTGGCTGTGGCAGCATGGCGCCGTAGACAGCAGTCGTTTGGTGGGCGTAGGGCCGAAGCTGCGTCGAGGCGATGGCGCTGGACTCGGCGTTCGTCGCCGCCGCAGCCATCCACAGCGTCCACATGCCAGCGAGCACCCGTGCTGAGTCGGCACCCCCGTCAGCCTCAATCGTGCTGACCAGATGCAGCTCTGACGCGGCAAGCGTCACCTCATGCATCCCGCCCTGGTCATCCAGGAGGAACAACGTCCAGCCAAGGTCGTCATCGAGCGGCATGGCAGCACGGACCACGGCGAGGTCCGGAATGCCCGTAATTCGGACACGAACCCGTGCGCCCTTGCTGTACACGTTCCTCCCAACGGTGATCAGACCGTCCTAAAGTAACCGCCGCCTCACGCCTGCGCCGAATGGCGCGCGAGAAGCTCCAGATCACGCGAGGCTGACACGACCCCATGATCATGCCTGTGTGGCTGTGCGGAGGTCTCGGCGCGGTGTCTCACAACGCTCAAGACGGAACGGGCATTATGCGCCAATGCGCACCCTCCAGGACGCGACGCTGCTCACCGTTGGCTACGAGGGACGCACGGCCGGCGAGCTCGTGGACAAACCAACCAGCCCTGGAGCCGACAAGGACGGTTGCCTCGACTCCGGAGTCGTGAGGCATCCTTAGCGCGTGGCGATTTGGCGAAGTGCAGAGGTTGAAGCGGTCCTCGGCGGCAGCTTGGACAGCGATGGATTGAGCGAGGCTGTGCTGCAGCGTTTGATCGACACAGAAACGTCGGAGAGGGAGCAGATCGAGTTCAAGGGTCAGCGCTATAACAAGGCGGAGGCCGGCAAGGACGGCTGGACCGCTGAGCAAGAATTCGCCAAGGACGTGTCCGCGCTGGCCAATCATCGGGGTGGGGTCCTCTTTCTCGGTGTGACGGAGAAGGCGGGCATCGCTCATTCGCTGACGCCGCTGACGTCGACCACAGCCGAGAAGGAAGAACAACGGCTGAGATCGGCCCTGGCCAACCACATGACGCCGCTGGGCGTCGCGGATTTTGTGCCGATTCCCATCGCGGCCGGAGGCTTCGCCCTCGCCGTTGTGGTGCCTCCGAGCCTCCGCGCTCCCCATGCGGTCGTCACCAAGATCGGCACCGACAACCGTCGCCCGCTGCGCTATCCGGTACGTCACGGCACCGACACACGATGGCTGGAAGAGTCCGAGGTCGCCGAACGCTACGTGCGGCGGCTCAGGGCAGGAGAGTTGGAAGCAACCCATCTGGCCACGGTGGTGCGATACGGAATGGACGCACTGCAGCTCGCCGAGAACATCTGGCTTTACGTGGCCATCGTCCCGGAGATCGCGACGATCGAGCGGATCGACCGCCAGACGATCTTCGCCAACCAGCAGTGGCTCGAGGATCAGGCGGTCGAGACACCGCTCAGCGAGGCCATCTTTGCAAATCTGCGGGCGATGGCCGCGCCCGGCCGGACGGTCATCGGTCGGCAGTTCGATGGCACGGATCCGGCCATGAAACCAGACGATGTGCATCTTGAGCTCCACGCCGATGGTTCAGCCTTCGTCGCAACGGCGATCGCGTTGCACACCGCCGACCCGGAGACTGGTGGCGAGGCGCGTGCGGTCGGCTTGCAAACCCTCACACGCGACGCCATTCCTCTTATCGAACTGGCCGGACGCTGGGTGACCCATCAAGCGGCTGTGCCGGGCACCGCCCGGCTGCAAGCAGGCCTCTTTGACGCAAGCGGGACGGATGGTCGCTTCGACGAGCCGGTCGAGCTGCAATCAGTCAATGGTGTCGGGCAGATCCGGCGCGTGCCGAACACGCGCCGCCTGACAGACGTGGCGCCAACGACCGAGACTGTCTACGACCTGACCGGACGTTTGACGACGCGAGGAGCCGTGGCGGTGGCCTCGGTGGTGATTGATGGCCTGCTGCAATGGTTCGGCCTGGCCGACTGTCCGTTCCTCGCGCGGGACGGCTCGATCCGACTCGGGCCGTGGCAGCGCGACTGGCAGCAGGCAGTCCAGAAGTGGGCGGCCAAGCACGACGTCCCGATCGTCTAGGGCGCCGGGATATGGAGCCGCGCAGCCTTGTCCACATTCTCAACCTGCCGAAGCGGGAACGTTTCGCAGTCATGGCTGAGGGGCTGACCCTCCTGGCGGAGCACATCGGTACCCTGCACACCGACCTCGATCGACTCCGCGATCAGGGCCGCCAGCGAGCGATGGCGGCCATCGATGTGCTGGCCAGCGAGGAAGCCGCCAAGGTCTTGATCTTGCTCGATGTCGCGCGCATGGGGTGGGGTGACCAAGAGGCAGTCGATCGGCAGCTGAAACGCTTCTACAATCACCTGGCCCGAGGCATCTACACGCGCGTCGTCGATGGCAGGCCAGCAGATTTCGCCGAGGTCCGCCGTTACGTGGACGGCCTCCGCCAGAGCCACTTCTTGGACGGGCCGAACGACGTCGATTGGATCTTCCGGAACGAAGTACTGGCCGCACGTGAGGACAGCCTGTATGTCGATTACCTATCAGCGGAGGGCGGCGACTACTGGGCTACCCCGGCCAGCCGGGACGACATAATGATCAGCCAGCCCAGCATGATCATCAGATTGGTCACCGCCCTCGACCGCATGGGCTGCCTCAGCATGGACGGCCTGCAGATCATTGAGGCAGTCTGGCGTGGGCAGACGATCGAGGATGAGACCCGCTGGCACGTGATCGAAGACCTCAACCAGAAGGTTGTTGACCAACTGGCCCAGCGAGGGCTGGTGAAGGATGGCGCGACCGATGACGATGCGTACCTGGTCTACCAGCAGTGGACGTTCCCGCTCGGCCACATGGACCTGCACCAGACGGAAGTGAAGCGCGCCGAGCTATTGGCGCGGCGCAACCGGTGGCTTGCTGACCAAGAGTGGTGACACCGAGAACTGTCGGTGCCGGGTGAGACGCTACGGACGTGAACATCACGGACGCGATCGACATCGGCTGGGACCTATCGGGGCGGCGGCTCAAAAGCTGGATCGCACGCGCCTTCCTCTGCCTAATGCTGCTCTGCCCAAGCGTCGGCATCGCGGCGTTGAGCTGGTACGCAACGCACCGAGGCCAGCAGATTCAGCACGAGATCGAACGGGTCGTTGTCCCTCGGCTGATGCCCTCGTCCGGGCCGCGACCGTGATCCTAACGATGGGAAGCGACGACCCCGATCGTTGAGAGAATGTCTGCGGCCTTCGACCGGGGCGGACACGTAGAGGCGAGGTGGGTCGGTGGCAGGGACATGTGCCTTCTGCGGCAAGACCACGTCACTGACCGGTGAGCATGTCCTCGGCAAGTGGCTGTCGCGAATTGGCCTTGACCTCGATCCCGTCGCACATGTGAAGGGGCCGCTCAACCGAATCGGGCAGGAGGTGGGCGTCACCCCGCCATTCACGCGGACGGTGCGAGACGTCTGCGGGCCGTGCAACAACGGCTGGATGAGCGACCTCGAAGCCGTCGCCAAGCGGGTGCTCACTCCCGTCATCCTCGGCGAACCCACGCGTTTGGATGGCGCTGATCTAGGAGCCATCGCAGCCTGGATGCAGAAGACGACGCTGGTCGCCATGCTCATCTCGTCCGAGGACGAGCGGGCAGCCGGATACGGGTTGCCGTCATCGGAGTACCGCGCCCTGTATGAGCAACGCGAGTTGATGGAGCCTCTCCCCGCGAGCCAGTTCTGGGTGGCGCACTACACCGGTGAGCAGCGCTTCGCCTCAACGTGGGTCACACCCCTGACGGTGACCGTGGACGGCCTGCCAGAAGCGGAGGTGCCGCACGCCTATGCGATGACGCTCGTGCTCGGGCAGCTCGTGCTGCACGGACTGCGCTTCACGGCGCCGAGCATGGCGGTCACAGTCACGACCGCCCGTGATCTGCCACAGATCTGGCCGGTGACCGGTGACGTCGCGTGGCCGTCAGGCGATGTCATCGGCGACGACGACTTCGTGGCCATGGCTGCAGGCAAAGAGTTCGGGGTCGCGGAGACACACCTGTCACTTCGTCCGTGGACGCCAGCGACCGAGCTTGCCCGTAGTGAACTTTTTGGAACCGTGATCGAGCTGCCGACGATCTGCGGCAAACACGCGGCGCACTACCCCGCTCGTCTGGCTCAGGAGGCGGTACGCGGGGCGAGACACGGATTCATGGTGTCGTGCGACTGCGACATCACCTACCTCATCAAAACCGACACGGGTGGAGCGCGCTGCAACGCAGCCGACTCAGCCGAGGTGATCGAGAGGCTGTACGACGAACTGCCCGGTGAGGAGCTTGTCATCGAGGACGCGAACGGGACCTTCGTCTACAAGCTCATCGAGGATCGATGACACACGGGCCGCCTGAGAACATCGATCCGGAATCCTGGTACCAGGAACACATAGGGCTCTAAGCTTCAGGAGCTTCTATCGCGCCCCGCACGACGAAGCAGGCGAGCGATCAGGCTGCGCTTCGTATCGTCCGGCTTTGGCACGAACGCCGGTGACGCCGAGGCCCCGATTAGATCGCGGGTACGCGTGCGCCCTGATTCGATCTGCTGCCTTGTCCACTTCCCAGACCAGCGGACCTCGTTCTCGATGATCCAGTAGTGCGACTGGCACGGAAAGCTCCAGTTCCCAATCGAGTCGGCCAGCGATACCGTCTCGCCGTCGTATGTGACGCGCCAGCGGTGCGGTGCGAGTGGCGTGAATACTTCGTTGCCACATCCGCAGCAGCACTTGTGCCCCACCATCGCGAATGGGATGCAGACATAGACGACGCCTTCGTCCATGTGCTCGGGGATGGAGTCGACGAACTCGTGCCTGACGCGTTGCAGCTTGCTCACGTCTGGTCCTCGTTGAGCAGCGTGTTGCCGCTGACGGCATAGACGCTGTAGTGCTCCCGCTCCATGTCCGCATAGAACCCAGCCAGCTTCTTCCACTTGATGACGGCAAGGGTTGCGTTCAAGGCGTTGAGATCAGCGATTTGAACGTTGTGCTTGTAGTCGTTCTTCTCAGCGGGGTCGCCGAAGGGGATGCGACGGTACTCATGCACGTGCTCGCGATGCTGCGGCGTGCTCGTCGTCGTGCGCACCTGGCCGGTCAGCGCACCATCGACTTCTTCGACCCCGATACCGACGTCGATGAATGGCAGGTCGAACTCCTCCAGCTTGCTCACGAGCATCTTGCGCACCGAGCCCTTGTCCACCGTCAGGAAAACGAAGCTCATGCCGCGCAGGCTCTCCACGTTGTCCTCGGTGACGTAGGTGTCATGCGGCACTATGTAGCGGCGCATCGGCCGATACAGATCAGCGAAGTAGTCGACCTTTTGCGGCACCGTAGCCAGCTTGTCGCGGCTTGGTGCGCCGGGCGAGCGGAAGGCGTTGTGCTGTACGAAGCGGTCGCCGTCGAACAGATGGATCTCGCTGACCGGCGTCTTGGCGACAAGGTCGAGCACGTACGCCCCAGTCCCGCCGAGCCCCACGATCGCTACCGGACCGGTTTTGAGCTTTTCGGTGACCTCCGAGGTGCCTGCCCGTACCGAGGCTGTGTCGGCGTACTCAAAGACCGACTCCTCTGGATCGTCTGGCGGGATGACGGGGAACGTTCGCGCCGTCACATCCGGCTCAAGCTGCTCGGCGTGTACGGATAGCAGCGCCACGTAGGTCGTCATCTTGTGGTGGTAGTCGCGGTAGCGATGCCCGTCTTCTAGTGGCTTTTTGGAGAACATGAAGTTGACCGGGACGACCCCAACGTTGGCAGCACCTCCCGCTATGACGGTGTGTAATGGGGCCCCGTCCCTCGTGCAGGGCGCTTCGCCGGCGAAGTACAACTCGTGACTCGCCGGCTGCACGGTGACGTCACCAGCCAACTCAAGCGCGGTGACCAAGGTGCCGCGCAGGACCTGCTGATTCGCGTTGACGTAGGGGATGCCGCGCACGAGGAGGACGTTGTCTGACTCGATATGCAGGTCGTAGCCCTCCTCCTGCAGCTGCAGGAGGTCCAAGCTACGAGCGATCAGTCGCTGTGACATCGAAGATCATGCCGTCCTTAACCCTGACGCTGCCGCCCGCAGTGAGGGAGCCCTCGGACTTGTTGCCCTCGCCGCGTCGGTACGTCACGGTGATGTCGACGTTCTCACCGGTCGGCGGCGTGGTGAAGGCCAACGCGACCAGCTGCTCGTAGGTGATGTCCTTCTCAGACCACTGCTTGGCCCGAGTGTTGACGTAGATCGTGACCTCGTGTGCCTTATTGTGTTCGGCTGCTTCTGCGTTCGTCATGATGACCTCCGGATGTCGTACTTTGCTGTCAGAGTTTTGACCTGGCGTCAGCGTCCCATGCACCACCGACAGTTTTGGGCAGGCCGGGCTCGAGTAAGACGAGACAGCCGCCATCGTGTCGCGCCGGTCAGAGGGCCCCTCGCGCCGGACGACGATAGCTACGCAGAGGTCAGCTTGCCGACGATCGCTGAGACGTTGTGCACTGTTCGATCAGTCGTAACCGTCGACTGGTAGGCCTGGTGAATGACGCAACGCACCATCACCCCATTTGCCAACCGTGGCACAGGCACGGAAGATCGGGATGCCTAGAACCTCCGGCAGTCCGCTGCCTGCGTAGTCCGTCATGTCGACGTCTACCGATACCCTTAGGGCGGCCGTGACGATCGAGCACGACGGGAAGTTGTGGCGGCCAAAGCGCGGCGCGACCGCCAGCGCGGAGGAGTTCATCGCAGCCCGTGCACTGTTCATCGCGTTGCACGCTGACGCTCGGTGGAACCCGTGGGTCCTTGACGATCGTGCCGCTGATCTCGACGAGGCGATCGCGATCATCGAGCAGTGGACACGCGCTGAACCGAACCTCAGACGGCTCACTGCAAAGCAGTTCGATGCCCGGATGGCTCGCTCGGACAGAGAGTTTCGCGCAAAGCAAGCGAAGGCGGAACAACGACGCGAGCGCGACCGTGAGCGTCACGACCCCGACCGCGAAGCGGCCAGACTGGCACTGCTCGAACAGCAGTCGCGGCTGGACTACGAAGTCACTGAGGTCGCCGCACTGCGTGACGGTACGAAGTTCCCAGGACTGACTAACAGTAGGTGTGACGGGGACGTCGCCGAGGGGGAGGCCACGATCGCGAGACGCCGGGCCGAGATAGCTCGGCTGACGATCGTGGCGGGCGATCTTGAGGACGTCGTGGATGAGCGGGGCTGGCTGCCGCACGACCGTCGTGACCTGATGCTGTGCATCTTCCAGTCGTGCCGTGCCGTAGAGGTTCGGGAGCTACGATCCAGGACTACCGAGCTCTCCCAGCTCGTGAAGGCGTCGCAGGACAAGGCGGAGCGCGCGGAACACCGAGCCGAGCTGAGGCTGGCGACGACCCGGTTGGAGAAGCTGCTGGCGATCTCGGAGCTGACACCCGACGACATGTGCTCCGAGTGCGCGACACCGGTGTCCAAGCATGGATGGAGTACGCCGCCAAGCGAAGGCCCGTGTCCTGCGTGGCCGGGATGGGCAGCTCAGACCCGGAAGCTCCGGGAGATGTTCGGCTCCTTCGTACGGGCATCAGCGCCGCCTGCGCCACCGCCGCCACCGAGGCCCGTACCGCTGGCCGTGATCCCATCGCGCTTGCCGATCGCAGAAGTGCTGACACGCCTCAGCGAGATACAGGCCAAGTACCCGGATGCCGAGGTGCGTCGGGGCAACGCCAACAAGTGGGAGATCTGGGCGGGCAAGAGCAGCGAGCAGTCCTCAGAACCTGACTGAACGATCTAAGTGGCCCGAGATCGGTGCGGCGGTTCAGCCGGATTTCGCAGGAACGGGCACGCGTTGCTCTGCCAGTTCCTCAGACCGAACAGCGACATCCGTGGGCAGTGGTGCTCCCATCGCGCCGATCAACATGAACGGGTGCGCTTGACCAGGGTCGAGCGCGACGCCGCCATTGTCTGGGAGGCCGCGTGCGATGCCAACCCCAGCGTCGATCGTCACCCTGGTCGCCGGCCCCGAGCCGACGTTCCTCAGGGCATACGTCTGTCCGTTGCGATACTCAATATTCCAGGCCGGTAGTCGGACTTGTGCCACCGCTGCTCCGGGAGCACCTTGGTGTCCCTGCGGACCCTGGCTGCCTGGTGCACCTTGCGGTCCTTGCGGGCCGGGAATGGCGAGCCGGCCGAAGCTCTCGGCGATCCGGTCCAGCGAGGTCGCCATGCTCTTGTTGGAAGCGAGCGCTTCGCGCGACCGCTCGGTGGCCTCCGTGGCCTCCCGCTTGGTCGCCTTCGATCGGTGGTTCGCGAGGTAGCCGAGGACGATCGAGACGATGACGCCCGCCCAGCCCGCCCCGACTTCCCACGTCATGGGTAGATACTGCGCCTCAGCCCCGATGCGCCGGGGCAGCCACGCCAGATCGAAGTCGGCGTTGCTACAGGCTGGCTTCCGCGTCGGGATCGAACCCGTCCGGAATGTGCAGACCCTGCTCACGACGTTGCCGGACAGCGATCCGCCGGATCTCCACGTCAAGCCGTTCGAGCTCCGGCGTCAAGTGGCTGGCCGCGATCATGTGGTCGATCGCAACGAGCGCCTCGAAGAGGTGGATGACACAGAAGCCAGCCTGGTCGATCACGGGTTCGGGTTGGTCGAGTGCCAACGGCCGCCCGGTGCTGACGTCCATGTACGGCACGGCTGACTCCCAGCAGGGGTGTGACCGAGCGGTTTCCACGAGGTAGGTCGTCCAGTCGTGGGGCGTACCGAAGCGGTCGCAGCGTTGCTTGAAGTGGAGCAAGTTGTCGTACTGCGGATCAGTCCCATCCTGATCCGCGATCACGGCATCGAAGAGACCCAGATCAACGGCGGTCCAGTTCGCGGCCACCAGCGCGACCTTGCGCTTGGCTGCATCATGGGCAGCGCCGCGCTTGAGGATGTCGGCCACCACGCCGCCCTGCTCGGCCAGCCACTTGAGGGCCACGACGTGTTCGAGGATCGAGCGTCGGATCGGGGAGGCCTCCTCCTGGAAGCCAGTCTCTTCGAGCTGGAAAACAGCTTGGACACCACGGTGACAGCGCATGTACCAGCCATGCGCCACGTGGGTGATCGGGCGATGGGATTCCTGAAGCGTCAGGCCGGGCAATGAGGGATACAGGCCCAGCAGAATCGGCAGGAGGGCCCGATAGTCGGCCTCAGGAGTGTTCATGGTCAAGACTAGCTTTTGAGGCGTCGGGGTATCGGTCATATCTGGAGAACAGCACGGCGACCGTCTTCGGCCTTGCGGTGTTGATCCTGATGCTCGGCCCGGTCTCGGGCGCGTACTTCAACCCTGTGGGTGTCATCGGCGAATTGGCGAATTGGTTAAAAACAGAGGTAGGTCACATTTTACAAATTAGAAGTTGTTACAAGGAGGACCAGCCGTAAGGCTCAGGCACCGGTCGCCACGGCGTAACTCGCAAGCAAGCTCGCAGCTGAGAGGCTCGCCGATGGGGCCGTCTGGCACGCAATAGTGAACCCCGTCGTGTTCACAGCAGAGATGTACAGGCCCAGCGCGGCCGTAGCAGCGTTATTCGGAGTGACCGTCACGAACGGCACGGTCTGAAACCCGCTCGCGTACGTGACAGTGCACAAGGCACCGGTCGTCGTGGACGTGCCGGTACCGAGCTTCACCTGGCCGCACTGGTTGCGTGAGTGGACGTCAACCGACGCCGCCGGCGGCAACGTGCCCACCGCGGAACCGTTAGCGATGGTCGGGGCGTTGCCGGTCATCCGCAGTACGGAGGCGTTGATCGTTTGAGCATTGTCGATGGTCAGGCTTGGAATGACGACTTGAGAGACAACACAGCCGTTCACTTTCAGCTTCGTGGAACCGATGTAGCCGTCGTAGTCGGCGGCCCAACGATGCGTGGCGTCGACACCGACGACCTTGACACCGATGATCGTTCCAGTGTTCGGGTCGCTTCCCACTTGGTCGATGTGGATTCCGATGGCGGTGTTGTCGAGGCCGATGCTGCCGTTGTAGATACGGCCACCGATGATCGTCCACCGGAATGACGCCGTCGTGAACCAGAACCCGTAGAGGGTCGGAGTATCTGGGTAGCAGCCGATGTAGATGTTGTCCGAGCCGCTGTCCTTGAAGACGGTCTTCGGGAATTGCGCGGACACGCTGATCCCATAGCCGTGACCCGCGATATGCGTGTTGGCGCTCCCGTCAGTCTGGAACGACGTCTCAGGACCAACCACGACATTGTCGATGAATGTTGAGTCGTAGCAGAACGACGTGGCGTAGATGCCGATGCTCCCGGTAACGACCGCGACGTCGATGGTCTTGTCAGCCTTGCAACGGCTGATCCGCATCTCATGGGTGCTCTTGGTTGCCCCAGTGTTGCCGACGACGAGTCCGTGCATATTTGGGTTCCGCCAGGTCACGCCGTCAATGTCGGAGGTGTAGCCGCTCATCACCTCTATGGCGTGGTCGGAGTGGTTGTTGCAATCGAGATAGCCGCCGACGATGAACTTGTCCCGCCACCTAAGCGTCAGAGCGCCGACAACTATCAACGCACCCGTGAACGTCGCGGTGGCGCGAATGGTGGCGCCGTGCATCCGCAGGCTCGCGTTGTTCGGGAGGTTCAGTTGCGCGCTGACCAGATACGTCCCAGGCGGGATGACCGCAACGCTTGACGCGGCATCCGCCGCGGTGAACGCGGCTTGGATCGCAACCGTGTCGTCAGTGGTGCCGTCCCCCTTGGCGCCGTACGTCTTGGCATTGATGCCCGCGCCGACGTCGAGCCGTAGCGGGACATAGGTGCTAGACAGATCTGGAATCTGCGATGTCGGGACGTGCGTCGTGCCATCAAGAGTGGCGACACCATTGGCCGCGCCCTTGTCGAACGTCGGGACTGCGCTGGCATCGGCGGCGGTCAGGGTGACCGCACCAGTCTTTCCGGCCACTGAGGTAACTGGGGCAATCGGTGGCGCTGCCCACTTAATGCCGCTGGCCTGGGTCGAATCAGCCGTCAGGACTTGGGTGTCGGCCCCGAGGCCGAGTTTGGTGTACGACGCAGCACCAGTAGCAGCCAAGAGGTCGCCCTTCGCGGTGAAGTCGGACCTGTGAACAACGGAGCCATCATCGGCCTTAGCGTTCAGTGCAACTTGGGTGACGGTTGAGATGGGCTTGTTAGCGTCCGACGTGTTGTCGATGTTGCCCAAGCCAACATCGCTACTCGTCAATGTGACTGCGCCGGTCTTGCCCGCCACGGATGAAACAGGGGCACTTGGTGGCGCGGACCAAGTAGTTGCGGAAGTGCTCGTCGCGGTCAGGACCTGGCCGGCGGTCGGGGCCGATCCAGGCATTGCGATGCCATTAACCTTGGCGACGGTCGGGCTCGCAGCCGTACCCGCCAGGTCACCGGCCAGTTGAAGTTTGCCTTTGGAGAGGGTGGTCGCATCTGGCGTGCCGGTACCGGCGGCGGTGTCAACGTAGGCCTTGGTGGTGGCATCGGTTGGATTGGTGGGCGTCGGGACAGTGACCGTGCCCGTGAACGTCGGAGAGGCCAGCGGCGCTTTTGCAGCCAGTCCGGGGACGGTGGGCGCCGCAGCCGTGCCGCCGAGATCACCGGTGAGTTGCAGGATGCCTTTGGTGGTCGGCGTGGCATCGGTGACGATCGTGCTGGTGAACGTGCTGGCGACCCACTTGCTTGATGGCGTGTCGAAGCTCAGGACTTGGCCGTTGTTTGGTCCAGGCGCATTGACATCGCTGAGTGCAGTCAGGGACGCGGGGGCGCCGACATCGGCTGCACTCAGCGTCACCAACCCGCTGGCATCCGGTGTCTTGCCGTTGATCTCCTGCACCGACGAGTCGGCCTTGCCGAGACTCGCCTGAACGGCATTGGTCAGATCATTGACCGGAATGCCGCCCGCGGGTTTGGTGTACTTGGAGGCGACCTGCGACACGATGCTCTGAGTGGTCGGATCGAGCTTCACGTTCGTCACCGATCCGTCTGCGAGATTCGCCGTGGACACCGCGCCAGCGCCAAGGGCAACGTTGTCGATAACGCCAGATTTTAGAGTGCCGTCAGGATTGTGGGCTTGAGACAGGAAGTCGTTGAGGATGTTTCCCCAAGTTCCGTCATCTGATCCGGGATGTGGAAGGCGTGCCATAGGTCGTTACAAAATGCTCCTGATTATCTGGAACTAGAATACGAAATGTATTAGGGAAATACAAGCATAAAAGGTCGTGCACACGTATCTACAGACTCGATGGTTGGGGTAATCCAACAATGCAAACGGTATCGCCAGACGGCGAATGTTCACTGTAGGTCTGATTGGTCAGCGTGCGGAAGTTCGGCCAGCTCGTGTCCAGAACAGGTGACAGCTTGCAATCCACCGCGCCCTCAAGCATGAACTCGATGGCAGCAGCCTGGCCGGCTCCATCTATCGTGATGCCGTTAACCATCATCTCAACGCCCCGCCAGCCCAAGCCGCCGTTATACGAGATGACTTGGGTATCGCCCGGTGGCAGGTTGCCAAACGCCTTCGTAAACGAGGCATCGAACGTGGGATCTGAGTTCGTACGGGCGGCGTTGGTCCAGCCGCAGTCGGGTATCCCATCGCTGCTTGTATCGAGATAACCTGTGCCGAGACAGACGTAGTTGACGCCGCCGCCATAAGGCGGATAGCTGCCGTTGGCAATGAGGTAGCTGTAGAGGGCCTTCTCATACTGCTTGGCGGTGTCGATGCGCTTCGCATTGCGCGCGCTGGCCTCAGCACCTGAAAATGCGTTGAGTGTAAGCGCGGCCAGGATGCCGATGACGATAATGACGATGAGCAGCTCCACGATCGTGAAGCCTCGTTGGGTGCGCACTCCGATGTTCGTGTCGTCGCCCTTCAGGGGGTGTCCTCCGCGTGCGCCGTCGTCCGAGCCGAGATGCCGAGCTCGGGACATGACCGACTAGCGCCTCGCTCTGGGCGGCAGGCTGTGTCCGTAGGTCGTCAATGCAACGTCAGCGTTGTCCCTGGGGCTCGCGTGAGAGCCGCTCAGCGCGTGGATGACCGCGGTAATGCCGAGCACCGCCAGGAGGCCCGCGCCGGCTACCTTGAGGAAGCCGCGACGATCCATCTCTTTCTGTAGCAGGGTGTTCAGTTCGTCCCGCATGCTGCTACTGCGGCTCCGAGGTTGCGTCGCCCTCACGAGCGCCAGCGGCTGACGGCTTCGCCACCTTCTTCACGCCATTCGCATCGTCAAGTGATCCCCGCAGCTCTTTGAGAGAACTACCAAGACCGCGAGCTAATTGCGGCAATTTCTTGCCGCCAAATAGCAACAGTACTATTGCGAGGATAATGAGCAATTCGGGAAAACCTAGGCCGAGCAACTCGGCAAAATGTGTGGATGGCATTGCCATATTCCTTGTTTAGGTTATGCTTTAAATATATGGCATATGTCCGTCAAATACAATACGAGGGTTCCACCATTGAAGTGCACGTACTCGGTTCAGGTGCCGCGCACGCAGCGGGTGGCTACGACTGTGCTGCGTATGGCGCCGGAGGCTATAACGAAGGGGCCTGCACGGCGAACGCAACGACCGTTCCGCCTAGGGCCGTAACCGCACGGGACAGTGCGAATGGGTTAAGCCCTTACCTGCCAGTGGCTATCGGCATTGGACTCGTCCTAGTCGGCTTGGTGGTCGTCATCGTTCTGCGCAGACGACGTAGGCAACGCTCCGCGCAGTAGGGGCGAGATGGCACTATATCTTTGATGTCTCGGCTTGGTCGTATTCCGCGCCCGGAGTGCGATAGGCGCCGATGAGAGTCTTATTCAGGTAGAAATAGAAAGGGCAACGCCTACCAGAACGAATGCAGCCCGAGCGCGAGCGATCCGAGAGGGTATATATTCGTCGGATCGCTTGCGTAGGAGTTGAATCACATGACGCGCTGACTGTCGCGCTTGTCATCACTCTGAGCATAACAAATCGACGACCGATTGCAATGACGGTTATGCCGAGGGTATAGACATGGCGATTGGACCAGTCCTATTCATTGGGATGGCGGGGCTGCCAAACTTGTCCTGCCGAGGCGATGTGTTCTGCCGTTCCCGGCGAGGAAGAGACGTCCAGAACCACCAACGCCAACGCTGCGCCTCGATCGATGCCTCCCGTTTTCTTGGGTGCGTGTGCCAACTGACGAAGCTCTCTGAGCTGGTACACGTGCCGTCCGCTGATACTCGTGGCGTCGGGCAGAATTCCTGCGCGTCGCCACTGATTCAACGTGGATGGGCATACGCCCAATAGTCGTGCCGCTTCCTGCACGGTCAGCCAGTCGTCGTATCTCGGCTCCGCCGAGGTATCCCCGGTGACCGTGTGCGGGCTGTCCTTGACTGTCGGCGTGGGGGCCGCTGGTTCGACGTATCCCCAGAAGCGCATGGTTTCGCCCCACGTCGTGAAGACATCGAGTACCGGTGTCGAGTACGTGTTGTCCACCACGAAGCGGACGACTAGTGCGCGCAGTCGCGCCCGCCGACTCGGATTGTTGAGATGCTGCCAGTCCTCAAGCAGAGCCTGCGCTAGCAGGGCGGGATCGATCACAGCGGCCTGCCCTTCAGTCAGAGCGATCTCGTCGAGCACGGCGGATTTCAAATGGACTTCAAGGGCAGGAAGGCTGGCTGCAAGCACGCGAGCCGCCCGCCACCGCTCGCGAGCCCACCGTTCGGCGTCCTGCTTCGCGATCGCACTCGTGCGCGGGTCCTCGGCGAGTTTGCGCAACCATGATGGGATCAGCGTATCGATCCGATTCTGGTTGACGGTGGATGACCGCGAAGGCGTTCCGTGGGATCGGCAACGATACTTTTTCCGGTCGCCGCCGAGGGCTTCTTCGGGCGTCATGGCGGTACCGCAGCGGCAGGTAAGCAGACCCTCGAGCAGGAACGCGTCGCGATCGGTGTGATGCTGCCAGCTGGTCTGTTCTCTCCTGGACCGGTAGGCCAGCCACTCAGCCTCCGTGATGAGGGCCTTCTGGGCGCCGGGAAGGTACTGTCCCTCGGCGACGATGTATCCGGCCGCGAAGCCACGATCCAGCAGGGCCGCGACAGTCCCGTGAGACCACACGGTCCTCGGCATACGTGGATTGGCTGCCATGTAGCGACCTCGGTTGAGCCAGCGAGCCAACGACCGAAGAGATTCGCCGGCGACGTAGCGGCGATAGAGGTCCGCAATGACTGGGCCGGTTCGGCGATCAACGACGAATGCATCGCCCTGCTTCCGGTACCCAAACTGGTTGTGTCCGTTAACCGGTAGCCCAAGACGCGCTCGCCGCTCACGGACCTCGCGCCAGACATCGCCCATTCGGTCGGACTCATAGGCAGCGAACTCGGCGAGCATCCCGCGCGCGAAACGACCGGTCGACGTACGAACGTCAAATTGCTCCGTCGCCGATTCGAGCCGGCCACCCGCGGTCTCGACCCGATCGACGGCGACAGCCCAGTCAAGGCGGTTCCGCGCGATCCGGGACCATCGCCACACGACGATGACTTCAGCTTGCCCCTGTTCCACCATCGAAACCGCTTCGTCGACCTGTCGCGCCCGCCAGAAACGTCCGCTCAGATCGAGATCCTCCAGCACAGCGACGATCCGATATCCCCGCCTTGCGCTGTAATCACTCACCGCGGCCATCTGCAGCTCGGGACTGATCATGCCCTCGCGTGCCTGGCTAACCCGCACGTACGCCACCGCTCGTTCAGGCCGGAGCGGTGCGGCTGGCCTGCTGATATCCATGTCGCCAGAGTGAGCCATAGCCCGACATCGGCGCGAGAATCGGCCGGCCGACGATCACACCTTGCGCGGCGACCATTTCCCTGATTAGGTGCCCCCTCCGTTCGGGTCGCCCGGATACCGGGCGGCACCGAATGAGAGGACGTTTCATATGGATGTTTCCGCGCGAACGCGGGTTGCCATGGTCGGCCTGCCGACGGTGATTCAGGCCGGGATCGCATCCCTGGTGCCTGAAGCGGAGATCGTCGGCGCCTACGAGAACCTTGGCGACCTCCTGGCCGAACCTGCCGTCGTGGACATCGTCATCATGGACGTCCGCGGATCTTCGGCTAGCTACGTCAGCGGTGCTGAGGAGGTCGCAGCTGCAGTCGACGCCGGCTATAGCGTGCTGCTCCTGAGTGGCGAGCGCGACCTGTTGGTCCTGCTCGCGCACCTGTCGGCGGGAACCGGCGGTGTCGTCTTCCACCGTGATGACCGTGACACCCTCGCCGACGCCATCCAGGAGGTCGGCGCTGGACGACGGTTCGTGTCCGCGCCTTCGTCCGTTCTGCACTCAGCGTGCAAGCTTGGTCTCTCGCTGACGCCTAGGCAGAGGCAGATGGTGTTCGCCCGGGCGGATAAGGAGACGTTCCGTTCGGCCGCGGTTCGACTGGGCATGTCCCAGAAGACGGCCAAGGAATTCTTCGCCAGCGCGCAACGAAAGCTGGCGGCGGAGCCACGTGAGCCAGGGACGCCTGGGCACGCCGGGGAGCCGCGCGTCGGAGCTCTAATGACGGCACCACTGCGCTTTCCGGACGACCTACCGGAGTGGAGTTCGCGGAAGGCTGACTACGACCACGAGCCGCTTGTCACGCGCACTGGTGACGGCTTCACCATCGCCGTGACCTATCACCACACGGTGGTCACGATCTTCATGACCAACCCCGAATTGAACTACGCCGAGACCACCGGGCCGGGCGAGCTCGACGGCGAACAGGATCGGCCGATCGTGGGCGGTGTCCGCGACACCTCCCCCGCGTTCCTGCGCAGGCTATGGCAGCTCGGCTATCCGTTTCGGGTGTTCCCGATCGTGACCGACTACGAGGCCAGCTTCGTCCAAGACGGCGAGCCGACGGACGGTCTGATGTGGACCGAATGATGACGTCGCGGCAGGCGTGGGCGCACCGATGAGCTACCAGTACCTCGACACCATCACCTCCGAGGATCTGCGGCTGCTCTCCGACGTCGACCTGATGCAGCTGCGGCAAGTGGTCATCCAGTTCGGCTGGGAGATCCGGACGCGCTGGCTCACCGATGAGCAGAGGCGCGACTGGCGGTCATGGGTCGAGGCCCTCACCGATGAAGTTTTGGCGCGCGACTTGTGGCTGTTCGAGGAGGTAGACGCGATCTGACGACCTAATTGTTTCGGCGCGCAAAGGCTTCGGCGGCACCGATGAGCGCCGCCTCGGGGTAGGGCGACACCATGACTCTCGGCCGGGTGAAGTGTTTGGGTAGCTGTTCGAGTTCGCCTCGCAAGTTCGCTTTGAACGCGTCCCAGTGGTTCCTGGCGATGCCGCCGGACAAGACGACGGTTCGCGGTTGGAAGACAGCGCTCAGCCGCTCGATGAACGACCCTAGGCGGTAGCCGTAGTGGGCGCGGCCGCGGTCGCTGCCCATCGTCTGCTCCAGTTCCTTCAACCCGCTGGAGCCAAGCGCCCACCACGCCTCGGGTGAGCTGGCGCGGGTGTCGAGCTTCCACTCGCCCAGGTCCCAGTTCTCACCGGAACACGGGATCATCGGACAGCCGTGGCGGTCTGTCAGTCCGAAACCTACGGACGTGCCGAGTGAGATAGCGAGGGTGCCGTGCTCGACGTCCGGCATTGCGCTGGCGGCGTAGGCGTGGGCCTCACCATCGTTCAGGACGACCACCGGGCATCCCAGGCTTCGCGTGAGGTCTGCCTCGAGTTCACCGACGAGTTCCGGTGCCGCGCGGCTCATGCGGACATACCCGTGTTCGCTATCGACGAAAGCGGCCAACGAGATCGCCACGCCGTCGAGCGGCGATGTGGCGTCACGGACCGCGCGCACGAGGCTTGCGCGATCCGTGACCTTGACCGTCGCCGATTGCAATTGCTGGCCCGGGCGCACGACCGCCAGGCGAGACGAACTGCCGCCGATGTCGAGCACGACTACCGCCATGATCCACCCTCCCGCGACCTGCCATGCCCGGCCGCTTGCATGAGCAGATTGTGCCAGCCGTCCCTCGGCGGCCCGCCGACGAACATGTTCATGCGGTTCGCTCAAAATGAAGGAGGGCCCGAAGGCGCGAGTCATTGCTGACTCAGGTCCTTCGGGCATCTAGCTCGACGACTTTCTCACCAGCTTCGAAGCCGTGGCCGGCGACGCTGACTCGCGCGGTCAGGTAACCCGTGTATTCAGCGCCGGGTCGGATGTAGCCGTCCATCTCCTTGTGGCCGAGCAACGTCGCCAGCGGCGTGAACGCGTCGGGATCCATCCGGTGGCCACCTTCGCTCTCGGTATAGAGCGTGTTGAACAGGCGAAGGGTCGTCGTGTCGTAGTTCACGACGATCGGTTCGTCGCTCACGAGAGCCGCACTATCCCATACCGAGATGCAGTTATGGGCGGAGAGTTCCGCCCAGACGTACGCGGTATCACTGCCGTCTTGCTGGACGAGCCCGAGTCGCACCTTGGCGCCCTGGATCCAGCCAGCCTGGTTGACGATGAAGTTGTCGGCGCCGCTGTTGTCGAAGTAGATGAACATCTCGAGGGTGTCACCTGGACTGACACGCGCTCTGTCCTTCCACGATCCGTCTTCGGTCTTGACCTGAACGAAGTTGCGCTCATCACCGTGCGCTGGATTGTCGATGATGCTGTTGAACACCGGATACGGTGCGGGCTTGTTGATCGTGAAGAGTGTGCGCTCCGGGCCCCAGCCGCCCTGGTAACGCTCTGGTTCGGACGGCGCGCGGACCGCCTCGCCAATTTCCTCCCGTGAGCCGCGGATCTGTCGTAACCGGATCGCGAGGGCCTTGATCCCCGACTCTTCCCATTCGGCGGCGGTGGCGATCTGATTCTTGTCTGCCTCGATCTGATGCGGCTGCGGATACCGCCGCAGGTAGTAGGCACCCCGACGCCTACTGAGGTCATTCCGTGGGCCGTCGAAGCCGACCGCAAGTGCGTTGCGCACCGCTTGCTCTCCTAACGACGAGCCGAGGCCGTCGACCATCGCTTCGAAGTCGGCATACGAGATCATCTTGCGCAGCATCTCGGTCCGAAGCCACTTGTCCGGGGTAAGACCTTGGCCCTTGCGGAGCAGTTTGACGTCCTCGCGCACGCCGTCCAGCCAGGCCTCGTCCAGGTCGTCGTCCAACTTTCTCCCAACTTCTTCCCGAGTTTCTGCTCTGTAGCCCGACTGTCCCAGCGTGCGAGTTTATCGGTGCTGACGATCACGTCAGTGGAGGCAGAGGCCCAACGAGGGCAGATAGAAGGCATGAGATGGCAGGCACGATCACCCTCTTTGGGGTTCCGCTCCCCGAGGAACCCGACTGGTCGTCAAGGCGCGGCCAGAACAAGGAACTCGCGAAGACCGTCGGCAAGATCCGTCAGGGTGGCCTCGGTCTTGACGGTGCGGCCGCTCTGACCGGGCGGTCAATGGATGCACTGTACGGCCTCGACATCAAGCGCCGCGCGCTGGCGGGCAACGACCCCGGTCTCAACGCTGCGATGGCCGAGCTGGAGATGGCCTTCGTCCAGAAGGCCAAGGGCATCATCGGCGGAGTGGACCGGTGACGGACATGGCTCAGCCGGACAGCCGCGCGGCACTCGACGAGCATTCGATCTTCCGGGATTGGCACGCACATCTCGACTCAGTTCGCGCCGCGACTGGTTCACAAGGTGCGTTGCCCGGGTCACCAGGAGATACGGCGACGTCCGTGGCCGCGCTGATCACGGACCAGACCGCGTGGCAGGCGCTACCCGCGGGAGACAGCGATGGGTGACTTCCTGGCCGATGCGCTCGCCGGCGCCCTCCTAGTCGTCGTTTACGGCCCAGTGCTCGTCGTCGGTTACCTGCTCAAGTACACGGCGCTCGGCCTCTGGACTCTCGGCCGGCTCATCGTCGCGCTAGCGCTGGCACTGCCGACGGTGCAGCGCTGGCAGGTCGATCGGCGCACCAACCGCGCCATCGCGGCCATCAACGACCTTGCCCAGATCGCGAGCCGGGACATGGACCGCCTCGCCCGATCCGCTGGAAGGAGGTGAACAGATGCGACCACAAACCAAGGCACCCAAGCCGCTGACTGTTGAGCAGATTGTCGAGAGCGTCGCGAACGATGTCATCCAGCTCATCGAGTCAACCCGGGTGCTGGCTGGCTTGCTCGGCACACAGACCCACCGGCAGCTGTTCCAGGCGGCCGCGGCCGAATACGCCGACGCCGTCGGCGAGCGAGTGCTCGACCAACTGTTCGGCGCCGAGACAGCCTGACCCATTCGCAACCACTCAATGAAGGAGGTGACCCATGACTGACATAACACCAGACAGCTGGCACGAAGCCGACTTCGCGTTCGCCGTGGAGGCGACCGTCGAAGTCCTCCGCGCCGAGGCGGCTGAAATCGCCATGGAAGACCAGCTCGCTGGCAGCCTGCTTGGCCGACTCGCCAACGCCTACGCCGCACAGGCACTCGAACTCGGCCAGGAGTTCCTCTACCGCTAGACCGCCGAACGCCGGCCCGGGTCATCTCGGCGGCACGGCACTCCCCCCAGTGGACGCACGAGGCCACCAGATCACGGGTGGTCACGGTGGCCTCGTGCGCCCGAAACCGACCGGAAGGAAGATCATGAGCTCCAACGCGATGGCCGGATCGCACGATCGCGCGCGCGAGTCCGTACATACCGGAGAGTCGTCGTGAGAGACGACGTCCGCAGCTGGGGCGGCAGAGTGGTCGGCTTCGCCGGGTCCCTGTTGTTCGCAGCGGTGCTTCTCTATCTCGCTGTCGGGCTGTTGCGATGCATTTGGCTGTGGTTGGTGGGCGTCGCAATTGTGGTCGCGTGCCTCGGGATTGCAATCTGGTGGCTGAGACGGCGGAAAACATATTGGTGAAAATGCAAACTCCAAATTGCCTCCGAATATCAGAGGTCGGGGTATTCCCGCCCGCGAAGTAGTTTTTACAATAGGTCTTGCGTGTTGATTTGATTCAACGTATAACAAAAGGCACGCCCCGCGTTGAATTCATTCAATAGCCGCGAATGGCACCGCAATTATCAAACGAGAAATGAGAGGAGAGCAGAGCTATGTCCACCACACCCCGCACGCCCCGAAAGGGTAACCGCCACGAGCGGCATATCACTGTCCGTGCTATTCGCCGTGACCAGCCGGATGTGCGCAAACTGTCCCGGGCCATTATCGCCCTGGCAATGGCGCAAGCTGAGGCCGAAGCCGAGAAGGCCAAAGACGGCACCGATGAGCCGGCGACAGACGCGAACCAACTGCTGGAGTCCGAGGGAGAGCGGGATGCCAGATAAGCCATTCGTCTGGCGTCAGTTGCATTGGCCGACGCCGCTCGATCCGGAGCGACTCACGACGCTGCTGCGGGTCTGGTCGACCGATGTCGTGTCCCAGGAGATTGTGCTGGAGACCCGGGCGACCGCAACGGGTGTCCGCTGGCTCCTTGGTGCCCGCGTCGACTCTCTGCCCCGGCTGCTCGATCCCGCTCGCGACCTCATTCCCGGCCTGTCGGCGGTCGAGGCGAGCGCACCGCGCGAGGACATCCAGACCTGTCGCCGGCTCAGCATCTCAACGCGCCACCGGCCGCTCCACGACGACCCCGTCGCGGTCACCCGGGCGGTGTTCAGCGCCCTGCACCGCGCGCGACCGGACGAGGAAGTCGTCTTACAGCTGGTCCTTGGTCCGCGCCGCAAGCCAGCCGTCATCCCGAACGAGATCCCTTCGTCATATGTCAGGCCGCTCTGGCAGAACGTCTTCTCTCAGCCCGGTGCCAATCTCGACACCGAGAAGCGGCAAGCGCTGCGCGCCAAGCACGCCGCCCACGGCTTCGCCTGCACCATCCGGCTCGGCGTCCGCGCCACCCGCGTCGACCGCCGCAAGTCACTTCTGCTCGGCTTGTACGGCGCACTGCGCTCCGTTGAGGACACCGGCACCCACCTGCGGCTCATGAACGAGCTACCCCACCGGCTCAACCAGCCGCGCACGCCGTGGATCTGGCCCCTGGTCATGAACACGATCGAGCTGACTAGCCTGGCCGGTGCTCCGCTCGGGGATGACGACCTGCCGGGCCTGCCCGCCGCCCATCCGCGGCTGCTCGCACCCGAACACCTCGCGAAGGCTGGTGACCGCGTCATCGCGGCCGCCACCGCACCCGGTGTGACTGGCAACCTCGGCTACTCGGTCGCGGATTCAACCAGGCACAGTTGGTTTTTGGGTCCGAACGGGACCGGCAAAACTACCGCCTTGTTGAATTTGATCACCCAGGATATGGCGGCCGGTCGCGCCGTCGTGGTCGTCGAACCGAAGGATCTCGTCAGCGAGGTGCTGGCCCGCGTGCCAGCTAACCGCCGCGACGACGTCGTGCTGCTCGATGCCAGCGACCCCGAAAGTGTCGTCGGCTTCAACCCGCTCGCCTCGGCGGGCAGATCGCCCGACCTGGTGGCCGACACCATCCTTGGCGTCTTCCATGCGCTGTATGCAGATAGTTGGGGGCCACGCACCCAGGACGTGCTGCACAACGCGCTGCTCACCCTCGCCCGCCGTGATGACGCCTCGCTGATCATGCTGCCGCTGCTGCTGACCAACCCAGCCTTCCGCCGCTCGATGACCAAGACCGCGATGCAGGATGATCGCTTCGCGACGGGGCCATTCTGGGCAGCCTTCGAAGCACTCAGCGACGCCGAACGGGCGCAGGTCATCGCACCGGCCATGAACAAGCTGCGGCCGTGGCTGATCCGCCCATCGCTACGTGCCGTCCTCGCCCAGCAACAGCCGCGCTTCAACGTCCGCCAGGTGCTGACCGATAAAAAGATCCTGCTCGTCCCGCTCAGCAAAGGCACCCTCGGACCGGAAGGTGCCCAGCTGCTCGGCGCCATGGTGCTCAGCGAACTCTGGCAAGCCATCCGCGAGCGCGTCACCGTGCCGGTCAACGAGCGCACGCCCGTCATGGTTTACATCGACGAGGTTCAAGATTTCCTGAAGCTGCCCACCGACCTGGCCGACGTGCTGGCGACGTCGCGCTCGCTCGGGGCCAGCTTCCACGTCGCGCACCAATACAGGGATCAGCTCAGCCCGAACATGCGCTCAGCCTTCGAGACCAACGCCCGCTCCCGGATCGCCTTTCAGCTATCCGCAGCGGATGCCAAGGCCATGGCCGCGGGCCAGAGCGAGCTGACCGCCAACGACTTCACTGCCCTCGGCGCCTACGAGGTCTACGCCCAGCTGATGCACGACGGCCACCTGACCGGCTGGGCATCGGGCAAGACACTGCCGCCGCCACCAACCACCAGCAACCCGCGTGACATCCGCGCCGCCAGCCGCGCCAACTACGGCCGACCGGTCGCCGAGATCGAGGCCAGCTTCGCCGAACTGCTCGACCAGCCACCGCAAGCACCGCCGAAAGCGCCCGGACGGCTGCCCCGGAGGGACGCATGACCGGGGAGAGCGGCGTTCCCGCCGCTGTTCCCGCCGCGTGGTCACACACACCGCTGTCCCCGAACGATTCCGCACACTCTGCTCAGTTAAGGGCCGGTAATACCTCTGCCACCTCCGGTGTCAGAGGAACACCCCCGCCTCGCCTTGGCCGCCTGGCACTCGACCGGCTCCGCTCCAGCCTCAGCGACCGTGACTTGGCCGTGCTCCGCAGCGTGGCCAGCCACCGGTTCCTGACCACCAAGCACATCGACAAGCTGCACTTCACCGGTCTGGCCGGTGACAGCTGGGGCACCCGGATGGGCCGCCGGGTACTGAAGCGGCTGCATGAGCAACGCATCCTGACCCGCCTCGACCAACGCATCGGCGGTGTCCGGTCGGGCTCCGCGTCCCTCGTCTGGCAGGTCGGCCCGGTCGGTGACCGGCTGCTGCGCATGGACAGCGGGCGGCGCATTCGCGGGCGTCAGCACGAACCGTCGCAGCGGTTGCTCAAGCATTGCCTGGCGATCGCCGACACCCATGTCGCCCTCGTCCGGGCCGCCCGTGCGGAGTCCTTTGAACTGCTTGACGTCGCGACTGAGCCGCACTGTTGGCGCACCTTCACCGGCATCGCCGGTGAGCCCCGCGTCCTCAAGCCGGACCTCACCGTCATCACTGCCAGCGGCTCGTACGAAGATCACTGGTTCATTGAGATCGACCTCGGCGGTGAGCACGTACCGACCATCCTCGATAAATGCCGCATATATGAGGCCTACCGGTCGAGCGGTATCGAGGACGAACAACGTGGTGTGTTCCCGGTCGTCGTCTGGCTTATGCACAGCGAGGAGCGCGCGCATATTCTCCGGCAAGCGCTGACTAGCGCGCGCCAGCTCGACCCGCAGCTGTTCCGGGTTACCACGGCCCAGCACCTCATTGACCTGGTGGCTGGAGGCTCAGCGTGAGTCGCGTGGTCCGTAACCAGGTGCTGGTCGGCGACGCGACCGAGCAGCTCCGCAAGCTCCCCGACGGCAGCATCGATATGGTCCTGACCTCGCCGCCGTATTTCCGGCTCCGCAACTACGAGGTCGACGGCCAGCTCGGACTCGAAGGCCACGTCGAGGCCTGGGTCACCGGGCTGCGTACGGTTGCCGCCGAGTGCGCCAGGGTTCTCGTCCCAACCGGCAGCCTGTGGCTCAATCTGGGGGACACCTTCTCGACGCACGCTCGCCAAGGTGCGATCCGCAAGTCGCTTCTCCTCGGGCCCGAGCGGCTGGCGCTGGCTTTGACCCGGGACGGTTGGACGCTGCGCAACAAGATCGTCTGGGCCAAGACCAACCCCGTCCCCAGCTCGGTGCGTGACCGGCTGTCCGCCACCCACGAGCTGATCTACGTCCTGGTCCGCCAGGCCGACTATTTCTTCGACCTGGACTCGATCCGCGAGCCGCACACCAGCAAGATCACGAAACGCCGGGCGATCAAAGACCGGGGCATCGAGGCCTGGCGCGGCCCGAACGGTGACGACGCCGCCGGGCTGGACACGATCAAGGCCGAAGGACGCGTCGGGCACCCGCTGGGCAAGAACCCGGGCGATGTCTGGCGGCTGGCCAGTAGTAGTTACCGGGGTGCCCACCACGCCACGTTCCCGGTCCAGCTCGCCACCCGCATGCTCATGGCGGGCTGCCCGGAGAAGCGCTGCACCGCCTGCCGGTTGCCCCACAAGCGACGCCTCATCCGCGCCCTCGGCGGCACCGCCGTCCGGGGCGCCCTCGGCCCGACCTGTGACTGCAGCGCACCCGCTGAGCCCGGATTCGTCCTCGACCCGTTCTTCGGCGCGGGCACAACCGCCGTTGCCGCGGAGGCCCACGGCCGGGACTGGCTGGGTATCGAGCTCAACCCGGACTTCGCGAAGCTGGCGACCAGGCGTATCGAGGCGGCACGAGCGACCAGCGCGACGTCTCCCCCGAACTCGACCCGGCGGCCGGCATGAGCCGCCTCGTCGGTGTCATGCGGTCGATTTTCGTGACCTGCAACAGGCAGATCACCGACCGCACAGCACCGAGGAGGTAGCCATGTCCAACCCGGACAACGGCACCGCAAAGGGCAGCGTGAAAACGCTGGCCATCCGGTTGGAACCGGAGCTCCACGCGCAACTGAGCCTGATTGCTCAGCTACGCGACAGCACCATCACCGATGAGATCCGGCAGGCGATCGAGGCGCACATCGTTTCGGTCAAATCCGCCCCGGAACTCGCCGCGCGGGCCGACGGCGTGCTCGAGGACATTGAGCGCGAAGCCGTCGCCCGACGGGCCGCCATCGCAACGCTGTTCGGGGAGACCCCGGCCAGCGAACCCGCGACGAGCCCGACGCCGATCAGCCGCCCCCGCGGCGGCCGGAAGGCAGGTGGCGACGCCTAATCGGTGACCACCCCGGCGGGGACGAGCGGATTGAGCACTGCGCTCATCCGACTCGTCTCCGCCGGACACAAAAAACAGAACGAACAACCAGTAAGTGAGAGGAGGTGACATGGAGCATGAGGGACAACCTGATCGAAGCCACGACGAGCAGCTGCCGCTCTGGTCCGCCGAACAGCGACCGGATCGGCAGCCGCGCGTCTGGATCGGCTCCCTGGCCGACCTTGAGCGCGGCATCCTCCACGGTGAGTGGATCGACGCCGCTCGCGAAGCTGTCGATATCCAGGCTGACATCCAGTCGCTGCTCGACGCCTCGCCGAGCGCGAGCGGGCGCGGAGAGCCCGTCGAGGACTGGGCAATCTTCGACGCCGACGGCTTCGACGGACATCCCTTGGCACCCCGCGAGCGCATCGAGACCATCAGCCGGCTCGCCCGCGGCATCACCGAGCACGGACCGGCGTTCGTGGCTTGGAGCCACATCGTCGGTATCGACAATGAGGCAGCCCTGGCCGGCTTCGAGCAGGCCTACCTCGGCCGGTTCAACTCCGTCGAGGATTACGCCCGCACGATCATGCAGGAGCTGGGCTACCTCGATGAGATCACCGGACTCAGCCCACGCGTCCGCCGCTACCTCGACATCCGCTGGGACCGGCTCGCCCACGACATCTGGACCAGCGGCGACGTCGAGATCGTGCACGCGGGCGGCGGCGGGGTGTGGGTCTTCGATACCCGCCCCACTGACCCTCACGACCCACAACAACCAACCAAATAAGCAACGAAGGAGGTGACATGGAGCATGACAACCAACAACCCGAGAAACCCAACCACGCCACGGGCGGCGAGCAGCCGCAGACCACTCCGGCCAATCCGATCGAGCAGACCGAGCGGGCCGAGACGCTGGATGGGGACCGCCCGAAGATCTGGGTCGGCAGCCTGTCCGACTACAACAACGGCGTGCTGCACGGCGAGTGGATGGACGCCGCCCGCGACGCCGACGAGGTCCACGCCGACATCCAGCGGATGCTCTCCGCATCACCGACCGCAGCCAAATATGGCGACGTGGCCGAGGAGTGGGGCATCTTCGATCACGAGGGCTTCGGGGCATACAGCGTTCACGAGTACGACTCGATCGACACCGTCAGCCGAATCGCGCGCGGCATCGAAGAACACGGGCTGGCCTTCGCCGCCTGGGCCGACATGTGCGACAACGACCACGACCGACTCGACAAGTTCGAGGAGGCCTACCTGGGCCACTACTCGTCCGCCGAGGGCTGGGTCGAGGAGCTCATGGACGACCTCGGGCACACCCGGGAAGTCGACGACGCCGTTCCTGAGAGCCTGCGCCCCTACGTGCGGATCGACATCGAAGGACTTGCCCGCGACATGCAGCTTGGTGGCGACGTCTACACAGCCGCAGCCGACGACGGCGGCATCTATTTATTCGACAGCCATGTATAACACATTGTCAGGACAGCCTTTGCTCAATTGCGAATTCGCCATTGTGGAATTGTCAACGACCATTGAATTCGTTCAATGAAATTCGTAGAATAGAAGGGAATAAGGAGAATCATTTTATGACCCCAGAAGAAGCACGACGACTTGCCAAACGGCTACGCGCCCGCCGCGAGAAGGCTGGCCTATCGGCCCACGAGGTCGCCCGCCGCGCAAGCGTCAATGTCGCCACCGTCACCCGCATCGAACTTGGCCAAATTGCGAACCCGCGAGCAGAAAACCTCCTCTCTATTGCAGCCGTACTCGACATCCCTGCCTCCGACATCTTTGCTCTCGCCAACTGGGTGCAGAAGGATGACCTGCCGAGCTTCAGTCCCTACATGCGCGCCAAGTACGGCTTCCTGCCGGAATCAGCCTTCCGCGAGATGCAAGACGTCTTCGACGAGATGGCTGTCAAGTACGGCACGCACGGGCCCGCTCCCGGCGACGACGAGTAGGACTGTTCGGCGACGACTTTGTTCCTTGGGCGATTACTTATCTATTGCGCGAACCTGAAAGGAGGGTCTTTGTGCACGAACATCCAACCACCAGCGGGAACACCCCGAGCACGCTACTGAGGCAGCTCCGAGCGCTGCTGCCTGAACATGAACTCAGCCTGGCAGAGCTGTTTGCCTTGCTCGACGACCTCGCTCATCACCTGCGGACGGCGTGCGGGATCACAGGAGACATCCTGCCGACCGAGATCATCTCGTCCCTGCCGCACTTCCGCATCGAGAACACTGACTTCCCGATCTCGGGCTTCAGCTTCTGGGACGACGACGCCAAGGAGTGGGTCATCCGACTCAACGAAGACGAGGCCGAGCCCGTCCGCCGCTTCACGCTCCTGCACGAGTTCGGCCACATCCTCTGGCACGGCTGGGAAGCCAAACTCTTCCCCGGCATGGAGGCGCCCAATATGGACCGCCTGTCGGAATTCGCTGCCGACCTCTTCGCTGGCGAGGCCCTCACACCCAAGCACCTGATGGCCCGCGCCTACAGCCGCGGACTGCACAGCCCGACAGCCCTCGCCCGCCGCTTCGAGGTCAGCACCAACACAGTCCGCTGGAAGCTCGACCAGATGAACCTGCCGACACCGGCCCGCGCCGACATCATCGACGTCCAGCAATCCATCCGGCCGCGGATCGCGCCGCTCGTGGAGATCACCTCGTGAGCGCCACCCGCACTCGGTGCCGGCAACAACACTTCATAGTTCCTCGAGAGGAGGTCTCATGACGACAACCGAACTCATACCCGCCAAGGCAGTATCGGTGACACCCGGGGCTCCGGGACGATCCGGCGACCTGCGCTTCATGCTCACCATCCCAGAGGCGGCCGCGAAGCTTCGCGTCAGTCGCTGGACGTTCTACAAGCTCATCAACAATCGAGAGGTAGACACAATAAAGATCGGAACGCGGCGGCTGGTCTCCTCCGACGCTTTGCAACGGCTTGTCGTTCGACTGGAAGCCCAGCAGGACGACTGACTATGGCGCTTAAACGACCAAACGGAGAAGGTTCGATCTATCTGCGCAAGGATGGGCGCTACGAAGGCGCTGCGTACTTGCGCACGGCGATGGGCAAGCGCAAGCGGGTGAGGGTCTATGGAGCGACACGCGAACTGGCCCACCAACGCTTGCTAGCTGAACTCACCAAGGCACAGAAGCGAATCCCTGTACCAGATCAACCGTGGACGGTAGCCCGGTATCTCGACTACTGGATGTCTAACGTGGCAAAGGTCAAATTGCGACCGAAGACGTATGAGCTCTATGAGATGGTCGTCCGCACGCGCCTCAAGCCGGATCTCGGTACCAAGCGTCTGGCCCGACTTTCTGTCGCCGACGTTCAGTCCTACTTGAACGACGAGATCGAACGAGGACGGTCGGTGCGTAGCGCCCAACTGACGCGCACAGTCCTCAGCGCGGCTCTGACTCGAGCTAACCGCGAGGAACTGCTCAGCCGCAACGTCGCCCGGCTTGTCGAACTGCCGATCAGCGAACGAAAGGAAATTCAGCCGTGGACAGCTGACCAGGCCGCTACGTTCCTAGCTTCCACCGCTGATTCGAGGCTGCACGCAGCATTCGTGCTCTTAGTCCTCTACGGCATGCGACGCGGTGAAGTCCTCGGCCTTCGATGGGGCGATGTCGACTTCAAAGATGATGTCATTCACGTGAGACAGCAGCTGCAGCGCATCGAGGGTGAACTCCAGCAGGGACCACTCAAGACGTCGTCCGGACGCCGAGACTTGCCACTACTCGAACTCGCGAAGGACGCACTCCTCGGTCATCGCTCGGCAGTGCCCGCGCCGGTGGAGGGTAGCGCGCTGGTCTTCACGCGTGGGACCGGTGAACCTCTTGATCCAAACGGGTTTACATCGACGTTTCACCGAGCTCGGCTAAAGACCGACCTGCCGCGGATCACGGTGCACCACCTGCGCCATACGGCAGCAACGATGCTCAAGAACCTTGGTGTTCCCGCACGCGATGCACAGGTCATTCTCGGCCACGCGCACATATCGACGACGCAGCAGCTGTATCAACACGCCAGCCTAAACGACCGGCGGGCGGCGCTGACCCGAGTCGAGCGGGCGCTGACGACGGCTGGTGCCTCTGGGCGTAGCCGTCAAAGACAGCCGTCAACGAGCAATTCCGTGACGGCTTTCAAAGGATTTCAATCTGGAGGGACCAGTGGGGCTCGAACCCACGACACCCTGCTTAAAAGCCTGGCTCACCTCAAGAGTCACCCCTGTTTGAGAAATCTGGCCGAGGGCGTCGAGAGGTGTCTGCGCCAATTGGCGCTTGGATCGGCTGCCGTCAAATCGAGCCGTCAGCTCACCCCTGTTCCCGTTTGGCCGCTCTACTTTTTGGTACCAAAATCGCAAGTCCTGCAACCCGGAGGCCACCATGACCGCACTGCCGATCTCGAACCAGGCACCGGACGCGGTGATCTACCTCCGCGTGTCGACCAAGGAACAAGCGGAACGGGGTGGCGAAGCCGAAGGCTTTTCGATTCCCGCGCAGCGTGAAGCGTGCCTGCGACGCGCCGAGCAGCTCGGCGCCCGGGTCGTAGAGGAGTTCCTTGACGCGGGCGAGTCAGCCCGTTCGTCCAGCCGGCCGGACCTGCAGCGCATGCTGACATACCTGGCCGAGGAGCCGGTCCGCTATGTCATCGTCCACAAGGTCGACCGTCTCGCCCGCAATCGCGCCGATGATGTCGAGATCAACCTCGCCATCAAGAAGGCCGGGGCCACGCTCGTCTCGGTCACCGAGAACATCGACGAGACACCCTCCGGCATGCTGCTGCACGGCATCATGAGTTCTATCGCCGAGTTCTACAGCCAGAACCTCGCCGCCGAGGTTGTCAAGGGCACCGAGCAGAAGGTCCGCGCCGGTGGCACACCCACCCTGGCGCCCATCGGCTACCTGAACGTTCGTGACGTCATCGACGGCCGCGAGATCCGCACCATCACCATCGACGCTGAGCGCGCCGCGCACATCCGCTGGGCTTTTGATAGCTACGCCACCGGAAGCTGGAGCCTCAACCGGTTGGCCGCCGAGCTTGAGATCCGCGGACTGACCCGAAGGCCGACGGCCACCCGCGACGCCAAGCCGATTCCCGCCAACAAGCTCCACGGCATCCTCCGCAACCGCTACTACATCGGCTACGTCACCTGGCGCGGTGTCGAACACCCCGGCAAGCATGAGCCACTCATCGATAGCGAGACCTTCGAACGCGTCCAAGAGGTGTTGCGCGGGCACCGGCAATCTTCCACCCGGCCGCAGAAGCACACGCCATACCTAGCTGGCTCGCTACACTGCGCCCGCTGCGGCTCCAAACTGATCTACGGTGTCTCGACCGGCCGGCGCGGAGGCAGCTACGCCTACTGGCTCTGCCTTGGCAGACACAAGTACAAGAATGGCTGCGACCTGCCCTACCTCGCGGAAGAACGCGTCGAGCAGGCAGTTGTCGCCCAGTGGCAGTCCGAGTCACTACCCCAAACGACCACCGACGCGATCCGTGAAGGCCTGCTCGCCGACCTGCAGGACTACGCCGCGACGACCAAAGCCGAGAATCAACGACTCGACGAACGCATCCACGCCATCCGCAGAGAGCGCTTCAAGTGGGCAGAGAAGGCGATGGAGGAGAGCGTTCCACGCGACATCGCCAAGCAGAAGCAAGATGAACTGGCGGCCCAACTCGCCACCGCTGAGGAGCAGTTAAAACGACTCGACACCGCCGCAGGAGACCACGAGCGCCTGATCACCGCCGCGACCGAACTCGTTGCCAATTGCGCCAGGGCTTACGAGGAAGCCGACGACATCACGCGCCGCGCCTACAACCAGGCATGGTTCGAGCGAATCTGCCTCGACATGACCGACCCGACGA
Source organism: Pseudonocardiales bacterium (assembly GCA_030840295.1). Lineage (GTDB taxonomy): Bacteria > Actinomycetota > Actinomycetes > Mycobacteriales > Jatrophihabitantaceae > Jatrophihabitans_A. The sequence goes on from JAVEET010000030.1 coordinate 49,639, forward strand.
CCGTTGTCACCGCCGTCACCCGAACGGAGGTCATCGACGCGATCCAGACCGCGACCGTATCGGCGCCCAGATCCACCCAAACGGCCCGGGACGATGACCCCGAACCGTCCGCCAGAACGCCCCGAAATGACAAAGGACGCGGCGCCCTCGGCTACCGCGTCCTCTCTCGTGTCAGGGGTTCGAACGTGCCCTGTTTGGTGGAGCTGAGGGGATTCGAACCCCTGGCCCCCTCGATGCGAACGAGGTGCGCTACCAGACTGCGCCACAGCCCCCAACCACCGGTGAAGATTACCAGCCGGTCAAACGGCGTCGTCACACTGCCCGACGCATTGCCCGGTCGTCGAACTCTTCCTCTTGGTACAACCCGGTGAGGTCCACGGTGTCAGCCATGCCGTGCAGGGCGACATCGTCATCGTCGATCCTGACCACGGTTTCAGAATCGGTGTAGACCGGTATTTCCTCGGTCAGATCGTAGGAGTGGCTCATGGCCAGCCCGGAACGGTTGAGCCGGGATTCGCGACGTTCGCGGTCGCGCAGCGCCTGGCTCCGCAAGAAGTACAGATACCCGGTCAGGGACCCGGTGAACACAATTCCGGCCGCCCACGCAAGGGTGCCGCCGGCTGCGACTGCCCAGAGCAGTCCGATCACGGTTCCCAGAATGAGCAGCGTGAGCGAACGACGTCGACGCGTCATCATCTGCCGCCTGGCCTCCGACATGTCGGCCTTGGAAACGCGTTCGGGGTACATGACTGCCTCCATGGCGGCGGGCACCGGGCGACGAGCGGCTGCTGACACGCTCGCGGGTGCACCAGGAACAAAGGTCTGTGGACGAGTGGCCGGGCCCGACTTTCCGCGGGCCTCGGCGGGGTTGTTGTCACGGGCGATCGGACGAGCGAGGGAACCAAGCGAGCGTCGGGTCCCGAGGGCGCGCATCGCGGACGAGAATCGGGCGGCCGATCGCTCACCGGCCCGGTCGTCGAGCTTCTGGATGACCATGGGTATTACGACGATCAACCAGAGGACGGCCAGCACCACCACCGTCATCATTGGCGACAACATCGCATCTCCCGTCACATCCGTAACAACTCCACCGCCACGCTAGGGCGACGGGGCAACGGATCGCGGCAGGCGCGCCGAGTGTCAACATCAAGTACCGCTTGATGGTTGAGGTCGATAGCCGGTGATCCACTCGCATCTTTCGGGATCAGGCGACCAAGAACGCGGGTGGATCACCTGAACATAGTCACCGGTGGCATCACCACCGGAATGCCTAGAACAACCTCAGCCCGGTGGCAGCGGCAGGGACGCAAGCCGTGACAACAGGGTGCCGCCACGAGTCTCCTCGGCCGTGATGGCGAACGCCACGTGGTCCCGCCACGCTCCGCCGATATCGAGAAACCGCTCGTAATAGCCTTCCTGGCGCAGGCCGAGCTTCTCCACCACTCGCAGGCTGGGCCCGTTCTCGGGGCGGATATCGACCTCGACGCGGTGCAGTCGCGCTTCAGTCAGGCAATGGTCCAACACCAACGCCAACGCCGTCGGCGTGATACCCCGGCCGGCGACCGCCGAATCGATCCAGTACCCCACCGAGCAGGATCGCAGGGCGCCCCGGCTCACGTTCGACACGTTCATCTGTCCCACCAGGCGGTCGCCATAACAGACCACGAATGGCAACATCGTGCCGGATCGGCCCGCGGAACGCATTCGAGAAAGCGACCGATGGAACTCTGTGACCGAGTTGCGCGCCAGCCACGACTGGGTGGAGGACGGCTCCCACTGCGTTAGCCAGTCCTCGTTGGCCAGTCGGACCCGGCTCCACTCGCGGGCGTCGCGTCTCCGCGGCGGGCGCACCGTCACCGGGCCGGCGATCAAGACGGCAGGCCAGCCAGGATGGATCTCCGACATGTCAGCTCGAGATGCAGGTCAGCGCTGAGCCAGCATCAGCGGCAGGACGGTAACCCGGGATCCGGGAACCACCTCGGTCACGTCCTCCTCGATGATGACCAGACAGTTCGATGCCGCCATGGACGCGATGAGATGCGAGGCCTGGCCACCGATCAGTGACACCGAGTACCGACCGTCCGGCTCGCGGTGCAACAACCCGCGCCGGTACTGCCTGAGCCCGGTCGGGCTCTCCATCCGTTCCAGGGCGATCGCCTGCAGGGTCTGCCGTTGCACATTGCGCTTACCGAGCAGTTTGCGGATAGCCGGCCGGACGAACACCTCGAAGGACACCAGGGACGACACCGGGTTACCCGGTAAGCAGAAGATCGGCGTGTGATCCCGGCCGAGATAGCCGAACCCCTGCGACATGCCGGGCTGCATCGCGACCCGCGCGAAGTCCACCGTCCCGAGCTGACTGAGCGCCTCCTTGACCACGTCATAGGCTCCCATACTCACCCCGCCGGTGGTGATGATCACGTCCGCCCGCAAGAGCTGGGAATCCAGGACGTCGAGTAGCCGGGCATGGTCATCCGGAATGATGCCGACCCGGTAGGCATCTGCGCCGGCATCGCGAGCCGCTGACGCCAGCATGTAGGAGTTCACGTCCGGGACCTCACCGAAACCGGGGATGCGGTTGAGGTCTACCAGCTCCGAACCGGTGGAGATGACCACCACCCGCGGTCGCGGCCGGACCAGCACCCGATCGTGGCCGGTAGCCGCCAGTAGCCCGATCTGCTGGGGCCCGAGCGCTGCTCCGGGACCAAGCGCGACCGCTCCGGCCGCGAGATCCTCACCGGCGCGTCGGACGGATTCACCGGTGCGCACCGAGCGGCGGATAGCCACCCGGGCCACCCCGCGGTCGGTGTCTTCCAGGCCGATTACCGCGTCCGCGCCGGGCGGGATCGGGGCGCCGGTCATGATCCGCATGCACAATCCAGGACCCATTCCGGAGACCGATCGCGCGCCGGCGACCACGTCACCGACCACCGGCAGGACGATCGGTTTGTCGTCGGTGGCCTGACGAACGTCAACCGCGCGCACTGCGTAGCCGTCCATCGCCGCATTGTCGAAGCCCGGTAAGGGGCGGTCGGAGATGATCTGCTCGGCGAGGAGCAGCCCCTGGGCATCGAGCAGCGTCAGCTGGATCGGATCGATGGAGCCGATGGTGTCCAGCACCTTGGCCAGGTGTTCGGCCACTGGGCGCAACGTCGACTCGTCCCGCCCCGTCCCGGCGGAGCCGCCGGCGGCGACGCCGGACGAGCCCACATCGGGCACGACGCCGATTCGCTCGGTCGGCGAGTCAGGGCTGTTCTCGGTCACTCTGGCGCACTCCTACTGGTCGGTGCGGCCAGCCTCGTCGATGGCGTCCGCTGAGATACCCTTCGCGAACTCGACCAACCAGCCACTGAAGTCGGCCCCCAACTCGGGATGCTCCACGGCCAGCCGGACAACCGCCCGCAGATAATCCTGCCGGTCACCGGTGTCGTAGCGCCGTCCCGAGAACACGACTCCATGGATAGGTACCCCATCTTGCCCCAGGGTGCGCATCGCATCGGTCAGTTCGAGCTCGCCACGCTTACCGAGTTCGGTGCGGCGCAGCGCGTCGAAGATCTCCGGAGGCAGCACGTAGCGTCCGATCACAGCGAGATTCGACAATGCCTCTTCAGGTTTCGGCTTCTCGATGAGCGTCGCGATCTCGATTACACCGTCGATCACCTCGCCGGCCGGCTTGATACTGCCGTAGAGCGAGATGAATCGGCCCTCGACCTCGATCAGACCGACAACGATGCCGCCCCGCTCGGCCTGTACGTCGAGCATCTTGCTCAGCAACACATCGCGCTCATCGATGATGTCGTCGCCGAGCAGCACCGCGAACGACTCGTTACCGGCGAACGCTTCGGCGTGCGCCACGGCGTCACCGAGGCCCCGCGCAACCCGTTGCCGGGTGAAATGGATGCGGGCCAGATCGGTCGACCGGCGGACCCGGGCCAGCCGATCGGTATCGCCCTTCTGTTCCAGGGCCGCCTCGATCTCCGGGGCCGCGTCGAAATGCTCCTCGATCGCGTTCTTGCCCCGGGCCGTGATGATCAACACGTCCTTGAGGTTCTCCCGGCCGGCCTCGGCGACGATGTACTCGAGGGCCGGGACGTCCACCACCGGGAGCAATTCCTTGGGGACGGCCTTGGTGGCGGGCGCGAACCGGGTGCCAAGACCTGCCGCCGGAATGACGGCCTTGGTCGCACGAATACCGGTACCGAACGAATGAGGGTTTGCCATAGCGGCACACTAGCCAAGTGACGTCAAAGGCCGATGCGCGCGGGCGTGCCCTCGGCGTCCGAGCAGCCCGATCCCAGCCGGCCCGGGACGCGGCCCGAACCCAGATCCGCAGTGTGTTGCGGGACTGGCTGACCGCGGCCGAGCTGGCTCCCGGAAGCCGGATCGCTGCGTACGAGCCGCTTCGGACCGAACCCGGGTCCGTCGAATTGCTGGCGGACCTGACGAAGGCCGGATACGTAGTGCTGGTACCGGTGACGCTGTCCGACAAGGACCTGGACTGGACCGTATGGACCGGTTCCGGCGAGAACCGGCAAACTCTCGGCGTCGACGCGATCGGATCGGCCTCGCTCGTCCTGGTGCCGGCCCTCGCCGTCGATCCGGTCGGCAACCGTCTGGGCCGCGGCGGCGGGTCCTATGATCGGGCCTTGACCCGGATTGCGGCCGGCACGCCCGTCGCCGCCGTGCTCTTTGCGGGTGAAGTGCTGGCTCAGGTGCCGACGGATCCCTGGGACCATCCGGTGACTGCGGTGATTACGCCGGACGGTTGGCAGAACCTCCCCGTTCCGCCCTGACCACCCGGCCGAGGACGCAAGACGAGAATCCGACCAGCCGTCCGGGGCGGATTTGGTCGGACCCGACTGGACGCCGGAACACCCCATGACGCACCATTGTTAGCAGTCGTGAGGCCCGAGTGCTAACCCGCCCGGACCGAGCACCTCCAGTTGCAACGTGTGCGCTGCCGAGTTCAGCTCTGATGAAGGGTTCCATCGCAATGCCGACCTACCAATACGCCTGCACGGATCCGGACTGCGGAAACCAGTTCGAGCAGTTCCAGGCGTTCAGCGATCCGTCCTTGACCGAGTGCCCGGTATGTGGCCAGCGGGTGCGCAAGGTGTACGGCTCGGTCGGCGTGGTCTTCAAGGGTTCGGGCTTCTACCGCAATGACAGCCGGGACGCGAAGGTGCCCGCGAACGCCTCCGCGGCGGGTTCGGATGCCAAGGCCGACTCTGCAACGTCGGCGGATTCGTCGTCCCCGGCCAAGTCCGACTCGGCGAAGGGTTCGGCCAAGGATTCGTCCAGCGGCTCGGCCGCCAAAGCCGAGTCGTCGTCAGCCGGCTCCGCATCTTCCGGAAGCTCTGGGTCATCCTCGGACGGGGGCACCTCGAAGGGGTCGTCCAACGGCTCGAAGGGCTCCTCGGGCACGTCATCATCGAAGGCCGCCGCGGCCCGCTGACCCACCCGCCTGTGGACAACTGAGGCGCTGTCCACAGATTTCGGACTGCAGCCGCGGCGCCCGGTCACGGGCTGCATCGTAGAGACATGGTTTCCTCCCGCGGCCGGGCGCCGTCCCTGCTGGGCACCGTGCCGTCCTTGGCCGGCTGGCCACGACGGCTTGCGGCGTTGCTCTGCCTGACTCTGGCCGTGCTGTCTGCCCTCACGTCGCTGCACTCTCGTAGCTCGGCGCAGTCGGAGGCGCGCATTCAGGTCGTCCTGACCACCCACAGCCTGCCCGCGGGGACTGTGTTGACGCGCGCCGATCTCAAGCTCGTACAGTGGCCGGCTTCATGGGTGCCCCCAGATGCCCTGGCTTCGACGGACGCGGCCCTCGGGCATCCGATCGGCGCGGCGATGTCCGCGCGCGAGCCGCTCACCGCCAAGCGCATGCTCGACGGTTCGATCACCGGCTCCTTGAAGCCCCGTCAGGTAGCTCTGAGTATCACCTTGCCCGATGTCGGCCAGGCGGCCATCCTGTCGGCCGGTGCCATGATCGACCTCTGGGCCGCCAACGACGCGGGCGTCATCGCAGACGGCAAGCCAGTCAGTGGCGGCGCTCTCGGACGGGAAATCGCAACCGCGGTAAGGGTATTGGTCGTACTGCCGCCCTCGGAGCGCGCCAGTGCCACTGGACTGACGGTGGTCCTCGCGGTTGATCGAACCGCCGCTTCACGTCTGGCGAATCAGCCATCTGGCACGCTGCTGGCTACGCTTAGGCCGGATTCCTGATTACTCACCGTAGTCAGGTTGGCATCAGGAGCACGAGTGATGGTGCTTCCGAGGTCAGAGCGCAACAGCTGAAGCCCGCCGGGACACACGAAGGAGAGGCAGCATGCTCAGGGGATTCAAGGACTTCATGATGCGGGGAAATGTCGTCGACCTCGCGATCGCCGTGGTGATCGGCACCGCCTTCGCCGCCGTCGTCAAGTCGTTCGTCGACGCGATCGTGACGCCGATCCTGAATGCCTTCCCCGGTGCCTCAGTCAACGGCTGGGGGTTTTCGCTGCGGGGCGGCAAGCTGCGCGCTTCGACCTTCATCAACTTCTCGGCAATCATCAACGCCCTGATCGTGTTCGTGATCACGGCTGCCGTTGTGTATTTCATCTTCGTACTACCGATGCAGAAGCTGCAGGCGCTGCGAGCCCGCGGCCAAGAGCCTGAGCCGGAGGCTGTCCCCGAGGATGTGCTCCTACTGCGCCAGATCCGCGACGCACTCGGCGCCCGCCCCACCGACGGGACGGCCGGACCGACGCCGCAGAATCCGTTCTGATCGAAGACCGGTGCGGCCAGAGCAGTCCCGGGCGACCGGCTCGCGCCCCTCGTCAGCGGAAAGATCGTCGGCGCGAGGTCAGCCGTGATGCGGTGGACGCTCGGAGCGGTACCACGCGTCGCTGTAGCCGCCCGGCTCGTCGCCCCAGCCGATCTCCTGCTCATCGGAGGTGCCCGACGGTAAGACCTCGTCGGACGGGTGGCGCCGAGGGTGTTGATCAGACGATGATGGATGTTGATCTGTGAGCTCACTGGGACCGACGTCAGCGTCGACGTCGTGATCCTCGGGTGGTGTCGCTGGCATGGTTCCAGTGTGCCTCCCATGAGCCTGCTACCAAGAGGAGGCTGTTCAGCGATGGCATTGTTCGACAAGGTCAAGGGATTGTTCGACCACGCGAAGGACAAGGCCGCTCCGCTCGCGGAGCAGGCCAAGGAGAAGGCCGGCCCGCTCGCCAAGGAGGCGCTGCAGAAAGCGCAGGAGGTGTCTGGGCAGGTCCGGGAAAAGGCGGGCCCGCTCGCGGCCGAGGCAAAGGACAAGGCATCCGAACTCGCCGGCAGGGCGGCGCCGGCGGTCGCCTCCGGAGTCGACCGGGCGGCCGAGAGCCTGGACAAGGCCACCGGTGGCCGGTTCACCGAGAAGATCGACACCGTCCAGGAGAAGGTGCACGAGGCTGCCGCCAAGGCAGCGGCGACCGAGACCGGGACGGTGCCGGAGACAGCAACCGCGGCGACTGACACCGCCGCCGTGACGGTTACCGAACCAGTGGTCGATCTTCCCGGAGCGGGCGGCACCACCACCGAGAACCCGTCCGACGCGACCGGTACGGCCGAGGACCGGCCGACCTGATCGCGGGACGGATGGGCACGGACTCCGAGGTCACCGTCCGGTATTGGGCAGGAGCCCGCCGGGCGGCTGGCCTGGACTCGGAGCGGTTGAGCGCCGCCACGCTCGGCGAGTTGCTGGCTCAGATCCGCGCCCGCCCGGCGCTAACCGCGATCATCCAGGCCAGTTCTTTCCTGGTCGATGGCGTAGCCGGGCAGCCGGGGACGGTGCTGGTCGACGGAGCCACCATCGACGTGCTGCCGCCCTTTGCCGGGGGTTGAGCGGCCCGCCGGCGATCCGGTGTCCGCCCGATCCCTACCTCAGGGCAGCGAAGACACGACGCGTCACGGGCAGTTGACCCACTCATCGGTTCCGTCGGCGAAGACCTGGCGCTTCCAGATGGGCAGCCGGGACTTGACCTCGTCGACCAGCCGGGCGCAGCTGTCGAAAGCCTGCTTGCGATGAGCAGCGGTCACTGAAGCGACCAGGGCCACGTCGCCGATGGCGAGCTTGCCGATCCGGTGGCTGACGGCAACAGCGATCACCGAGGGATCGGCCGCGATCTCCTCGGCGACTCCGCGGATGATCTCAGCCGCCGTGGGGTAGGACGAGTACTCGAGTTCTGTCACCTGACGTCCGTGGTCGTGCTCGCGCACCACACCGCAGAACGTCACGTCGGCGCCGGCACCGTGGTCGCGGACGGCAGCGGCGTGGGCCGCGACGTCCAAGGCACGGTCGCGTACCTCGGCGATACGCACCTTGCTCCCGCTTCTCGGCTCCTCGTTCACATGCCACCTCCGGGTCGGTGATCGCCGCCGGTCAGCTGGTCCAGCACGTGGTGCACCAGCGGCTCCAGCACCGCCAGCCCGTCCCGCACACCTCCCGGCGAACCGGGCAGGGTGACGACCAAGGCGTCTCCGATGGACCCGGCCACGCCTCGGGACAAGACCGCGGTCGGTACCCGTTCCGCGTTAGCCTGCCGGATTCGTTCGGCGATACCCGGGATCAGCCGATCCAGCAACGGGATCACCGCTTCCGGCGTCACATCGGTCGGGCTCAAGCCGGTACCACCGGTAGTGATGATGAGGCGGGCGCCGTCGGAATGCACGGTGCGGATCGCCTTCTGGATCGCGGGGATCTCGTCGGGCACCACCAGCTTGGCGACGACGGAGAATCCCCAGTCCCCGAGGGCATCGGTCAGCAGTGTTCCCGAGGTGTCGGATCGCTCCCCTGCGGCCGAACGATTCGAGCAGGTGATCACGGCCGCCCGCACATCGGTCATGATCGGTCCCATCGGCCGCGCCGTCCGCCGCTCTTGTGTACGAGGTGAACGGCATTCAGTTCGGCGCCCCGATCGACCGCCTTCACCATGTCGTACAAGGCCAGTCCGGCCACCGTGACGCAGGTGAGCGCCTCCATCTCGACCCCGGTACGGTCAGCCGTCCGAACGGTCGCGCTGATTTCGATGCTGGTTTCCAGCACGGTCAGGTCCACGGTGACCCCGTGAATCGCAACCGGATGACACAAGGGCACCAGTTCCGGCGTGCGCTTGGCGGCGGCGATCCCGGCGATGCGGGCCACGGCGAGCGCATCGCCCTTGGCGAGACCGTCCCGGCGGAGCAGGTCGATGACCTCAGCCGTGGTGTCGAAACGCCCGTAGGCGGTGGCCTCGCGCGCCGTGACGTCCTTGCCCGAGACGTCGACCATCCGCGCTGCTCCGGCGGCGTCCACGTGAGTCAGTTCCACAACAGCAGCGTACGGCCAGCCTGACCGCCTAGTCTGATCCCACCCGCTCCTCGACCGCGCTCGACAGGGAGAGACGATTTGCCGCCTTCGATTGAGCCAACCGCCGCGGTTAACGCCATAGAAACGTCCGCTACCTACGGTGCGGGCGTGGCCGACCTCTTCTCCGACTATCCCTTCGGACGGGCCTGGGACGAGATGTTCTCATCGAGCGGGGTGACCCGTCCGGCCTATGACGCGGTCGTCGCCGCCGTGCAGTCCCTCGACGCTGATGAGTTGCGGGCCCGTGCCGAGGGCTTGGCGCGGTCATTCCTGGACCGTGGCGTCACCTTCGACGTGGGTGGGGTCGAGAGCCCGTTCCCGACCGACCTGATCCCCCGCATCATCGAAGCGGCCGAGTGGGAGGTGGTGGCCCGCGGTGTGGCGCAACGAGTGAGAGCCCTGGAGGCATTCCTGACCGATGTCTATGGTGACCGCCGGGTGGTCGAGGACGGTCTGGTGCCGCACCGGGTCCTGATCACTTCCAAGTACTTCGAGCGCCACGCTTATGGCATCGAGCCGCCCAACGGTGTCCGGATACACGTCGCCGGCATCGATCTGATCCGCGACGAGCAGGGCAAATTCCGGGTCCTCGAGGACAACGTCAGGATTCCGTCCGGCGTGAGCTATGTGCTGGAAAACCGCCGGGCGACGATGCAGGCGCTTCCCGAACTGTTCGCCGGGGTCCGGGCGCGAACGGTGTCCGACTATCCGGCCAAGCTGTTGCAGGCGCTGCGCAAAGCGGCTCCGCGTGGGGTCACCGACCCCACGATCGTCCTGTTGACGCCGGGTTCGTACAACGCCGCTTACTTCGAACACACGCTGCTCGCCCGGACGATGGGGGTCGAACTGGTCGAGGGCCGGGATCTGGTCTGTTCGAACAACACGGTGCGGATGCGCACCACCTCCGGTGAGCGTCGGGTGGACGTCATTTACCGCCGCGTAGACGACGCGTTCCTCGATCCGGTGCATTTCATTCCGAACTCGGTGCTCGGCTGCCCTGGCCTGCTGACCGCGGCCCGGGCCGGCAACGTGACGATTGCCAACGCCGTCGGAAACGGCGTTGCCGACGACAAGCTGCTGTACACCTACGTACCGGACTTCGTTCGTTACTACCTGAACGAGGAGCCGCTGATAGACAACGTCGACACCTTTCGGCTGGAGGAACCGGAACATCTGGCCGAAGTGATCGACCGACTCGATGAACTGGTCCTGAAACCCGTTGATGGTTCGGGCGGCAAGGGAATCGTCATCGGACCTCAAGCCGGTCGGGACGAGCTGGACGAACTCCGGGCGAAGGTCCTGGCCGATCCCAGAGGCTGGATCGCCCAGCAGGTAGTGCACCTGTCAACGGTGCCGACGGTGATCGGTGACAAGATCGCTCCCCGGCATGTCGACCTCCGGCCGTTCGCGGTGAACGACGGTGACGATGTCTGGGTACTGCCGGGTGGGTTGACCCGGGTCGCGCTCCCCGAAGGGTCACTGGTGGTGAACTCCAGCCAGGGCGGCGGCTCCAAGGACACCCTGGTGCTGGATGCCCCGCGCAGCTACCCCACGTTCGCCGCCAGCGCGGACGGCGAGAACCTCGATCGGCCGGTGGAAGACGTCGCTGACACCAGGATGACGGCCCAGGTGAGCATGCGCAGCCCGGATCCGGGGCCGATGGCGATGCAGGATCAACAACAGCAGCAACAACAGCGGTGAGGGGAAAGCGATGCTGAGCCGGATCGCCGAATCGCTGTTCTGGATCGGCCGTTACATCGAACGGGCCGATGACACCGCACGAATCCTCGACATCTATCTGCAGCAAATTCTCGAAGATGCCTCGGTCGAGGAAGAGGCCTGTCGCACGCTGTTCGACGTGATGGGCCGGGCGATGCCGTCCGACGGCGGTCGGGTCGGCGTGCGTGAGGTGCTCCAACAACTGGCCTACGACCGGCAAGCTCCCAGCTCGATCACGGGCGCGTTGTCGGCGGCCAGGGTAAACGCACGCAGTGCCCGGGACTCGGTGTCCTCGGAGATGTGGGAAGCGCTCAACCTGACCTTCCTCGATCTGTCCGAGCAACGCAGACGCGCCGAACGGGTGGGGGCCCACCGGTTCTTCCAGTGGGTCAGGGAACGGACGTCGTTGGCCAATGGCGTCGCCGATTCCACTATGAGCCGGGACGAGAGTTGGCTGTTCCTCGACCTCGGACGCAGTATCGAGCGGGTCGACATGACGGCGAGGCTGATCACGACCCGGGCCGCCGGCGCGACGTCCGGACCGGCGTGGACGACCTTGCTGCGGGCCTGCGGCGCCAACGAAGCCTACCTACGCACCTACCGGGGCCGGGTCAGCGACCGGACCGCGGCCGAATTCCTGTTGCTGGACCGGTTGTTTCCGCGCTCGATGTTCTTCGCCCTGTCCCGGGCCGAGGATCGGGTGGGCGTGCTCGACCGAGGCGGGGAGGGCCGGGTCGGCACCGAGGACGCCGCCCGGCGGTTACTGGGCCGAGCTCGCACCGGGTTGGAATTCCGCGGTGTAGACGAGATGTTGTCCGACCTTCCCGGGTACCTGGAGTCCATCCAATCGGCGTGCGCTGATGCGACCTCCGCGATCGGTACCCGGTACTTTCCGCACGCGGTCATCCAGTGGGTCGGAAAGGGGGCCTGACATGTGGCGGGTCAGAGTTCAACATCGAACCGGATACTCTTATGAGGGCGAAGTGATCTCGTCCTTCAACGAGGCGCGAATGACGCCGTTGACCGATCCGAGTCAGGTCACGCTTGAGTCCCGGGTCGAGATCACGCCGGCCGCGAGCGCATATCGTTACCGCGACTACTGGGGAACGCAGGTCACTGCTTTCGACATCCACACGCCTCATGACGAGTTGGTGGTCACGGCGACCAGTGTCGTGGAGACCTTTCTGCGACAGGGTATTTCCGGTGACCTGACCTGGGACGACCTGCAGAACGAGCTGGTCCGTGACCCGTACGCCGAATGGCTGGCCTTCACCCGCCGGACGGAACCGGGAGCCGAGTTGGCCTCGCTCGCCCGCGAGGTCGCCCAGGCGCCGGCCGGTCCGCTCTCACCAGCGTTGGCCGCGATCGCGTGCGTCGAGACGGTGCGCTCGAGGATGGAATACCGGCTCGGAGCGACCGGCGTGCACACCTCTGGCCTGGAAGCCTGGCATGAGCGCAAAGGGGTTTGCCAGGACTTTGCCCATGTCACGCTGGCTATGTTGCGATCACTGGGGCTGCCCGCGCGTTATGTGTCCGGCTACCTCCATCCCAATGCGACGGCGGCAATCGGCGAAGTGGTGGAAGGGGAAAGTCATGCCTGGGTCGAATGGTGGGACGGCGAATGGGTCGGCTATGACCCGACGAACGGTAACCCGGTCGGCGAACAACATGTCGCGGTTGCCCGCGGCCGCGACTACGACGACGTCACCCCGCTGAAGGGCATCTACTCAGGCCCGAAGTCCTCCGGCTTGGGGGTAGTAGTAGAACTAACCCGCCTGGCCTGACACTTCCCTCACGGGTGTCACCAGATGGTCAATGACCGCCGGAAGATGCCGGCAAGGTCCTCGGCACCGACCGGACGAGGGCAGGTGGCCAGCAACCGTTGTTGTTGCACGGCACCCGCGACCAGGTCGTCGACATCGTCCTCGTGATACCCGACTCCCGCGATGCCGTTCGGCAGTCCGATGTCGCGCATCAGCGTCGCCAGGACCTGGGGCAGGAAGTCCGCGAGGTCGTCCGGCCGCTCCGCGCCAGGGGCGAGCAACTCGGCCGCGCGCACGTGACGCGCCGGATCCGCCGCGAACGTGAAGCGGAACGCTTCGGGCGCGGTGAGCGCGACCGACATGCCATGCGGGACCATCGGCTCGGCCTGCGGGTAATCCGGCGGCCGGAAATCCCGCACCCGCCCGGCGATCGGATATGCGTTCGCATGCGGGATGTGCACGCCGGCGTTGCCGAAGCCCATGCCGGCGAAGGTAGCGGCCAGCGCCATGGCCGCGCGGGCGTCCCGGTCCGCACCGTTGCGCACCGCGGCGCGGAATGAACCGGCCAACAGGTCGAGCGCTTTCTCCGACCACATGTCGGCGATCGGGTTCGCGCCGCAGTAGGGAACTCGCTGATCCGGCTCCTTGTGTTCAAAGGAGGTGTACGGGCGTGCCGTATAGCTCTCCAATGCGTGGCACAGGATATCCATGCCGGCGGCGGCGGTGACCCCGGCTGGCTGGGTCCAGGTGAGATCCGGATCGATCACCGCGAGAGTCGGCCGCAGCCAGGCATGACTGATGCCGGTTTTGACCTTCAGTGCCAGCACATCGAGCACGCAGACGGTCGTCGACTCTGAGCCGGTCCCGGTCGTCGTGGGGACTGCGACCAAAGGCTTGAGCGCCCGGGTCGGAGCACGGCCGAGGCCCACCGGAAGGTTGACGTAGTCCAGGAGCTCGCCCGGGTTGGTGCTCAACAGGTTTATGGCTTTCGCGGTATCGATACTCGAGCCGCCACCAACCGCGATGTAAGCATCGAAGTCCCCGTTGGCCTTTGCCCAGTCGATCGCGTGCCGCAGGCTCTCGTCCGTGGGCTCGATCCGCGATTCGTCGAAAACCAGGGCCTCGATACCGAAGTGCACCAACTGCGCCGCCACTCGCTGGGGAAGCCCGGTCGCCGACAGCCCGGCGTCGGTCACCACTAGAACTCGGGAAACACCATATCGGGAAAGATCAAACCCGATCTCACCTGAGGCGCCCGGGCCGAACTTCAACTGCGGAGCACCGTAGGTGAAGATGTTCTCGGGCACTGCCGGCGCAGGCAGGGTCATTGACGGGCTCCAGACGTTTGGCGAAAACGTCAGTGTAGAACCGTCCCGAAGCTGACGTTGGGCCACCAGTTCCAACTCTGCGAGCGGATTCCTTGTTCCTCATTTGCCGCGGCCACCATGCTGTTGCCGCCTTCGTAAACCCCGACGTGCCAGACGTAACCGCCTCGACCCTGATGGAAGAAGATCAGATCTCCCGGACGCGCTTGGGACTGGGTAATGGCGCGGAATTGGTGGCGTTGCGGATCAGCGGTGTCGGCGATCTTCCTGCCGATGCGGCTGTAGAGGTACTGGGTCAATCCGGAGCAGTCGAAGCCGACCTTCGGGTTACGCGCGCCCATCACGTAGCGGTACTTGCCTACGAACGTCTTGGCCAGGGCTGCGAGCTTCGCGTTCAGGTTTACCGGCTTGGCGAACCTGACCTGCAGGCAGCCCAATGCCGGATTCGAGCTGCCAGCGCCGAGATTGCGGGCTGAGACACAGATTTTGGTTGCACCATAGCCTAGGTTCCAGGTCCGGGTGAAACCGTGATTGCCTGGCACCGAGTACTTCTTGTCGACGCCCGCGTTCACCTTGTTCGCGGGATGGATCTCTCGCAGCACATTGTTAAAACGCATCTGAAGCGATACCGAGGATCGCGGCACGTTCGGGTCGAAGGCCCACGCGTTCACGGACACCGTGCGCCTATTCGCGTTGGACGTGAACCGAGCCAGCCCGACCGGAATATCCTGGTCCTTCAGTACCAAATCCTTGCAGCCGAGCAGCGTCTTGCCCGTATCCACGCCAGCATTGATGCCGTATGCACAGAGTCGATGCGAACCGAAGCTGAGCGGCGCAGTGACGAATCGGAAACCACCCGTGGTAGCAGCCCGTGCGTCCGTGCGCGTGGCCCTTGCATCGGGGGCGGCGGCAGTCGTGGAGCCGAGCACCCGACTATCCTGCTGGATGCGCACCGACAGCGCCGCGGCGGGCGCATCGAGGTCCAGGGCCCATCCGGTAAGGGTGACCGCTCGGTTCTTGGCAACGACGAGACTGTCCATAGCGCCGACCGGCAGATGATTGACGACCGCGGAGGCCGGTGACGTGCCGTTGACGAGACCAACCGTGATGATCGCGACGGTGGCGCTGAGTCCGGTCCTCAGCAGGGCACGGGTGCTCGGCGGCTTAAATCGCATGCGGAAATAAACTCCTTGAAGTCTGGTGCTCGCGGCGTACTGCTTACGCGCTGTGTGCTCTGCCGCCACCTTGGTGACTGCATGTGACGATGCGGACGGCTCGTCGTTCGGAGGACCTTACACGATTCTTACGCGGTGTCCAGGCGAGTTCACAGGTTGCCGAGCTAGGCCCGTGACTTGGGGCGATCTGCGCTGAGCTGGGTGCGGCTTCTTGCAGGCCGGGCCGCATCAACGCGGGCGAGGATCTGCCTCGCCCGCGATCGTCCAACTGGCAAACGTTAAGGTTGTCCAGTCGACGGCGGGCGCTCGGCCAGGCAGAGCCTGTCAATGTGCGTCCGGAGTCGATGCGACCCACCGTTTCAGGCCAGTAATCTCGGCCTGTAGCACTCCCCGCCCTCGTAGCTCAGGGGATAGAGCGCCGGACTCCTAAGCCGGGCGTCGCAGGTTCGAATCCTGCCGGGGGCACTGAACGTAGGTCCCGGATTTGGGACCCCGAGCTACTTACGTGACGTTGGTCGGCCCTTTCCGGAGGGCCATCTGGCCGCAAATTGGCCGCAACGTTGCGAACCGCTGCGAACCGCTGCGAACCGCTGCGAACCGGGGCGTCCGCAACCTCACCCAGCTGATCGGCGAACAGGTGGCCGTAGAGATCCAGTGTGAGGGTCGCGGATCGGTGTCCGAGCATGGCCTGTACGACCCGAACCCCTCACCCACGCAGCCAGTACGCGCGTCGATCGTTGGCCCACGTGATCAGCGGGGCATAGCCGTCGTCGCCTGTGATCGCGTCGACACTTTCACATTGTTCCGAGAGGGTGTTGGCTGCGTCGATCTTTTGCAAGTCGTGCAAATGCAAACTCACGTTCGTCGTCGGTCTTCGTGCTCATATTCCCGACTTCCTAACCTCAAGGACATCTCCGGTGGGTCAGCTGCGGCCCGCCAGCTATGCCTACTGCCTACTGCCTACGGCATGCGATATGCGCTCCACTGTCAAGGTTGAGTGGCCATCTCAATCCATGACTATCACAACCCCGTACCTACCTCGATGCAGGAGCCAGCTGCGCCGGATTGCATCTCGGCTACTGTATGCTAAGGACCAGGTTTTCAGGCTCTGCCTGATGACCTACGAGACCACTGGGGGTTTCTATGACCGATCGCAGCCTGACGCCGAGCAGCACCACCGGCCGGGCGCGAAGGCCGGCCTCTGCCCGCAGCATCCGGCCACCTTTGGAGCGACCTGCGCCGCTAAGAGAGGGAGTCTACGAGGCGATCGTCGAGATGATCATCACCCGTGAGTTGCAACCGGGTGAGCACTTGGCCGAGAAGGAGCTTGCGGATCACCTCGGCGTCAGCCGACAGCCGGTTCGAGAAGCGCTGCAGCGCTTGCAGACCGAGGGTTGGGTCGATCTGCGCCCCGCGCTCGGCGCGTCCGTCCACATTCCGACCGACGCCGAGGCCGACGAGTTACTCGCAGTGCGCACCGTGCTCGAAACCGAGTCTGCCCGGCTTGCCGCCCGGCGTTCAACGCCAGAACAGGTCGAGCACCTCTGGGAACTCCAGCGAGCCGGCGAGAAGGCCCTGAGTGCAGACGACCAGGAAGGCCTTGTCACCACGAACGCCGCCCTGCACGGCTACGTGGTGTCCATGTCCGGCAACACCGTCCTGGCCGAATTCATCGCCTTGGTTGCCCGTCGGGTGCGGTGGTACTACCTGCCCATCGCGCGCGCTAGGGGGAAGGACGCCTGGGACGAGCACGCTGACCTAATCGAGGCGATCGCCAGCGGGAACGGGAGGCGTGCAGGTGATCTTATGCGCCGGCACACCGAGCGCACACGAGAGCTCTACCACGAGCGGCGTCAAGAGACCGCCGCTGCGGAAGCCTGAGGCCTCCCGAGGGGCCGGCTAGCAGGGCCGGCGTGGCGTGTCCCGCGGTCGCTCGCCCGGACACCCTTGATTGCGCATGCAGCGCCGCGACCGATCCCGTGGGCTGCGACGCATGTTTTGGTCACTTTATATGGTCTGGTTCATGCTTCCAGACGCGTGGGCGTCCGGAACGACCCAGACGTTGATGAGCGACGGCAAGCCGGACTCGCAGGCCCTGAGCAGTGCGGCGCTGATGGCCCGCGGGTCGCGCACTTCTTCGCCATAGCCGCCGAGCGTCCGGGCGAATTCGACGTCACGGACGCTGCCGAGACGTGTCGCCGACACGGTCGCGCGCGTCGCCGTACTCCGCCATGTCGCCGTATTCGCTATCTGGCGGTGCCGGATCTGGTTCATCGACGAGGTGTTCCCAACAACGACGCCGACGAACGGAGGGTCTGAAGTGGACCATCATGTCGAAGTCCCAGCCCGCCAGGCTGAAAGCCTCGTCACCGAGGAGCCAGACGACTTCATTGTCTGGCGCGCGAATTTCGCGGCGAGCGCGAACGGGATGCCCGCGCCGAGCGTGCCCAGTGGTCGGAGGTCCATCCAGTGACCTGGAGACTTGGGGTGCACCACACCGCCGGAGAACGTGACGATGTCCCCGCCACCTCCGATGTAGGCCGAGTCCTAACCTGTCGGGTTTTCTGCCGGTCTCGACGTGGGCACCTGCTCCGTCCGAGGTCCATTGACGTCACGGTGTCCCGCCATGAAGAACGTCGCCCTCACGCGTCGACGGAGGCGCGATCCTCGAGGCCCAACCGGTGACCGGCGGAATAGACGTTCATCGACGATCCCCGCAGGAAGGCGATCAGGGTAAGTCCTGCATCCGCGGCGAGGTCAGCGGCAAGCGACGATGGCGCCGACACGGCGGCAAGAACGGGCAGTCCGGCCATCACCGCCTTCTGCACCAATTCGAAGGAGGCTCGACCGCTGACCAGCAGCAGCGTGCCGCGGAGCGGGACCCGACCCTCACGCAGCGCCCAACCCACGACCTTGTCGACCGTGTTGTGCCGCCCAACGTCCTCGCGCAGGCACAATAGGCGCCCGTCCTCAGAGAACAGCCCGGCCGCGTGCAGTCCGCCGGTGCGGTCGAAGACGCGCTGTGCCGCGCGGAGCCGGTTGGGCAGCTCGGCCACCAGCGCCGCGTCGATGCGCATTGGATCGTCCCGGACAGGCCAGGTCGCAGTGGTGCGCACCGCTTCCAGGCTGGCCTTCCCGCACAGCCCGCACGAGGACGTGGTGTAGAAGTTGCGTTCGAGAGAGGGATCAGGCGGGGCCACGCCGGCGGAAAGCACAACGTCGACCACGTTGTAGGTGTTGCGGCCGTCGTCGGTAGCTCCAGCGCAATAGCGTATGCCGGCGATCTCATCGGCGCGTCGCACGACTCCTTCGCTCACAAGGAACCCTGCCGCCAGATCGAAGTCGGCACCCGGAGTCCGCATGGTCACCGTGAGCGGTCGTCCCGCGACGCGGATCTCGAGCGGCTCCTCGACCACCAGAGTGTCCGGTCCCACCGTGACCGCCGGGCCGGCAAGCCGAAGTACCCTGCGTCGACTCGTGACTCGTCCCATCCGCCCACCACCGATTCTTGAGTCGAGACTCAAACCTACTGTATGCGCATACTGTATCCACGTGTCGTAAATTGCGTGCTGGATCTGCATCTGGATCTTCGCGTCGACACGCTCAGGCGGTCGTCACGTTCGAGCACGCAAACGATCCGGACGCGCGCGAGCGGGGAGTCCGGGCCGTCGGTTTGAAGCGGGGAGTAACAGTGCATACAGTATGCGCGGGTGTGGTAGAGTCGTCCAGGCACAGTCGTAGAGAGCGGAGGCTTGCACCCTATGTACGCAGTCACTGACCCGGCGACGGGCGAACTGATCGAGAAGATCGAGAACGCGACCGACGAGGATGTCCGGGAAGCAATCGATCGTGTCCACCGCGGGTACTTGTCGTGGCGGCATCGGCCGGTCACCGAGCGGGCCAAGATCATGTCGCGAGCGGCGGAGCTGTTCGCCGAGCGCGCCGACGAGCTGGCCGCGATCATGACGTTGGAGATGGGCAAGCGGATCAACGAGGGTCGCGGCGAGATCGCCGTCGTCGTCGACATCTTCAACTACTACGCAGACAACGGTCCTTCGCTGCTGGCGGACGAGCCGCTTCCGATTCGGGGCGGCGAGGCGGTCATCACAAAGGAGCCGATCGGCGCATTGCTCGGCATCATGCCGTGGAACTTCCCCTGTTACCAGGTCGCCAGGTTCGTGGCTCCGAATCTGGTCCTCGGCAACACAATCCTGCTTAAGCACGCCTCGATCTGCCCGCGATCGGCGGCCGCGATCGAGCAGATACTGCACGATGCCGGGGTGCCCGAGGACGTGTATCTAAACGTCTTCGCGTCTAGCGCGCAGATCCCGTGGATGCTTGCGGACCCGCGTATCCAGGGGGTTTCGCTGACCGGCAGTGAGCAGGCGGGCATCTCCGTCGCCGCCGAGGCGGGTAAGAACCTGAAGAAGGCCGTCCTTGAGCTGGGTGGGTCCGACCCGCTGATCGTGCTGGACACCGACGACATGGACGAGACGGTGAAGGCAACGGCGACGGCCCGGATGCGCAACTGCGGCCAGTCGTGTAACGCGCCGAAGCGGATGATTGTGCTGGCCGACATCTACGACGACTTCGTCGACCGGTTGACCAAACACCTGGCTGAGTACTACGTGCCAGGTGACCCCGCGGACCCCGCGACGAAACTGCCGCCGCTGGCGTCGGTCGCGGCGGCCGACGAGGTAGCCGCTCAGGTCGAGAGGGCGGTCCGGCAGGGCGCGACGCTGCGCACCGGTGGGCACCGTATCGACGGGCCCGGCGCCTATTTGGAGGCCACCGTGCTGACAGGATTGACGCCGGAGATGGATGCCTACTACGAGGAGATCTTCGGTCCTGTCGTGCTGGTGTTCCGCGCGGAGACCGAGGATGAGGCGATCGCCATCGCCAACGACACGCCCTTCGGGTTGGGCGCCAGCGTGTTCGGCACCGATCGGGATCGGGCACGCCGCGTTGCCGAACAGATCGACGCGGGCATGGTGTATCTCAACAGTGCCGGTGGGTCGCAGGCCGACCTGCCGTTCGGTGGGATCAAGCGCTCCGGCATGGGACGGGAACTCGGCCCGCTCGGCATCGAGGAGTTCATGAACAAGAAGTCCATCCGTTTGTAGGCAGCATCAACGAAGGTTGCTGCATATGGGTTTGACCTGTGAGTGTCAGAGTTGATGGGGAACATCGACGCCCGGAAGCTGGCCGCCGATCACACACGATAGGACGCGAACTCCCCCGTAGCGACGACCGTAGTCGCGCACGGGGCTACACCGACGGCCGCAACCACCTTCAGGCGGACTCGACGTGGCCATGTGGGCTCCCCGTCGCCGGGCGCCGGTCCTTGGGGCACCTGGCGGATCGCGCTGACAACGCGCAGGGGCGAGATCGGAAGGTCAAGCCTTAAGAGCGCCCTATTCCGGTGTGTGCCCCATGCTGGCGGCCCTCGGCTGGTCGACCAGCCAGTCACGCGCGACATCGGCGGCGGTGCGCTCGACCAGGCTGCCGGCCTCGGCGATACAGCGCGCCAGATCCGGTTCAATGTCGGTCAACGAGTAGGCCTGGCTGATCCCGGCGCGTTGCAGGGCAGCCAGCGGCAGCGTGTTGTGACCGGCGACGGCGACAGTCGGGATCTGATAGCTGCGGGTGGCCGCGGCGACGCCTGCGGGCGCCTTGCCTGCGAGGGTCTGCTCGTCCAGCGATCCTTCGCCTGTGATGACCAATCGACAGCCGGAGAGCTTGTCAGCAAACCCCACCAGTTCCAGGACAATCTCAATTCCGGGGCGCAGTTGCGCGCCCACCGCAGCCAGCGCCGCGAACCCGACACCCCCGGCCGCGCCAGCTCCGGGATTGGCTCGATGGTCGGCCCCAGTGACCGAGGCGACCAGCGACGCCCAGTTTTCTAGTGCGTCGTCGAGCAAAGCGGCATCATCGGCCGAGGCGCCCTTCTGCGGACCGTAGACCGCGGCTGCACCGTTCGGCCCGCACAACGGGTTGCTGACGTCACTCGCAACGACGAAGCTGACGCCTCGCAGTGCTGTGGCTAGCGGGGTTAGATCTAGCGACCTGGCCCCGACAAGGGCAGCGCCGCCTCGCGGCACCCACGAGCCACGGGCGTCGAGCACCCGCGCCCCGAGGGCTTGCAGGAACCCTGCCCCACCGTCAGTGCTAGCGCTACCGCCAATGCCGAGGACAACCCGGCGGCAACCGCGGGCCGCCGCCGCCCGGACGACATCGCCGAGGCCGAAAGTTCCGGCCCGTAAAGGGTCCTTGCGACCGTATGGCAACCGCTGCAGCCCACAAATGCTGGCCAGCTCGATGACCGCCAGGTCGCCGCGCCGCGCGTAGCTCGTATGCACGGGATTACCCGTCGGGCCCGTCGCCCGCACGGACACCCGCTTGAAGCCAGCTGCCACGGCCGCATCCACGGTGCCATCTCCGCCGTCGGCTACCGGAAGTTGCACGACCTTGACGCCGGGCAAGACGGAGTGCAGTCCAGCGGTAATGCCGGCGGCAACCTTCAGGGCCGTGAGTGATCCTTTGAACTTGTCCGGTGCCACCAGGACATGCCCGGGTTCGCCTCGCCTGCCTTCCATGGCGCCTCGTGGCTAGTCGAGGAACGCGATCGCGGTCGGGGCATCCTCGCGGCGCTCAGCGAGTTCCTCGAACTCGACTACGTTGTCGAGCTCGGTACCCATCGCGATGTTGGTGATCCGCTCGAGCACGATCTCGACGACGACGGGCACCCGGAATTCGTCCATCAGCTTCTTCGCCTGTTCGAACGCGGGTAGGATGTCATCTGGCTCAAAGGCCCGGATCGCCTTGCAGCCCAGGCCTTCGGCCACTGCGACATGGTCCACGCCGTAACCGTTCAGCTCGGGTGCGTTGATGTTGTCGAAGGCCAACTGCACGCAGTAATCCATGTCGAATCCGCGCTGAGCCTGCCGGATCAGACCGAGATAGGCGTTGTTGACCAGCACGTGGAT
>JAVEET010000034.1 GCA_030840295.1 Pseudonocardiales bacterium
TTGGGCGTTGCCGAACTGTTCACGGCCTCGCTGACCGGCCCCTGGCTCGCACTGGTCGGCTGGACCATCCTCAGCGGCGCGTCCGCCGAACACCGGGCCCGGCAAGCCGCGGCGTGGAGCGGCCTGCGTGCCGGGCGGGTCATGACGGCACCAGCCGCCGTTCTCAACGACTGGTGGACCGTGGAACGCGTCCTGCCCGAGCTGGACGCTGCGGCTGATGACGACGTCGTTGCCCTTGTCGACTTCGACTCCGACGCCGCTGGGGCGCTCACCCTCCGCCAGCTACGCCGGGTGCCCGCTGACGACCGCGCAGACACCCGGCTTCGCGAGCTCGCGCGGGCTGGGCGTGTGCAGCCGCTGCGGGTCACCGAGAACGCATCCGTGCCGGACATCGTCGCCACGCTGCGGGAGCACGCCGGGATCGCGCTCGTCACCAACGACCGCAACTACCCCGTCGGCATTGTCACCTCTCGGGCCCTCGCCCGGTACGGCGTCCGGGACGCACAACACGGCCCCTCCGCTACGGTGTCCCAGCCGGTCTGAGCGCGGGCCCGCTCCCAGCGGCGGCCGGGCGTTGTCCACTGCCGGGCTGACACGACAGCCCCTGGGTGAACCTCCCACAAACTTTCCTGCGGATGTGCACAGCACAGCGACAGCTGCCCAACAGCACGCCTCTACATTGAGAGACTTTGCTTGGGGTATGGCGATGAGCGCAACGAAGGCGACGGAGCACCAGGTGCCCGGCGGTCCCGGGACACGCTCACGAGGAACCCGGCCGGCACTGGCCAGGAGTGCGGCGCAGGTCCTGCCTTCGCCTATGGCGACGCCGTTGACGACCGCCATGGTCTTGCTTCTGTTGCTTGCCGCGCTGCTGCTGCGGACCCACCCCACAGATGTCAGCACTGTGGTGGCATGGGCCTCGACGAACCTGCACAACCTCGCCCACCACCCGGTCGCGGCGATGCTGGCCAGCGCGTTCGTGGTGCCCGGAAGTCTGTTCCCCAACGTAGTGATCGTCGCGGTCAGCTTCGCCGTCCTGGAACGGGCGGTCGGAGCCGGCCGGACCGCCGTCATCGCGCTGAGTGGGCACGCCATCGCGACGTTGCTGACCGAGTACGGCGCCGACCTCGGTGCGCAGTGGCATCTGCTAGCGGATACGTCCGCGCAGCGGTCAGATGTCGGGGTGTCCTACGTGATGTACGGCGTGCTCGCGGCCAGCGTTCTTTCGCTCACCGCGCGAGCCAAGCTGGTGGGCGTACTGATCGTCGGTCTCAGCGTGCTGGTGCCGTTCGTGCTGTCGCCCGGCATGACCACGACCGGGCATGTGCTGTCGGTAGCGATCGGCGTCGCCACGATGACACTGATGCAACGGCGCGACCGCCGCCGCCCCAGTCGTGAACGCGGCGGCCGCGCCGTGCGCTAACCGCCGTCGCCCCCTTTCCGGGTGGTGGCCGACCGGAGCGACGCTGGACGAAGATCGCGCGGTATATGAGTTCGCCGGACCTTCCCACCCGAGTTCCTCAACACGATGATCGCCGGCCGGCCGCCCGCGGAAGCATGAGCAGTCCGTCCCAGCGCGGCTCGGCTGCTAATAACCGGGGAATACTCGGCGCAGATCGTCGAGGGTCACGTTGCCGGTGACCTCGACGTCTGTGGGCGTGTAGGGCGTTGTCAGTCGGCCGGCGAGCAGGCGGATCGCGGCCTCGAGTTGCCCGGTGAACGTTGCGGTCGGCTCTGAGGTCGAGGTGCTAAGGCTGACGGTGGCCGCGATGACCAGTGCAAAGTCTGATCCGTGGATGTCGATGACAGCTGGGTGGTCCAGCGCGTCGGCCTTGCCGGTGAAGCCGAGTAGGAAGCTCAGGCTCGTCGCGAAGTGCTCAGCGAGCAGTGTCGCGGTGTCCGCGGCGATGGTGGCGACGGGATCGAGGGACACCCGAACGTCCCAACTGTGCTGAGCGGCCTCATTGAGTCGCATCCCGGTATAGGCGGCTATCGGTATCGGCGAGGGCAGGAAGCCCAGCTCGACGTGCAGACTCTGCCGCTCCTCGGCGGTCAGCACCTCTAATGCCTCGACCAGTCGCTCGTCTGCTGCGAGGAAACCACTCGCCTGACCGCGCGGGCTCAGGGCATTCCACCGAGCCCAGACCTCCTGGTTGAAGTCGTTGCCCGGTCCAGTCGTCGCAGCCATTGCTGCTCGCAAAGTCGCAAGGGAGATCTCGGCGCCACTGCCCAAATGCGAGAGGACCTGGGCCACCGACCATTCCGAGGCTCCGGAACGGGCGATGAGCTGCTCATCCGAAAGCCCGCTCACCGCAGCCGCCAGCTCGTGGTGGATGGAACGCAACGCGTCGATCGTGCGATCAGCTACTGAGGTCATAGGGCGGCAACATCCCGCCCGCGCCAGTTCTTCCCAGACAGCCCGATCGCCCTTTATCGGCACAGGATCGGCTACCGACGCGGGCCACGGAAACTCCACGACAGCGTCGGGATCAACTCTGCGGCAGCACCGCCTGCTCAACACCCGGACAGCTCGAAGCTGCCTGACCCCTCGTGACCCAGCCGCCTGAACAGGCAGGCTGGGCCCTGAACTTTGCTCGGTCAGAGGTAGCTGATGGCTGTGACCGCCATGCCGCCGAGCGCGACGCACCATACGTAGGGCATCGTCCGAACCATCACCGCTTGCGGGCTCACGCCGGCGTACTGGGCACTCCACACCGTCTGGGTGCTCGTCGGGTCCGATACGCCGAATACCTGGTTGTAGGTCGCCGTCAGGCCGAGCACGGCCACGGCCGGGTAGATGCCCGCCGCGATGAGCACCCCGGCGATGCCGGCCCCGAGCCCGTAGATGTTGAGTGGTCCCCGGTACAGGCACAGCGGGGTCAGGATGGTGAAGATGACCACGAACAGCACGGGATTGTGCGGGCTGATGTTCTTGACCAGCGGTTCCAGAGCACTGACCGCCTTCGGCAGCTTGACCGAAGCCAGCAATATGCCGATGGCGATGAACAGCGTGATCGGCGCCGCCGCCGTCTGGAACGACCCGTAGAGCGTCCTGAGCAGTCTGGTGTTCATATCCCGCGGATGCGTCGTCGTGACCAGTGCGTACAACACGCCGGCGAGCAGCGAGGGAATGATCGCCAGGCTGAATCCGAGGGCAAGCACGATCGGGACGAGTGGCGTGAGCAGTGAATACCACGGCGCGTCACCGAGGCGCCGCGATCGTAGCGACGAGCGCTTCGAACCGCGCGAAGCCGGACGCAGCGACCAAGCGTGCACGGCTCCCTGGCGGCGCGTCTCGATGATCACGAACAAGATCGCCAGCGCGAGGGCAATCGGGAAGAGCTTGATCATGAAGCTACGGACCGTCGGGATCGGAAGGGACAGCGCGGTGGAGAAGAACTGCCAGCTCGGCAACTCGAACGGCAGCCCAGCCGCGATGCCCATCAGGACGGTTCCCGCGGCAGTGACTTTGGGGACCCCGACCGCGATCATCGCCGGAATGCCGATGATTCCTGCAAGTACCGCGGCCGGTGCCGAGCCGGTGACGGTCCCCACCAGGGTCGACACCGCGAGAACGCCGATCGCGACCACGGTCGGCCGATCGCCACTGAACTCGACGATCTTGCGCACCAGGGTGCCGGCGATACCGGTCTCATCGAGGATCCTGCCCAGCCAGGATCCGAGCAGAATCGCGATCATGGTCGAGGCCAGCGTGGCAGACCCTGTCTGCAACACCGTGTCGACGACGCTGTTCTTGCCCGTGAGCGGCGCTCCGACTACGACTGCGATAACCACCGCGACGAGCACGAGCGCGAAGGCGGTGGGCACTGTCTTGGTGAGGATCAGCGCGACCCCGACCAGCATGATGAGCAGGATGACAATTCCCATGACGGGCCTCAGTTCGATCGGATCAACTCGGCCGCGAGTCCGAGCGCGGCGCTGAGTAACAAGGGACTTCTACCCAGCCGGACGACTCGCTGGGCGTAGGAATGGGCGGCCAGTTCGTCGGCCCCGACGATGTGCGCCAGAAATCGCAGTCGCCCGATCTGCCCGGCGCTGGCGTCGAGTGCACGCTTGAGTTCGCGCTTGGCCTGATGGTGTTGCAGATGGCAGTGCGCCGCCTCGTGGGCCTCGGCGGCCAGCCGCACGGTGCCCTCGGGGAACCAGCCGCGCCAGCCGAGCACTGCCGTCAACTCCTCGGCAAGGGCGACAGCGTCGGTGTAGAGCTCCACCGTCGGCACCGGGCGGGACGAGAACTGGGCCAGCAGCATCTGGTCGATACCGTCGCTCCGCTCGACCACGCGCAGCGGTTGGTGCTGGCCGGCTTCGAGTTCCAGCCTCGCACCGAACTCCGTTGCCCGCCCCGCCCAACGGCGAATGAGATCGGCGTCGCGTCCGGCGTGGGTCGGCTGCTCGGCAAGGAACTCCGCCGCCAGATCGTTATCGGAACTCTGCGCGAGCTCGCTGCAGTCCCGCAACAGTCCCCGCAGGCTCTGGTCGTCGAGGTTGCCGAGACAGGTGATACCCGCGGTGATCATGAGCGTGGCTCGACGACGGCAACGACAGGTTCATCGCCGGGAAGGTTGGTCAGCTCACTTTGGGCCAACGCCAGCAGCGGTTCGGCGTCCAGAATCCCGCTCAGGTCCGCAACGCGCGCTCCGAGCAACAGATGTACCGCAGGTGCCCGTATACCGCCGTCGCCATAGGTGGTGGTCGTGTGCACCAGGCCGCGCAATGTCTCGATGGCACCGGAAACATTGGTGATCTCGACCCGCGCGTCCGAAGACTGCAGGCGGATCACCCCGTCGGAATCCAGGACCCGGATGGTGTGGCGCGGCCTGCGGAAGCGTCGCGGTCGTTCGAAGCCGAACACCGTGTGGGCAACGGTGTGGGCGAGCACGTCGACTGCGCCGGGCTCGGCCCGCAAGCTTTCAGCCGCGATCGCGCGGAGTTCGTCGTCTCCCAGATGTTGCGAGCGGTCCCGGGTGCGCAGCTCGGACGCACCGGTGGCGACAGCTCGAACCGTGTTGGTCTGGGGATCGACAGTCACGTCGACGTCAATCGCCCCGGGTGCCGCGCCCTGCGCCAGGACAGCCTGGGCCGCCTCGTTGCGCACGGCAAGAATCTGGTCCGGTCCCGCACCGGGAATAATGCGTTCGATCTGTTCGCGAACGAGCGCGAGCGCGACACCGATGGGGCTGATGACCTCGTTGTGATCGGCAATCACCCCCGGCAGGCCCATGGTCCGCGAGAGGTGCGGTGTGACGGACGCGGCGCCACCGCCACCGCCTACCAAACGAATCGCGTCCTTCTCGAGGCGGTAGTCACGCACCATGCGATCCACGACCGCGCGAACCTGCTGGATACCGCTGTCGAGCACCATCGTCGCCGCACCGGTGACGTCCGTGCCGAGCAGCTGCGCCAGCGGAGCCAGCGCGAGTTGCGCTGACGTCGCGTCCGAGTGGGCGAAATCTGTCTCAGGGACCAGTCCGAGCGCATTGGCCGCGCACGTCATCGTGATCGCGAACCGCCCGCCTGACGAATCGATCACCGCGTAATCATCGGGATCATCGGCCATCGGGCGGATGTTGGCGATCCTGGCGTCCTGCAAGTCCTGCGGGTCGGCGAAACACGCGTAGGGCAACCCCGCGATGTGGGCGCTGCGCGGGCCCACGGACGTGACCGCACCGTTGGCCAGCCGGATCATCGAGCCGCCGCCGATACCTAGGGTGCGCACGTCCAGCGCGGACAGGTAACTCTGCTCGCCCAGGATCGTCGCGTAACGGATGGCCACCTTGCCGCGGTGGATGACGCTGATGTCGGTCGATGTCCCACCGGTCTCGAGGAAGATGCCCTCACTGACCCGCTCCTGCATCAATGCCCCGGCAACACCGGCCGCAGGTCCGGACAGCACCGTCAGCAGCGGCCGGCGGCGCATCTCCTCGAGTGACATGACGCCGCCGTCGCACCGCATGACCATCAGCGGTGCGGTGATTCCCGCCTTGGAGATGCTCGAATCCACCAGGTCCGCCGTCGCCAGCATCTTGGGCAGGATCGCGGCATTGATGACCGCGGTTCGGGTACGTTTGCGCAGGCCGTACAACGAGGTGATCTCGTGCGCTCCGGCGGCTGGGACGCCGTTCTCGCGCGCGATGGCGAGTACCTCGTCCTCACCGTCGGACATGTCGACGCTGAAAGGTTCCGTCGCGACCACGACCTGCGCGCCGGCCTTCTGCAACTGCTCCACCGCGGCCTTGACCGCCGGACCGTCGGTGGGATCAGCGACATGCGCATAGGTCAACGGCAGGTGCCTACCGGGCGTCATCTGTAGCTTGCGGAGCGAGGCAAGGTGCCGAGTCACCGCGGCTGCCGGTCCAGACCCAATGCCGATCAGGCCAACGGGAGCGACATCACCTTCGAGCAGGGCATTCGTGGCCTGGGTTGTGCCGTGCGCGAGAAACGCAACATCGTTTGGGTTTGCCCCGACATCGTCGAGCAATCGCTCGAGGGCCTCGACGATGCCGTGCGCGACGCCTTCGACATGCTGATGACTCGTCGGTACTTTCGCCTGCCCGATGAGCTGCATTGTCTCGGCGTCGATCGCGACGGCATCGGTGAATGTGCCACCGACGTCGATGCCGACCCGAATACGAGCATTGCTCATGTCCTTAACTCCTCAAAATCTTGCTGCCAGTGGGGCAGTCAGTACCCACGGATATCCGGCCAATGGCGCTGGATGCCGGAATGATCAAGCACTCGTGCGAACTCGTCGAAGTGCTTGTCCTCGGCCTGGACCTGGTGCGGTTCAACAGCGTTGTCAATGCAGTGCGCGGCAAGCGCGCCGGCGGCCTCGCCGACATTCCACTCCACCGGGTGCAGGCGGTAGCAGCCGTTGGTGATGTGTGTGGTACCGATGTTCTTTCCCGCCGGCAGCAAGTTGCGTACTCGCTGGGGAACCAGCGCGCCGAGGGGAATCTCGAACGGAACCGAGCCGACATCGATGTAGTTGCTGCCGCCGGTCGAAGGATGCAAATCGATCCGGTAGCCACCCACGCCCACCGAATCGCGGTAGCGGGTTCCGCCGTGGGGGCCGACGAGCGCGATCGCGACGTCGTGCTCGGTGATCGTCGTAACGGTCCTGGCGCGTCGTGATTCCCGCACGTATGGCGACTTCGCGAGGCCGTCAGCGGTTCCCATCACATCCGGGCGGAGACGCAAGCCCGGAAAGCCAGTGCCCCCGTCGGCCCGCGGAGCCTCTGTCTGCAACCAGTACAGCAGCGACAGCGACAGCTGGCGAGCCTCCTCGACCGCTTGCTGCGAGGTCTCCTCGCCGCCGATCAGCGGCTTCAGCCAGTAGTCGTTGAGCGGCCAGTTCACGAGGGTGATGT
Organism: Pseudonocardiales bacterium; assembly: GCA_030840295.1. GTDB lineage: Bacteria > Actinomycetota > Actinomycetes > Mycobacteriales > Jatrophihabitantaceae > Jatrophihabitans_A. Next base: position 7,389 of record JAVEET010000034.1, read on the forward strand.
CGGAGGCGAACGAACCGGGTCGGTGGAGCGCGCGTGCGAGCACCCGACGGAACGTCCACAGCTCCTTGTCCCCGGCATCGGCGCTCTGGTCGGCCGATACGTCGAGCGGGTCCTCGGTCGGGTTCGGCACGAAGGTGCGCGCGACCGGCTCGAGGCTGCGCGGGTCCGGGGCGGCGAAACCGAGCAACGGGCCCGGCCAGAAGTCGGGATGGTAGGACCGCCAGAAGCTGTAATCGGACGGTACGTCGATGGTGTGGTCCTCCCGCTCATGGTGGGAGAGCGCGAAGCACACGGTAATGCCTTGTTGGTCAAGGGGATCGGCCAGATCCGGAGCATGTGGCTCGTCGTACTCCGCGCGCGCGTCGGTGCCCAGTGAAAACTCCGCTCCCGCCAGGGCGAGAAGCTCCCCGGTCTCGGTCGCATCCAGCACGTAGCTGGCGCTGATCTCGATCGCGTTTCCGGAGCGAAGATCGTGCAACGTCACCGCGGTGACGCGATCGCCGTCGACGTGCGCGGCCAGCGCGCGATGTTCGGTCAACACCTGCAGCCTGCCGTCGGACTCGTACGGGGCGAGCATGGCGCGCAGCACGGCCAGCGCGACCCGCGGTTCGTGGCAGAGCTTGCTGACTCGTCCTGCTCCGGGGTTGAGCTCGTTCAGTGCCAGCGCTTGCGAGCGAAGCGGGTACCACTGCCGGTAGTAGCTGCGGATGCCCTGTCGCAGCGCGCGATAGGAGGCGGTCACGCCGAACTGCTCGACCCACGGGTGCTCGTCCGGGGGCACTGCCTGAGCGGTCAGCTGACCGCCGATCCAGTCGGTCTCCTCGGTGAGGATTGCGCTGCGCCCGGCCCGGCACGCTGCCAAGGCCGCGGCCACGCCGCCGAGGCCTCCGCCGACGATGAGGATGTCGGGATCGGCGATAAGAGTGGATCTGTTCCGCATGGTCGTTCGCTCCTTGCCTGCTCTCAGTGAGCAGGCGTGTTGTCGGCTTTTGCTGGGACGCCGGTCGTCATGCCGAGCCGGAACTCGCAGTGGACCAGTGGTTGGGGGCGGTCGATGCCCGACAGTTGTGCTGCCAACATTCGGACGGCGGCGGCACCGAGGTCGGCGCGGGGGATGTCGAAGCCGGTGGGGATCCGATCGCCGGCGAGATCTGCCGGTGGTGAACCGAGCAGCGCGATCGACACATCGTGCGGTGCCCGTAATCCGGCCTCGTCGAGAGCCTTGACCAGAGCGCGCCAGACCGCGCCGCTGTCGGTCTCTTCCGCGACGATGGCGGTTATTCCTGAGGCGATCTTGGCACGAACCCAGTCGGCGGTGATGTCAGACTCGGGGGTGGCGGTCCGGAAAACCGCCTTCGGCTGACGCCGAAGACCGGCCGCGGCCAGGCCCGTACGAAAACCGAGCTCGCGATCACTCGACGGAAGTGCCTCGTCGTCCTCGCGGACCAGCAGGATCGTGCGATGCCCCAGCTCGGCCAGATGACGGACGACTTCGGCGGTCGCGGCGACGTAGTCCGCGCCCACCCACGGCACATCGGGTTCTGCGCTGCGACCTATGTGGACCACAGGAAAGCCGTCTTCGATCAACTGGTGTAGCTGCGTCGCAGGGAGGTGCCGCCCGAGGATCAGGCAGCCGTCGGCCAGACGGACACGGTCAAGCGCCTGCCGACGTGCGCCGGCCCCACCGGCGCTCGAACCGGTGAACAGGACGAGGTCATAGCCCTGCTCCGCCGCTTCCTGCTCGATGCCGACCAGGAACGGGTAGTACGAATGCTCCATGGCGGTCGGAAAGGTGGCGGTGAAGCTGAAGACACCAAGCAAGTTGTTCTGGGAGGTCGCGAGCCTGCGCGCGGCGGGATCGGGCACGTACCCGAGCGCCTTCGCGGCTTCCCGGACCCGGGCTTGGGTCGCCTCTTGGATGACCACGCCCTGCCGGTTGCCGCCGAGCACTAGCGAGACCGTCGTCTGCGACACCCCGGCGATGCGCGCGACGTCCGCTTGGCGCGCGCGCCCGCCTCGCAAAGGTGGTTGCGACTTCTCTGGCACGATGACCCCTGACTAATACGTATGTGCTACTCACTCATATGAGAATAGATATAACTAATGCGCATTAGTCAATGATGCGCCGTCGCCCATAGACCGTCAAGGTGGCGAATGGATGAGGATGATAAGGGCCGGCGTGTCACTTCCCAGCTGCCTGGCATCGCTGGGAAGTCGAATACCTGGCGGTCCGGCTGATTCGGCCAGCGTCGAAAGCAGAGCTACCCTGGGTTGTCGTCTCCATGAGGGAGAGCGTCACGCCCGTCCATGGAAAGAGGCCCCAAAAGCTCATGCGTCGTGTTCTGATCCCCGTGCTCTGTACCGCGGCCATCGCAGTCGCCGGGTGCGGCGCAAGCAGCAAGCACACCGCATCTCCGGCCAGCTCCGCGCCTGCCACCAGTTCCGGTACCGCTGGCACCGTGGCCACGGCTGGGCCGTTCCCGGCCGCGACCGGCGGCTACGGCGACAAGCCGGCGCTGTCGTTCACCGGCGCCCCGTCCGCCGCGCTGCAACGGAAAACGATCGCCGAAGGCAGCGGTAAGCCCGTCGTGAAGGGCGACCTTCTCGCGGTGAACTACCTCGGCCAGATCTGGGGCGGGAAAGTCTTCGACAACTCCTATGACCGTCACCAGTCGGTCACGTTCCCGATCGGCACCGGACAGGTCATTCCCGGCTGGGACGCAGCTCTCGTTGGCGTCAAAGCCGGCAGCCGGGTCCTGCTGAGCATTCCGCCGGCGCAGGGGTACGGGACAGCGGGCCAGTCCCAGGCCGGCATCAAGGGCACCGACACGCTCGTCTTCGTCGTCGACATCATCGCCTCCTACGACAAGAACGTGACCGCAGACCCAAATGCCGTCCCGCAGACCCCGCCGGCAAATGCCCCGAAGGTCAGCGGCGCACTCGCCCACCGTCCCACCATTCAGATCCCGAAGGGTCTCGCGGTGCCGAAGAAGCCGACCGCGTTCCTCCTGGCCAAGGGAAGTGGCGCGCCGGTGCATAACGGCAACCTGGTCGTGCAATACGAAGTACAGACATGGGACGGCAAACCCGCCGCATCCACCTGGACTGGCACCGCTCCCGGCAGCATCACCATCGGCGCAACCAGCGGCACCTCCGTGGGCCTGTTCACCGGCCTCGTCGGAAAGCCACTAGGCAGCCGCGTCCTGCTCGAGCTGCCCGCGTCAACTGGTCAGTCAGGCACAATCGCAAGCTCCGCGGTCGTCATGGACCTCATCGCCCAGCCGGGCGTGAAGTAGTACTGGGCCATCCTTAGGCGGGCAAGCCAGAAGACCCGCACCGTGACGCGGTGCGGGCACGGCACGGCTCGTTGTGCGTCTTCAGGGGGTGCGGCCGATGAAGGCCAACAGACGCGTCTGCACGTCCGCGTCCTCGGCCACTTCCATTCGCGGCCCATAGTGCCCGCTTGCCCGCAGCGCTTGGTCCATGGGCAGCATTCCGTCAAGCAGCTGGGCACATTTGTCGTGGTCGAGGCGCTCGTCTTGTCCGGTGGCACGGGCCAGATCCCAGGTGTGCAAGAACACGTCGTTGGTATAGAACTGGGCGACTGCCTGATCCAGCGGGACGTTGCCCACGTGCCGGTTCGACAGGACCCGTCCCTGAGTCGCAGGATCATCCAGGAGCGCCTGAACCCCGTCACTGTGAACCACCCAGGCCAACAGGGGGTCCTCGTCCACCAGCGGCCCGGTCGGCAACTCGACACCGGCGCCGCTGCTCAAGAAGGCCGGGAACCACTCGAGTAGATGACGGACCACATCCCGGGCAACCCATCCGTCGCAGGGCGCCGGGTTCTCCCAGGCCCCCGCTGCGACACCGTGGACGCGATCGGTGAACACACCGGCAATGGTGCGATGCTCTTCTGCTGCAGTCGCCATGAGGCGAGTCTTCCCTTCCGGAGCGTTGTGGTTAGCGGTAGCTCTGCGGCGAACGGTGGAACTGCTTGGCCTGCGCGGGATCGTGGCCGAAGAGGAGCGTGGCGCTCTCCTCCACCGCGATTCGCTTCAACTTCTCGCCTGAGATCTTCGCGGTCTCCGGGTCGGCCTGACTGCCCCAGCTGTCGAAGTCCAGGTTCTCCTGGGTGTAGATGGCGTCGCCGCAGACCACGACGTTGCCGGTTTCCTGCAGCCGGACCATCACCGACTGATGCGCGGGCGCGTGCCCGGGTGTCAGCAGAACCTCAACCCCTGGGAACAGCTCGGATTCGCCGTCGAGGAGTTCGTAGTCGAGCTTGGGCAGGTTCCAGTACTGGTTGGGGAACGTCGCGTTGCCGCGAGCGAAATCGTAATGCTCACGCTGGACGAAGAACTTCGCCCGTTCGAAGAGATCATTGTTGCCTGCATGGTCGAAGTGCAGATGCGTATTGATCACATAGTCGATGTCGGTCGGGCGGACCTCCAGCTCCTGAAGGCGAACGGCGAGGTTGTCTTCCGGGGCCATCTCCGGCACCAGGATCTCCGCCAACTCAGTGCCGCGCCAGGTGGCATCGGGATCGGTAATGTGCAGCCGGCTCATGCCGGTATCGATGAGCAGATTCTTACCGTCGTCGAGCTTGACCAGATATGACGGCACCGGAAGCTTCACGAGCTGCCCGTCGTTGACCCCTGGCGCCACGGTTTCGTAGGGACAGTTGCAGGTTCCCAACGGAATGATGAACATTTCCATGCTGGTTCATTGCCTCTCTGAACTCGGTTTGCGTCTGGTGAGCAGGCCGCCGACCGGTGCCTCCGGATGCCGTGAGACGGCCACCGAAGTAGGAAAGAGGCACGTTTTGCTGCTTGTTAAGCTCGCGAGAAGACTAGAACACCGCGGGGTCGTCGAGCAATAGACCAGAGACCCGGTGCGTTATCAGACCGCCTGGTGCGATGAGAGCAGTTAGTCCTGCAACGCTATCCGGTGCCGCGAATCGACGAAGAGATCCGGGCCGCCGCACTTGCCTGGATCGATGGGATAACGCAGAGCGGTACTGTGCCAGTAACCCGAGAGCAACTGGCGAACGACTTCATCATCGCCGGCCAACGATTCCCGCTGGTTGACCGTGGACGAGGCATCCGGAAACCCGTCGGGTGGCACGCAGCGCTGTCTATCACGACGGCGCCGACCTCATCGCCAAGGGCCTCACCAACAAGGCAATCGCCGTCCGCTTGGTGATCTCCCGGCGAACAGCCGAAGGGCACGTGGAACGCACCCTCGTCAAGCTCGGATTCACCTAACGCGCACCGATCGCCGCCAGGGCCGTGTCACTCTCCACCGGCAAAAGGGCCGCCACTGGAACCTGATGTGGCAGAACGTCGAGCAGGGGCGGGCGGCCTAGTACTTCACCACGCGAGTTGGCACGGGCGGGATGGTGGGCCATGGCACACCCTGGCATTCCGTGGGGCAGTTCCACGGCGTGAAGATGCACCGCTCCCAACACGCTTGAAGATCGACGGGGGCCCCGATGAATCTGTTCTGCTGTGGCACGACCGCGCGCGAACCACGAGAGCCTGCCGGGGCTCCCGCGGCACGGTAATGCACGTCGGATGCGTACAAGGAATTCTCTGCGTCGAACCCTGGAATTCTCATGTGTTGTCCTTTCCGGGGCGGAACTCTTGCGTACTGAGAAGGGCTCTTGTGTACTAGGAAGGCAGGACGACGGGCACTGGGAAGTCTGTCGACATGGGCGCGGCGGTCGACCCGCAGGGCGGACAGCACCACATGAATGAGCCATCCGCGTTGTAGCCACACGCATAACAGCAGTATTGAGTTTCTCCAGACACATAGACCGGCCCGGCGGGCACGACTCCGGCCGCCTTTCCGGTGTTCTTGGACGACGTGTACCGCCGCGTCTGACCGGTCCGGTACAACGACGCTTCGGCGGAGAATCCTGGCGTTCTCATCTCGATCGGTCTCCTTCGTGGATGGGCACTAACACGTGCATCCGTCGTCAGTGCACAGCGTGTCCAGTCCCTCGCTGTGGCATACACCGGACCAGATCATGTCTGCGCACCCTGTGATGCTGTGGCACGTATGGGCCGGGTGGGGTGTTCCCAGCAGCGGGCGCTTGAGCGGCGTGTGCCGCTGTTGCGGCTGCACGTTTCCCGAAGCAGGCTGCTGAGAGTTACCACGGGTGCGGTAGTGCTGTTCCGCGCGCGCGAACGAGCCTTCCGCGATGAAGCCTGGGGTACTCATTTTCGGTTACCTCCGTGTGTGATTCACCGGTCCACGTACGGCGAAAGCTTGGTAACGAGGAACGGGAATTCCTCGGTGACGTCCACCCGGACGGCCAACTTGTCGACGACGTCGATGGTGCG
>JAVEET010000044.1 GCA_030840295.1 Pseudonocardiales bacterium
GTTCCTCGTCGAGTGCGGCGTTCCATGCCTCGTGCGACACCCTCGCCGGGTCGTCCATGCCTGGCAGTATGCCTGGCCCGGGCATCGGCGGGTCGGTGCGATTCGAACGACCGTCAATGCGGCATGATCGGACGTGGGGATTGTTCGCTAGGCGCGATTCGGCGATGCCCTCGATGATCACGGACTGTGTGGGCCGACTACTTCGGGGTCCGCTTCAGCCGTCGCGGTCTGCGCGGCCTGCGCGTTTCTGGCCGATCAGACCGGACGCGATAGGAACGCAGCCATACCGCGGCGTTAGCACGTGCCCACGTGACATCAACGCAACCGTGCCCCGACGATCGGTTGTTCGGCGCCTGGCGCGCCGTGGCGGGCGAGCCGCATCAGTCGGATCCTTTCGGGGTCGGGGTCGGGGTCGGGGTAGTGAGGTCGATGGCGATGACGGGGCACAGTCCGTCCCCGAGACCGTCGCCTAGCTCGATTTCCAGCTCACCGCGGGGATCTGGCGCGTGGGAATGGACGTCGGCCAGCCGGGGCACGACCGACCATGGCAGCGCTGCGCCGCCGGCCAGCACGGTTACTGCTCCCACCCGCCGCACCGGCAGGTCGTGGATCACCAGCCGGTCGCGGGCGAGCATGGTCAGGTAGACGTAGATCCGCTCGCCGGCGTCGGTGCGGCGCCGCCCGGTCGGCAGCCGGCACTGGAACCGGGTCAACCCGGGCGTGATCCCGTAGACGCTCTCACCGTGCGCGTCGAGCCAGCCGCCGATCGCCGCCAGCCGCTCGCTCGCCTCGGGAGGGAACGTCCCGTCCCCGCGCGGACCGACGTTCAACAGCAGGTTGGCCCCGCTGATCCGCGCTTCGACCAGTAGCTGGACGAGATCGCGAGCACTCTTCCAGCGAGTGTCGCCGGCCACGTGGCCCCAGGAGTCGTTCATCGTCAAGCACAGCTCCCGGCGCCCGGACGGGACGACCTCCTCCAGCTGTTGTTCCAGGCTGGCGAAGTCGCCGAACCCGACACAGCAGTCGTTGACCATGCAGGCGGGCTGCCAATGCCGGATCAGCGCGCGGATGGCGCCGAAGTCCCATTCGGCGGCGGTGTGCTCGAACTCGCCGTCCAGCCAGACCATGTCGAGCTCGCCGTAGCCGGTGAGCAGCTCGGTGAGCTGGCCGATCATGAACTCCCGGTACCGCGCCCAGGCCTGGTCGTCCGCCCGCGGGTAGTCGCCGACCACATACGGCTTGCGCACAGTGGCGTCGGTGTAGCGCGGGTAGTCCTCGTGGTGCCAGTCGATGATGGAGAAGTAGAGGCCGACGCGCAGCCCCGCGGCGCGGGCCGCGGCCAGCACCTCGGCCACGACGTCGCGGCCGAATGGTGCCGTCACGCTGGAGTAGTCCGACCGCTCGGTCTCGTACATCGCGAAGCCGTCGTGGTGCTTGGCGGTGAGAACGATGTAGCGCGCCCCGGCAGCGCGGATCTCGCGTGCCCACTGCCTCGGGTCGAAGTGCGCCGGGGCGAAGGTGGCGCTGTTAGCGAAGTACTCCTCGCACCCGACCGGGGCGCGCGCCGGGAACTGCCCGGCCACCCCTCCGGTTAGCTGCCACGACAGCTCCCAGCCCTGGGTGCTCGCATGGCCCCAGTGCAGGAAGACACCCAGGCCAGCCTGATCGAACCAGGATGTGTCCGAGGCTGATGTCTGTTCCTCGGTCACCGTCATTCCTTCGCACCGCCGGACGTGAGCCCCATCGTCATCCAGCGCAGCCCGATCACGATGAGCACGACCGCAGGCACGGCCAGCAGCACCAGGGCGGCGAAGAATTGGGCGGTCTGTTGGGGGGTCGGTGAAAACGCGCTGCGGATCGTCTGCACGGCCTGTGCGGCTGTGGTGAGCTGGGGCGACTTGATGATCAGCGACGGGAAGATGAAGTCCTGGAAGGACCACATGATGCATAGTGTGCCGAGGTTGATCAGGGTCGGGCGGGACAGCGGCAGGAAGATCGAGGTGAACATTCGGAAGTGCCCGGCGCCATCGATCGAGGCCGCCTCGAAGAAGGAGCCGTCGATGCCGTCGGCGTAGTTGCGCAGTAGGAGCACGGCGAACGGCAGGGTCAGCGCGGCCTCGGGAAGCGCCACCCCCAGGTAGCTGTTGAACAGGCCGAGTTTGCCGGTCAGGAAATACACCGGGACGATCACCGCCGTGGCAGGGACGGCCAGGAACACCAGCACCAGGTAGTAGGCCAGCTCCCGGCCGCGGAAGCGCAGCCGGGAGAACGCGTAGCCGGCCATCGACCCGGCCGCAAGTACGAAGAACGCGTGCAGCAGCGCCACTACGAAGCTGTTCAGGAAGGTGCGGGGTAGGAACACTCCGTTCAACGTCGTGCTCAACACATGGGCGTAGTTGCCGAAACCGCCGACCTGCAGCGACTGCCGGATCACCGTGATCAACGGGAACAGCCACCACAACGCCAGCACCAGCAGCAGCACCTGCATCACGGTCGCGTCGATGCGCCGGCGCCGCAGAATCTCCAGCGGGTTGGCCTCCTGCACGCGCGCCATGTCAGCGATCCTTTCGAGTGAGCAGCAGTTGGCCGAAGGAGATGAGAAGTGCGATCACCAGCACGATCAGCGAGGCCGCCGCGGCGTAGCCGACCCGGTCGTTGCCCAGCGCGGCGTTGTAGATGTAGGTCCCGGTGATCGATGTGCGGCCACCCGGTTGGCCACCGGTGGAAAAGAAGATGACATCAAAGGCCCGGAAACTGCCCAGCAGCACCGAGAGGATCACGGTCTTGTGGGTGTTGCGCAGCAGTGGGAAGAGCATCAGCCGAAAGATCTGCCAGGTGCCGGCACCGTCGATGGTCGCCGACTCGATTAGCGACAGGTTGATGCTCGTGACGTCGGACGTGTAATACATGATCGGCAGCCCGATGAGATATACGAGCAGGATCGCGACCGCGGCGTAGCCAGACCCCGTGTTGCCCAGCCAGTCCTGCTGCAGTCCGGGCAGACCGACCGCGCGGAACAGGGAGTTGAACGCGCCATCCTTGGTCTCGAGCATCTGGCCGAACACGGTAGCGAACAGCGACAGCGGGATCAGCGACGGCAGCAGGAAGATGCCGTAGAGCAGCTTGCGGCCGCGTACCCCCGTCGAGATCATCATCGCCAGCAGGAAGCCGACGGTGAGCGCGGCGCAGATGGAGATGCCGGCGAAGAGCAGGGTGTTGAGGACCGAGCGCCGGAACAGCGGGTCGGTGGCCACCAGCCGGAAGTTGTCCCAGCCGACGTTCACTGCGTTCACGAACGTGAGCGAGACGCGCTGCCGGCTGACCTGGGCCAGAAAACCAAACGCGTACAGGTAGTAGAGGCCGTAGAAGAACAGCAGCGGAATCAGGAACAGCAGCGCTACCAGCCCGTCCGAACGGCCCTTCCGGGCCTCCACACCTGAACCCATGCCGGACTATTTCCCGCCGTGCGGGTAGCGGCCGCTGGCCCACTCCGATTGCATGTAGTCAGCCGCCGCCTGCGGTGTCTTTGTTCCATTGAGGACGTCGAGGATGGAGTTGCCCTCGACCTGGGTGAGAAAGTCCTGTTGGCTGTCCCGGGACGAGCCGGCGTTGTTGATCGCGGTCGACACCGCGGTGTAGCCGGCTGTCGCCGCCGGTGAGTTCAACACGGCGGAGGAGGGCGTGTATCCCTTCTTGGCCGGCGAGAGGACGAGGTCAGGTGCCCACAGGTCGACGCCCGCGCCGACGGTCATGTAGGCGATGAACTTCGCGGCCGCGTCCACGTGCGTGGAGGATTTGGGGATGGCCAGGCCGCCCTCGGCGAAGGCCCGCGCAGCTGGCTGGCCGTTGGCCGCGACAACCGGCACGGTGGTCGCGCCGACGTCGGCGAGGCCGATCTTGTTCGCCGTGCGGTAAGCGGCCGACAGCAGTGAGTCGTTCCACGATCCATCGATGTAGAACGCGGCCTTGCCCGCGGTGAACAGGTCGGTCGGGCGCGGAGCTTTCAGGCTCAGCACCGACTTGTCGAACGCGCCGCTGGCGAACAACGACTTGTACTCGGTCAGGCCCTGCACGATGGCCGGGTCGTTCCACTTGCCGTTGCCGTGCAGGATGGTGTCCGAAAGCCCGGGCGATGTCTGCCCGACCAAGGTGAACAGCGTCTCCTCCTGCCAGTACGGGTCACCGGCGAACACCACCGGCGTCACACCCGGCGCGGCGGCCTTGATCTTGGCCGCGGCGGCGGCCAGATCGGCGGCCGTCTTGGGCACTGCCACTCCGTACTTGGTGAGCATCGCGGCGTTGTAATACATGAAGGCGCTGCCGATCGAGCCCATCGGGATCGAGTACAGCGTCTTGTCCGACGCGATCTGCTCGGTCTGCTGGACAGGCTTGGCCTCCAGCTGCGAACGCCACCCGGAGGGCAGGTTGGATTCCCAGCTCGACACCGGGCGCAGCTGGGTGCGCACCGTGTTCGTCATGGCCGAAACCTGCACCCCGGCGATGTCTACCTTCTGACCGCCATTGAGCGCGAGCGGCAACTGCTTCTGGTAGTCGGCGTTGGAGTACTCGTGCAGTTTGATCGTGACGTTCGGGTTCTTGGCCTCGTAGGCGCTGATGACCTTGTCGAGGGTGGCCTGGGCCGGGAACCACGTCCAGTACTCCAGCGTGACCTTCGCACTGGTGTCCTGAGCTGCCGTCTTTCCCCCGCCAACCCCGCCGCTGTTGCCGCAGGCACTCGTGGTGAGGGCCGTTGCCAGCACACCCGCCGCGAGCGCGACCAAGCGGCCTCGTCCCATTGTTCGCATTTCTCCTCCAAGACCAAGCGTCCGGACCGGCACCGACGCGGCGCATCTATGACACACGACTGAGACGAACTTGGCAAGAGGTTCATCGGATGTTTGTTCTCAATGACCGGGGGAAATCCCCATGAAATCGACATTGGGGTAGCGCCGTCGCCGGTATGGTGCTAAAACATCGGATGACTAGCCGCAGATCTTCGAGGCGGCGTTGAACTTCCGAAAGGATCTCCATGTCGCCGCGGATCACCGGCCTGCACTGCATCGATCTGAGGTTTCCCACCTCTCTGACCATGGACGGGTCGGACGCGATGAATCCTGACCCCGACTATTCGGCCGCCTACGTCGTTGTGCGCACCACCGATCCGGACGTCGTCGGGCACGGGTTCGCCTTCACCATCGGGCGTGGCAACGACGTCCAGGTCGCCGCGATCCGCGCTCTCGAGCAGTACCTGCTCGACCTCGATGTCGCCGACCTGCTCGCCGACATGGGCCGCACGTGGCGCTCGCTGGTGTACGACTCGCAGCTCCGTTGGCTGGGCCCGGAGAAGGGGGTCATGCACATGGCCATCGGAGCGGTGATCAACGCGCTGTGGGACCTGAAGGCGCGCCAAGCCGGGCTCCCGGTGTGGCAGCTGCTCGCCCGCATGAGCCCCGAGGAGCTCGTGGCGCTCGTCGACTTCCGCTACCTCACCGACGCGCTGACCCCGGGCGAGGCGCTGGACCTGCTGCGCGCCGCCGAGCCCGGACGGGCCGAGCGGACCGCCACGCTGCTCGCGGGCGGGTACCCGGCCTACACCACCACGCCGGGCTGGTTGGGCTATTCCGACACCAAGCTGGCCCGGCTGGCTGCCGAGGCGGTGGCCGAGGGTTTCACCCAGATCAAGCTCAAGGTCGGCGACAACCTGGCCGACGACCTGCGGCGGCTTGGCATCGCCCGTTCGGCGGTCGGTCCGGACGTGCGCATCGCGGTGGACGCCAACCAGCGTTGGGACGTCGACGGGGCGATCGACTGGATCGCGGCCATGGCGCCGCACGATCCGTACTGGGTGGAGGAGCCGACCAGCCCGGATGACATTCTCGGGCTGTCCCGCATCCGCGAGGCGGTGCGCCCGATCCGGATGGCCACCGGCGAGCACGTCCACAACCGGGTCATGTTCAAGCAGCTGCTGCAGGCCGGCGCCGTCGACGTCGTCCAGATCGACGCGACCCGGGTCGCCGGTGTGAACGAGAACGTGGCCATCCTTCTGCTCGCGGCCAAGTTCGGCGTGCCCGTGTGTCCGCACGGCGGCGGTGTTGGGCTGTGCGAGGTCGTCCAGCACCTGTCGATGTTCGACTTCGTCGCCGTAAGCGCCACCATGCAGGACCGGGTCATCGAGTACGTCGACCATCTCCACGAGCACTTCGTCACACCCACCCGGATTTCCCGCGGCCGCTATCTGGCCCCGACCACGCCCGGACTGTCGGCCGAGATGCGACCGGCCACGCTCGCCGACTACACGTTCCGCCCTGTCGAGCACGCCGACGACAACGGGTATCGCACGTCCGTCTAGCTCATCGCCACTGGCCGCCCGGCGGCCCGACCGAACGGAGACGATTCATGCCGAGGAAGTTTCGCAAGCTCGCGGCAACCGCTGCGGCCGCAGCGCTGGCTGCGCTGGGGACGGTCGGAACGGCACAGGGTGCCCCGACCACCCCGGCGGGTGCAGTCGCGTTGAACCACAGGACCATCACACCCGCGGTGCTCACCGCCGGGTCGGCCGAGAAACCCGCGAACCTCACTATGTTCACCGCTCAGCCCGACGCCTACTACTGGGTGAACAACTTCAAAGGCTCGGCTGACACTCTGACCTGGACAGTCAGCTCGGACGAGCAGGCGCTGTACTCGGTGACGGGGCTGCTCTCGACCTCGAGTGACACCCCGTTCGTGCTCAAGGACGACGTGAACGGCGCAACCATCGCCGCCGTCAGCCACTCCTACGGCTGGGACCGGCTCGAGATGGGCCAGATCCTCGTCCCCAAGGGCGTCAGTCACCTCACGCTGAGCCGCACCACCTCCACGACGGCCGAGACCGACGTGAAGTCCCTTGAGCTCGTGCCCACCGCCAAGCAGGACAGCTACACCGCCGACGTTGCCAGCGCCAAGGCGAACAGCCAATGGCTGACCGACGCCGGGTACGGCCTGTTCTTCCAGTACGGCGCGTGGGGTTACCCGCCGAATGGGCCGGCCAAGACCCTCGACCAGCAGGCCTGTGACTTCAACGTGCCGGCCTTCGTGGACATGGTGAAATCGACCGGTGCGGCGTACGTGATGTGGTCCTACACCTGGTACACCTACCAGGTCGACGGACCCAACGCAGTGATCGACCGGATCCTCGGCAACGGCGGCAACACCGCCGCCTGCGACCTCGACCTGAAGGTCGCCCAGTCACTCCACAAGGCCGGCATCAAGTTCATCCTCTACTACCACAACGGCCACGATCAGGATCCCACCTGGTGGGCCAAGCAGCAGTTCCCTGCCGGCTACCGACTCACGGGCACCGGCGACAAGACCACCTTCCTCACCAATTGGAAGAACGTGATCAGCTGGGCCGGCGACCACTTCGGACGCAACCTGGACGGCTGGTGGTTCGACGACGGCGCGTACTACTACCCGGCCGACTTCAAGAGCCTGCAGAGTGCCGCCCGGGCCGGCAATCCCAACCGGATCGTCACGTGGAACACCTGGATCGCCGCCGCCTACACCAAGTACGAGGACTTCCAGCCCGGCGAGACGTGCAATGGCTCGCCCACCAGCGGTTCCGTGGTCGGGCCGGACGGCGTCTACCTGACCGGTCCTTACAAGGGCATCCGCGCGCACTGCGCCGTGCTGCTGAACCAGGACTGGGGTGTGCACGACCCGAACACGACGATCCGTCCGACCGTCAGCACTCAGTCGGCGGTGAACACCGTGCGCACGGCGATGGCCAACCACACCGCGCTGTCGCTGGACCTGATGATGTACGAGGACGGCACGGTCGACCCGACCACGCTGGCCACCCTGAAGGAGATCAAGGCCGAGATCCGCGACGGCAAACCGGCCCCAGCCATCGTCAACGATAACGACCCGTCGATCGGCTACACCGGCGCCAGCTGGGCCCTGGCGAGTAACCGGAACGCCGGCGACATCGGCGACGATGTGAAGTACACCCGCACCGACGGGGAAAGCTTCGACGTCACCTTCTCAGGGACCGGGATCGATTTCCTCGGCCCACGCGACCCCGGAAACGGCGCGGTGACGATGTCGGTGGACGGCGGCACGGCCACCTCGATCGACGCCAGCGGGCCCGCCTACGCCGCGGCGCAAGTGCTCTACAGGGTCCGCGGCCTGACTCCCGGTGTGCACCACCTGGTCGGGGTCAAGGCCGGCGGGGCATACCTACAAGTGGACGCATTCCAGATCTACCGCTGAGCACGTTCCCCCCGGCGCGGCCGGTCCGGGCGATCCCGGGCCGGCCGTTGCCGTGACGGCTCACTCGATCCCGTCCAAGTCGGGCGCGTCCTCGTCCTGCAGCGCGAAGCGCAACCAGTGCTCAACCCCGGCGATGTGGGCCCGGGCCCACGCGCCGGCTACGTCGGGCTGCCGCTGGCGGATCGCGGTAGCGATGGCGCGGTGCTCGCGCAGGGTCTGGGAGATCGCATCCGCCTGGGTTATGCCGCGCCAGGTACGAGCGCGTTGCGTGCGTCCGGACAAGCCGTCGATGAGCGAGCACAACACCGGGTTTCCGCTGCCCTGCGCGATGCGGTGGTGGAACTCGACGTCGTTGGCGATGAGCTCGTCCAGGTCCGGCGACTCACCGAGCGCGTCGAGCAGGAGCAGCAGCCCTTCGGCCTCGGCGTCGGTCATCAGCACCGCGGCCCGCTCGGCCGCGGCCGGTTCGAGCGCCCGGCGCACCTCGAATAGATGCAGGACGCTCTCGTTCTGGTGGAAGTCGACCATGAAGCCGAGCGTCTCCATGAGGATGCTCGGCTGCAGGCTGGTCACGTAGGTCCCGTCGCCCTGGCGCACATCCACGACTCGGATCAGCGAGAGCGCCCGTACCGCCTCGCGCAGCGAATTGCGGGAGATCCCAAGCTCCTTGGACAGATCAGCCTCACGCGGCAACCGGCTGCCGGGCTTGAGGCGACCGTCCAGGATCATCGCCTTGATCTTGTCGATAGCATCATCGGTCAGTGACATAAAGATCCACTCTGCGTCTGAACAGTTACCACTAACGCTAGTCCGTGTCCGCAGGGCACCGCTGCCCCGACCGCCGAATGTGAAACAGCACCGACAGCCTGTTACTCCAACGGTCCCAAACCGCTCATCGTCACGCCAGCGCCGGTGACGTTCTCCGTTACGACGAGTTTGAGCATGCGGCGTGACGCTAACCAACCCGCCGCCCTTGAAGTGATCGAAGCAGTGCTCACCGAGTCACCCTGAGGCGGCGTCGGGGTCCTGCAGAAGATTGTGGGCGGCCAGCTCGACCTCTTGTGCCGCCATCCGGACGCCCGGTCGGCGGCCGGCCACCAGCTTTCGACGCAGTCGACTATCGCAACCGCAACGTCATAGAACGCCGCTTCTGCCACCTCAAGCAATGGCGAGATCTAGCCACCCGCTACGACAAACTGGCCACCGTCTACCGCGCCGCCGCTGTCCTGAACGCCGTCATCGCCTGGACCCGCCATCT
>JAVEET010000068.1 GCA_030840295.1 Pseudonocardiales bacterium
ACTACGCACCGGCCCCGCTCACGCCGCACCGCGATCGCCTTGGCCAGCCCGTCCGCGTAGGACAGGGCCGTCGAAGCATGAGAGTTCTCCACCACATCGTGGACACTCTCGGCCCGGCTCGGGTACCCGGACAGTCCGTTCGCCTGCCGAAGTCCGTCCATCGCCGCGGCCCGTCCGGTCAGCATCTTGTGGACATAGGACTGGTGACCGGTGTCGAAGATGATCGCATCCCGGGGAGAATCGAATACCCGGTGCAGCGCGATCGTCAGTTCGACCACTCCGAGGTTCGGTCCGAGGTGGCCGCCGGTCTGTGACACCGCGGCAATCAGCTCCGACCGGATCTCACCGGCCAGTACGTCAATCGCGCGCTCTGACAATGCCTTAAGATCAGCCGGACCGCTGATCTTGGACAGCACACTGGTCACGGATGTGTTCACGGTCATCGGCCGCCAACAGCTCGGATCGATTCCCGCAAAGATCCCATGGTCGCCAGCACCGCGGTCGGCTCGTACCCGCAATGCGCCATACAGTTCGCGCACCGCGGGTCGTTACCGCGGCCATAGGCGGACCAGTCGGTGTCCTCGACAAGTTCCCGGTAGGTCTGGACGTGTCCGTCATCCATCAAGTAGCAGGGGCGTTGCCAGCCGAGCAGCGAGTACGAGGGGATTCCCCAGGCGGTACAGGACAGTTCTCGCTTGCCCTCCAGGAAGTCCAGGAATACGGGGGAATGGTTGAGCCGCCACTGCTTACGACGCCCTTCACCGAATGCCTTGGCGAACAGCTCCCGGGTCTGCTCCACGCCAAGCCAATGTTCTTGGTCGGGTGCCTTTTCGTACGCGAATCCCGGCGAGATCTGCATGTTGTCGATGGCGAGTTCGTTGTTCAGGTAGTCAAGTACGTCGATGACATCTTGAGGTGAATCGGTGTCGAAGAACGTGGTGTTGGTGTTCACCCGAAAGCCGGCTGCTTGAGCCTGCCTGATCGCGGCGACGGCCTGGTCGAACACTCCGTCCTTGCATACCGATTCGTCGTGGCGCTCCCGAAGCCCATCGATGTGCACCATCCACGCGAAGTTTCGGTCAGGCTTGAACTTGTGCAGATGCTTGGGCAGCAGGACGGCATTCGTGCAGAGGAACACTATCTTTTTGCGACCCAACAGTTGCCGAACGATCTCCTCGATCTGCGGGTGCATGAGTGGCTCGCCGCCCGCTATGGACACCATCGGCGCGCCACTCTCCTCAATGGCAGCTATCGCCTGCGCGACCGGCATCCGCTGTTTGAGCAGCTGTGCCGGCTGCTGGATCTTGCCACACCCGGCGCATTTGAGGTTGCAGGCGAAGAGCGGCTCGAGTTCGACCAGCAACGGAAACTTCTTCTTGCGGAGCAGTTTCTGCTTGAACAGATACGCACCTAATCTCGCGGTCTGGTGCAGCGGCATACCCACTTCTCAGATCACCTCCCTGGGCAGTGTGAATTGGACGGTCTCGTCGACGATGTGGGTGTTGCGCAGCGTGACGGTCCCTAACCCGGACAGGCATCGCACCAGCTCGTCCACGAGGTGGGCAGGTGCCGATGCCCCTGCGGTGATGCCGATCGTGCTTACGCCAGCGAGCCACCTGAGGTCCACGTCGGTGGCGTCGTCGACCAAATGCGCCGGCGCCCCCTCGCGTTCGGCGACCTCGACCAGCCGGCGTGAATTGGACGAGTTGGCGGAGCCGAGCACCAGCACCAGCTCCGATTCGGCCGCGACCCTGCGGATCGCCAGTTGGCGGTTGGTCGTGGCGTAGCAGATGTCATCCCGGCGTGGTGCGCTGAGCGCCGGGAAGCGCTCGCGCAACACGTCGGCAACCTCGCGCGCCTCGTCGACCGCGAGCGTCGTCTGCATGACGTAGGCCACCCGGTCAGGGTCGCGGGCCCGCACCGACGCAGCGTCATCGGCGTCGGCGACCACCACGACATCGCCGGGTGCCTCACCGACGGTACCGATCACCTCTTCGTGGTCACGGTGGCCGATGAGAAACACGGTGTCACCGCGGGCGGCATAGCGACGAACCTCGGTATGCACCTTCGTCACCAGCGGACACGTCGCGTCGATCACCGACAATCCGCGCAACTGGGCCTCGGCCCGGACCTCGGGAGAGACGCCGTGCGCGGCGAAGACCACCACAGAACCCGCGGGCACCTCGTCGACCTCGTCGACGAAGATGGCGCCACGGCTTTCCAGGTCGCGGACCACGTGAGCGTTATGGACGATCTGGCGACGTACGTACACCGGGGCACCGTGCCGCTGCAAACTACGTTCGACAATCTCGATAGCGCGTCCCACTCCAGCACAGAAAGATCTGGGCGAGGCCAGCACGATCTCGCGGTCACCGATCGCCGCGCCCCATTGCTCGATGACCGGTGCTGCCGATCGCAACGACCGAAGCGCCCGGATTCCCCGCGGCACGGTTCCGGGTCTCAGCAACGGTGCGTCGGGGGTGTCGACGATGGCTCGAAGTACGGCGAACGGTTCGTCACCAGCGGCCGAACTGAGTTGACCGGACTCCATGTCGACAGCCAGCGCTCCGGTCGCGGCGAGGACACCTACCACCCGAGCAGGCACGACCCGATCGCTGGACAAGATCGGACCCAGGTGTGCGCGCAATCCAGCTCTGCGCAATGCGCCGGCCAAGAGCGGCGCCGACAGACTTGTCACCCGCCCGCCGTCCACCCGGATCTCACTGGCGACCACCAGGTCGCCGGTACGAACGCCCGATTGCAGCGCACCCGCCACCCCGGCAACCAGCACGGCGCGGGGTTCGCGGGCCAACTGCCGGGCACTCTTCGCCGATCGTGCCGGTCCCTTGCCGGTACGCGTGATGCGTAGCGATGACCGCGCGCCGCGCAAGGCGATCTGCTCGACGACGAGCGGCGTGCACACGACAGCGTCGGTCATCATCGAACCCCGAGGTAGCGTCCGAGCGCGGAGATCGGGAACACCGCCCGGTACAAGTGGTAATTGATGTAGAAGTAGCCGGGAAAGCCGGTACCGGTGTACTGCGGTTCGTCCCAGCTTCCGTCCGGCCGCT
This sequence comes from Pseudonocardiales bacterium, assembly GCA_030840295.1. Taxonomy (GTDB): domain Bacteria; phylum Actinomycetota; class Actinomycetes; order Mycobacteriales; family Jatrophihabitantaceae; genus Jatrophihabitans_A. The sequence goes on from JAVEET010000068.1 coordinate 3,072, forward strand.
GGGTATCAACCAGCCACTGCACGCCTCGCTCCGCCGCGCTGGACCGCTGGCCGGTGGCTTCCAGCGCGAGTAGCGCCCAGGCGGTCTGGGAGGCGGTCGAGGCACCCTCGCCGATCCAGCTGCTGTCCCGATACGAGCGCACGTCCTCACCCCAGCCGCCGTCGGAGTTCTGGTGTTCCTCCAGCCAGCGGACGGCATCGCCGATCGCCGGATCGGATGCAGGCAACCCGGCGGCGATGAGCGCTGGGACGACCGCTCCGGTGCCATACAAGTGGTTTGTGCCCCAGCGCCCGAACCAGGAGCCGTTGGTGTCCTGCACCTGAACCAGCCAGCGGACGCCGGCCCGGCACGCCTCGCTGTCCCGGAGACCTACTGCGGCAAGCATCTCCACGATGTGTGCCGTGACGTCGGCCGACGGGGGATCGATCACCGCACCGAAGTCGCAGAACGGCAGTTTGGTCGCGAGCAGATGGGTGTTGTCGGCGTCGAAGGCGCCCCAACCACCGTCGCTGGACTGCATACCGCACAGCCAGGTAGTGCCGCGCTCGACGGCGGCACGGACCCGATCCGGAGCGGCGTGCTCACAACGGCGCAGCGCCAGCACCACCTCGGCGGTATCGTCGGTGTCGGGATAGCCGTCGTTGGCGAACTCAAAGGCCCAGCCGCCGGGGTCCAAGTCCGGCCGGCGAACAGCCCAGTCGCCGGTCACGTCGATCTCCGCGGCAAGCAGCCAATCCGCTGCCTGAACCAGGTCCTGGTCATCGGGTGGCACCCCGGCATCGAGCAGAGCGGTCATCGCGAGTGCCGTATCCCAGACCGGCGACTGGCATGCCTCCACCCGACGCACAACTCCGTCGCGGGTTTCCGCCCGGACGATGAAAGCCTCCAGCCCGTCCAGGCCGGCCCGCACGGCCGGATGATCCAGCGGATACCCGACCAGGTGCAGAGCCAGCAACGAGTACACCCAGGGCGGCTGGATACCGCCCCAGGACCCGTCTGACTCTTGGTGGGCGAGAATCCATTCGGTGGCCTTGGTTGTGGCAAGCCGCCGCAGCCATCGAATCGGCCGTCGGGAGTACCGGTGCAGGACCCGGTCGAGCCGGCCGAACGCGCCTTCCCACGTTCGTGCCGGTGCCAGCGGGAGCGCTTCGGCGCCCGAACGCAGTTCCTCGATGCCGAAGGGCACCGGACGTATCGGACGCGCGGCCCCTACGATCGTCAGCGGAACGATCGTCTGTCTGGCCCAGCAACCCCAGTTGTAGATGTTCAGCGGCGCCCACCGAGGTAGGAAGATCAGTTCGGGAGGCATCACCGGCAACTCGTCCCAGGACCACAGACCGAAGAGGGCGAGCCAGATCCGGGTGAAGACTCGGCAGCGTTCGATGCCGCCCTGGTCGCGTACGAATTCGGCTGCGGCGAGCATGTGGGCCGCTTGCGGTTCATCACCGGCCAACCGGAGCGCAACCCATGCCTCGGCAGTCGTCGACAGATCGCCCGGTCCGCCGTAGTACGTGGCCCAGGTCCCGTCCGGACGTTGCCTGCTCCGGATCCAACGGGCCGTTTCAGCGGTCTCCTGATCTCCACGGATACCGAGGAACTGTCGCAACAGCAGGTCTTCGGCGTCGATCGTCACGTTGGTTTCGAGTTCGCCTTTCCACCAGCCGGCAGGATTCTGCAGGCTCCGCAGGTGGGCCACGCCGCGCTCCAGCGCCGCCTCGACGTCGTCGGACGGATCGGTCGACATGGCCGACGACGATGAGACAGCGGTCATCAGTGGTCCCGCGCGATGACGAATTGAGCCAGTTCAGCAAGTTCTGCCTGGGCATCGGCCTGCAGGTTGCCGACGGCAAGCGCGGCCTTCGCGAGCTGGACCTGCCGCGCGGCTTCCTCCGCGGCCCACAGCCGCCCGCCGGCGGCTTCGATGAGCCCGGCAACACGTCGAAGCTCCGACTCATCGGTTGTCCGTGGGCCACGTAGCCATTGCGCCAATTGCCGTCCGGCAAGTCCACCGCAAGAGAGCGCGTAGGTCACCGGTAGCGACTTCTTGCCGGCGCGCAGATCCGAGAGCACCGGCTTGCCGGTGACCGCCGCATCACCCCAGATGCCGAGCAGGTCATCGACCAACTGGAAGGCGGCACCGAGATGCTGTCCATAACGAGTCAGCGCGTCGATCGTGGCGCTCGGCGCACCGGCCAGTACGGCTCCGATCGCCGCGCTGGCGGACAGCAGCGCGCCGGTCTTACCGGCAGCCATACTCTGGCACGCCTCGAGGCTGACGTGATCTCGGTTCTCGAAGGCGACGTCATCGACCTGGCCCCGGATGAGCTCGCGGGTGGCCGCCAGTAGCAGCTTGAGCGCCTCATGGGCGTGCGGGGAATCGCTGTCGAGCAGAACCTCCTGAGCCACGGTGAGCATCGCGTCGCCGGTCAGGATTGCGCTCGGAACGCCCCAGATCGCCCAGACCGTCCGGCGGTGTCGACGCTCGGTGTCTCCGTCCATCACGTCGTCGTGCAACAGCGAGAAGTTGTGCACGAGCTCCACTGCGACCGCACCGGGCACACCAACCTCAGGGCGGGCTCCGGTGGCACGAGCCGATAGCAAGGCCAAGGCCGGACGTAGTGCCTTACCTCCGGTGTACTGCTGCGGTCGGCCGTCGCTGTCGCGCCATCCGAGATGGTAGGACGCGATTGCCGCGCTGCCAGAATCCATTCTGGCAACCGCCGCCTGCATGGCGGCCAGCACGGCGTCCCGGCTGCGTTCCAAGGTCGGGTTCAGCGTCATCGTCATACCGGCACGGATCCCTTCTGCCACTCGGAGACGGGCCTGCCCGTCACTGCGTCGGCCGCGGCCGAACCGCTGAGGACGGCACTTTCCATCGTTGCTGGCCAGCCGGTTGCGGTCCAAGCACCGGCCAGCGCCAGTCCGGGCAGCCCCGTCGCCGCCGGCGGCCGTGACCGCGCGGTGCCGGGCGAGGGGCGGATGGTGGCCGCTCGCTCTCGGGTTGCGAAGAAGTCGACTACCTGCGCCCGCCGGGCTTCGGGCAGCAGTGCGCCCAGCGCCGGCAATAGCCATTCGCGCAGTTGCGCCGTACTACGTTCGATGCTCCCATGCGCCGCCGATAGCGAGATGGCGATGTACTGGCCCTCGGCCAGGCCGGATTGCTCGGTTCGGTCGAAGACCCATTGCACCGGCGTATGGACGCCGGCCACGAATGGTTCGTCGAGGACGACTCGGTCGAAGACGATATGGACGTTCACGATGGGGGAGCTGCCCAGACGCTGCGACCAACCGGGCGCCAGGTGCACACTGCCCGGCGGCAGCAACTTCTCCGCCTGTCCCGGGGGGACGGCAAGTACCAGCTGATCAACGGCATGCTCTTCGCCGTGACGCTCCCGAATGACCCAATCCCCTGCGCGGGCCTCGAGAGACTCGACCTTGGCCCTGGTGCGCACTGTGGCACCGGCTGCGGCCAGGCTACTGATCGCGGCGTCACCGTGCAGTCGCTGCAGGGGCACCCGCGACCAGCCGATGTCGCCGGCGCGGGCGTCGGTCAACAGACCGGTCTGGAACACTTTCGTTGCCAGGGCCAGCGAGGCTTCCGCCGCTGGTGCGTTGAGGGTGGCCACCGTGAACAGGTCCCACAGCGCCGCGACGGTACGCCGGTTCTGGCCATGGCGACCCAGCCACTCACCGAAGCTGAGCTCGTCGATGGCGTCGTCGTCGAGCTTGACGGCCCGCAGGGCGAGGGCGGCCCGAACGGCACGTAGCCGGTCGGTAGGTTGAAGGGCGGAGTAGCGCAACAGCGAACCCGCAAGGTGCAGGGGAGCGGGCAGGCCACTTCGACGAAGCCGTGCCGGACCTTGCCCCGGCATTCGCACGCCGATGTCCAGCCTCGGCTGTATTGTCACGAGATCCGATACGCCGAGCCGGTCCAGCAGGCCACGATAAGCCGTGCAGCAGCGCAGGAACACGTGCTGGCCGTTGTCGACGGACAGCGGACCGCGGCGGAACGAATGGGTCAGGCCACCGAGTCCGGAGCGACCCTCGAACAGGATGACGTCATGCCCGGCGTCTGTGCACCGTAGCGCGGCCGTGATCCCCGCCAGGCCCCCGCCGATGACTCCGATCCGCTGGTTCATATCGGTCTGCCCGCCAGGGCCCGAGCGGCCACCCATGCCTTGTCCCGTCCGGACAGCGACAGCCGTTGGCCGAAGATCCGGGACGGATCGTCGGCGATCTGGGTCAGCAACCGTTGGTAGATGCCGGACATGGCCGTGCAGCAGGCCGCGCTGCGCCTGTCCAGCAAGGGGACCAGCTTCAGTCCCTCGGCGTACCAGGTTTGAGCACGGTTAGCCGCGAACCGGACCAGTGCGGTCAGGGTGCCGTCTCGATCGACCAGGCACCCACCGGCGTCCTGCAGTCGCAGCGTCACGCCGAACCGGTCGAGGTCCTCAGCTGGCAAGTAGACCCGTCCGCTTAGCAGATCCTCACGGACATCACGCAGAATATTGGTCTGTTGCAGGGCGATGCCGAGCGCGTCGGCATACCCTTCGGCCCGTTGATCGCCATCGCTGCCGAATACGCCGAGGCAGAGGCGGCCGATCGATCCAGCTACGCATCGGCAGTAACCGACCAGATCATCAAAAGTGTCGTACGTGCGGCCCGTAATGTCCATTTCCACGCCGTCGATCAGCTCGCCGAAGGCCGCCAGGGAGATCGGGAAGTGTCGTCCCACATCGGCCACCGCGCGCAGTATCGGATCGCTGGTCGATGCCGGATCAGGCAGCGATCGGAGCTGTTGTCTCAATGCGGCAAGCTGTATTGCTTTCGCTGCCTGCGAAAGGTCACCGTCACCGATGTCATCGATCCGGCGGGCCAGCGCGTACACCGCACAGAGCGCCGATCTTTTGGATCCGGACAGCAGCCGGATCCCATAGTAGAAGTTGCGCGCCTGGTCCCTGGTGACCGACTCCACGTGCGCATAGGCCTGATCGAGGGTCGCGCTCATACGCGGGAGATCCGTAGCTGGGATAGCAGGTCTAGTGGTACGTCTCGGCGGCGCGGTCGCGGCGGCCGAACCAGCACATCTCCGTCGCAACGACGGAGGGCTCGGACGGTGGCTCGGCCGCCGGCGACATAGCCGGCGACGGCGATCCGAGCCCAACCGCTTAACTGACCGACCAGCGCGGCGCCGGAATCGAGAAGCTCCGCTGCCCGGTCGGTTTCGTAGCCCACTAGCCGTCTGAGCTCCGGTGAGGCGATGCCGGCATCGAGATCCTGTGGCCGCACGCCGAAACGATCCATGTCCTGTCGGGGTAGATAGATACGGCCGGCCCGGCGGTCCTCGGCAATGTCCTGCCAGTGTTCGAGCAGTTGCAGCGCCGTGCACACCTGATCAGACAGTTCGTGGCGGCCAGTCGAATCCTGTCCGAACACCTGGAGGACCAGGCGGCCGATGGGCGCGGCCGAGAGCGAGCAGTAGTGCAGCAGATCGCTCCAACTTCGGTATTCGGCAGTGCGCTGGTCGACCAGATTGGCCTCGATCAACTGCTCGAAGGGCTGCCTGCTGATGCGCCGCGATTGGACTGTGGGCACGAGTCGCCGAAGTACCGCTGCGCCCGGTTCGCCGCTAGTCCATACCCTCCGCAGGTCCGCGGCGAAGTCGGTGAGCAGGGCGGTTCGATCGCCTGGCGCCGAGTCACCCAGCTCATCGATGACCCGGACGGCCTGATAGATATGTCGCAGATCCGTCCGAAAGCGACGCGGCAGCACAAGCAAGGCAACCGGAAAGTTCTCAGCGCGCTCCTTCTGGCGCAGGAAGTCCCGCGATGTCGTCACCGGCGGGGGCCTGGTCGTGAACCCTCCCGATGTTGGCCCGGACACGAACTGCTCGTTCACGTGACCATCCTCTTGCGCCCGCGAACCAATATCTGCTTCCGGGGGAATGAGCTTCGGCGCACGGTCTTATCACGGAATTACAAAACTCCGAGGAATGGGGTATTACTTAACGTATGGAGTACGACTCCGGGCCCGTCATGGGGCAGCCGGCGGACGTCCAGCTCGAGCAGCTACTGCCGTCGCTGGTTGCCGGCCTGCCGGATCTGCTCGATGACCTCGAGAAACTGCTACTGGATCTGGCGCCGAGCTACTCGAATTTCATCGCCGCGCGCCGAAACGTGGTGCTCGCCGCTGCGGAGGCAGCTGTCCGGTCCCTGGTAAACGTCGCTACCCAGATCTGGTCGGACACCACACAGCAGGAGAACGTGTGGCAGCAGTCGGTCGATCAGACGCTGTTCGAGGAAATCGGACGGATCCAGTGGCGCGAGGGCATTCCGGTCGGGACCCTGTTATCGGCGTATCAACTCGGAGCAAGGCTGGCTTGGCGGCAGATGTCCGATCGTGCGTTACGCAACGAACTGCCGTCGGATGCCTTGGCAGCGTTGGCTGAATCCGTCTTCTGCTTCGTGGACCGCCTGTCCTCGGCTTCGGCCGCTGGTTATCTGGCTGAGCAATCCGAAGCGGCCGCCGAGCGCGAGCGTTGCCGCGATGAACTGGTCGAAGTCCTGCTCTCGGATCGATCGGACACGACCTCGGTGCTAACGGCTGCTCGCAGGGCCGGCTGGGCGGTACCGAATACCGCCGCGGTGATCTTCATCGAGCCGCACAACGAGGCCGGCCGGGCGGTACTTTCCCGTCTTGACCAGAGTTGCCTGCGCGTGCAGCGGGCGGGGCTGCTAGGCGCTATCGTCCCGGATCCGGCGGCGCCCAATCGTCGACAGCGGCTCGGAACAACCTTGCGGGGCTCCTCCGCCGTGGTCGGGCACACGGTTGCGCTCGAGCACTTGGCGGCGAGCGCACGGATAGCCGAGATCGCCGCCAGACTGCAGCACGAAAGAGTGCTCACCCAGGATCCGGTATTCGTCGATGAGCATCTGGACGCCATCATCGTGCACCGCGAGCAAAAACTGCTCGACGCGCTGCTCCAGCAATGTCTCGAGCCGCTGGAGCGCTTACCAGCCGGTTCACGAGAGGCATTCCGGGCCACCTTGCGATCGTGGCTTCGTAATATGGGGGATCGACGCGCGATTGCCGCGGAACTCCACGTACACCCACAGACGGTACGGTATCGGCTCGCTCGGCTCCGCGAACTCTTCGGCGGACGCCTGGATGACCCGGATTCGCGGCTACCGCTCATGTTGGCGCTGGCCTGGGATCCTTGATCACCCGCTGGCGACGATCTCAAACGAGCCGCTACGGCCGGGACGAGTGCTGTGCCATCAGGTTGGCCGCGGCGGCGGAGCGCAGCTCCGCGAAGGCTGCGCTGACCGCCGATTCGAGTACACCAATATCCGGTACCAGGCTCGGATGGGCGCTGATTCCCAGGCACAGCTGGCCCGACCAACCGAGAGCACCGACAGCCAGGCCCGTTCCCGGAGCCAGTGGCAGCAGCGGGAACGCTCGATCCAGACGGAGTCCGGCCATGCTCAGCTGGACATCCGGGCCCGGCATGTTCGACACAATCGCATGAAAGTAACGCCGGCCGTAGACGGTACGGGCGAAGTGGGCGTGGACAATCGGGGGAAGTAGCTCGCCCACAGTGTCCATCACGAAACGAGAAGCCAGCGCGCGAGTTCCGGTACGCAGCCGTCCGCTGCGCCGCGCGATCTCGGCGAGTCGCTCGGATTCCAGCTGTGGGTCAAGCGGTAGATCGAGCATGACCGCGCCGGTGATATTGCCTTCAATCGCATCCTCTGGTGCGCGAGCCGTTAACGGCACCGAAGTGCGTAGCTCATGAATCGCGGGTCCCGACGTTGCGTCGAGCACCCGAGCAAGGCCACCGGCCACCACACAGAGCAACACGTCGCTGACGCGGGCGCCGAGCAACTGTGCCGCTACCCGGACCTCGGCCAAGGGCAGGGTGACCATGCCGAAGGCGCGTTTCGGATCGTCTGCCACCGGAAGCCCTTCACGCGGCCGGCCTTCCGTGGCCAACTGAGCCAAGCCGGCAGCAGTCGCGACCAAGGTCTTGATCGGTCCCGGCCCGGCAATCGAGCCGGCCGGTCGCGCGGGCAGGGCCGGCTCGAGGAGATGCAGGGCTTGGGCAACGGTGCCGAAACCATCAGCGACGACGTGATGCACGATGAGAATGACCGCACTCTGGTTCGCCGTTACGCCGTGGGCAACGATCAATCTCCATAATGGACGGTCCCGAGGCAGCGGTACGGCTTCGAGTTCGGCCACGAGCCCACCCAGCGCTTCCAGTCCCCCCGGCGCACCAGCCGGCGTCCACAGGTCCCGAGCCCCGATATGCCAGTTCCAGTCGATCTCTGCGGCGTCGACCCACCGGGGTCGGCGCCAGCTCGAGGTCCAAGCGAGTCGCTGACGAAACCGAGGGAGATACCCCAGCCTCGAACGCACCAGGGCTTCGAGCTCGTCGCGGCTCGGTGCGCTGTTCGGGCTGCCGCCGAGATCGAGCAACACGACGCCACCGACATGCTGAGCTGCCGTCGCCGACTCGACGTGCAGGAAGAAGGCGTCGACCGCGGCCACCCTCCGCTCACGCCAGGGGTTGGTGCCGGCACGGTCGCTGAGGAAACTCGCGATCTTTGTACTACCCAGTACGAGGACTGCGCCGCCGAGAGCGTCGAACAAGTAGTGGTTGGCGGTGGCAAGGATGACGAAAAGCGTCACCAGCACGTGAGCACCGCTGACCAGCTGGGTGCGCAAGGTTCCGGAGATCAGCGCAAGAACGACGCTCACCCACAGTGCCCAGGCGAAGTGCAGGGACGGCATCGCGGCGACTTCATTGGCATGATCGACGAACCCGGAACCCCAGGATCCCCACGTGTGACCACGGGCGACGGTGTCGATGAAGCCCATCTCGGGCATCAGCCGAGGCGGGGCTAACGGATACAGCGCGAAGCACGCAATACCGATGAGGTTGAGCACGACGAAGGAGGAACGAGCCCAGCGGTACAACACCGGCTGACGTAGGTACAGCCAGCCCAGTAACAGGAACGCGCTGATGATGTACGTGAAGGCGTACTCGTAGTTTGAGATGACGCGGATCAGTTGGTGGCCGGCCAGCCACGAGTTGAGCGGTCGCTCAAGGTCGAGATGCAGAAACCGTTCCAGATCGGAGATCTGGCCGGCGTGCACAACCGCCGAGGGACGTCTTCCGGGCCAGTTCGCGGCGGCGAGCGCGGTGTACACACCGAAGACGGCCAGGCCCACGAGAAGCTCGCGCCAGAGGACAGGGCGACGCTGAGACCCGACAACGGGCGCCCCGGACGCAACCCGGTCAATCACTGTAGCGGAGGCAGCGGGGCGCACAGCTATGTCTTAGCACGTCAGCGAGCACCGGGGATGCCGGGCTAGATCGTCTCGATGCCGAAGCTCCGCAGTTTGCGGTAAAGCGAGGACCGGGCGATTCCGAGAGCTTGTGCGGCTTGGGCGCGGTTGCCGTCGGAGTCGTGCAGCGCCTTCACGATCGCGTCGCGTTCGATTGATTCCAGGCCGCTGAGTTGCCGACGGGCGCTGGTGTGGCAGTAACCAGGTAGGTCATCAGGCTCGATGTCACCGACCGGCCGTTTGCCGAGCGCGGAGCGCAGCGCCTCCTCGAGTTGCCGAATGTTTCTAGGCCATGAGTAACGCATGACCACTCGCATTGCTGCCGGTGTGAGATGCCGCTGCTGTGAACTGAGCTTGGCAAGGACACGGGGGACCAGGAAGGCGAGGTCTTCAGTTCGATGGCGCAGTGCTGGCACCGTCACGGCCTGCTGGAAATGCACCAGCAGGTCCCGAAAAGGCAGTTCGGAGTCGATCGTTGCATCGGAGAGCGTCGCCGCGATGTAAGCCGGACGCTCAGTGTCGGCCAGCGCTATCAGGAATTCGTTCAGTCTCTCGGCCCCGTCCGTTGAAAGCGCTTCAATGTCGCGGACGAGGTAGAGCGTGGGCGTCTTCGTCTGTTCCATGGCGTGCTCGGCGTCACCCCAGGAATCACGGCTGATGTCGACCGCATCGATGAGCATGCTGCGGCCGCCCGGGTTGACGCGGTGATAGATCTCGGCGATGAGGGTGAACTTCCCCGTACCGGTTTCGCCCAGGACGAGCAGCGATCGATGCTCGGCCAACGCCCTGCCAATGTCGGCGCAGGCGCGCTTCCAGGCTGCTGATTGTCCGCTGCTACCGAATGTCTTGGCAGCGAGCATCAGGCTCAGTGACGCGGCTCGGCTGGGCGGTGTGGGCACACCCGTAGAGGTCTCGGCAACATCGGCTGGCTGGGGGACAACGGTGGGAGCGCCTGCGCGGACCGCGATTTCGATGATGACGCCTGCCGTGTCACCCGGAGCCACTTGGGTAGCTCGCATCCGAACGACCTTGCCGGTCGGCAGCTCGATCTCGTCGGTCGCTCTGCTGTGGTGTGCCACCAGGAAGCTGGCATGTTCCTGAATCGCTCGGTATTCAGCCATATTGAGCAGAGACTGGGCCAGCGAGTTGCTCATGACGAGGTTGCCGTCCATCGCGATGATTGCTGTCTTCGAGCGCGCGTCCGCCCGCATGAATGCTTCGAACAGAGCTTGCTGGCGATGGCTGCGGTCCTGGAGGAGAACCCGCTCGATATCTTGGGCAGCGGACCGGACCAGGGAGTGCATCAGCGGACTGGAAGATTCAGATAGGCAGCTGATGTCGAGGACTCCCTCGACCCGGCCGCTCAGCGGATCCCGAATCGGCGCACCGGCGCACGCGAATGGCTGCAACTGCTCGTGGAAGTGCTCCGGGCCGACGACGAAGACGGGTTGGCCTGACTCGAATACCGTGCCCACCCCGTTTGTTCCGACGTGGCCCTCGGCGTAGTCGAAGCCTGGGGCGAGAGACACCTTGTCGAGCCGAAGCCCGATGGTCCTGCTCGTATCGATCCGCCTCAGAACCCGGGCCTTGCTGTCGGTCAGAGCAATGCTGAGTGGCAGATCTGCAGTCTCCTCCGTCAGACGGGAGAGGATCGGTTGTGCGCAACGAACAAGTCTGGAGGACGTGTCGATATCCTCGTGGTAGCGAGCCCCGAAGCTCTCCGAAGTAACCCCCGCGTCGTGCGAGCGGCGCCAGGAGGCCACGACGACATCCGGCACGCTCCCTAACTGAACAGTGCCGGTTGACAGGAAGCCAGCCCGTGCGGCAGCAATCCGCACGGAGCGATCGGCTGCATCCACCCGCCTACGCTCACTCCCTCCCTCGCCCAGGCACTCCGTTCTTGCCTGCCTCCCCGTTGGTGGGTATCTGATCGATGATGCGCCGCAGAACCGCCGGTGTGAAGAGTTCGCCAGCGGCATTCCACCGTCGCGAGTGCGGGCCGCAACGGAACCCTCATTGATCGGCGTGCCGATGTGGGCGAGTAGGTCGATCACGCAGATATCCGGCGTCGGCGTGCGTACGGATGATCCTTTGAGCGCCGACCGACCGACCATCGGGCAGCAATGCCCCGAAGTCGTCGAATACTACGATCCCGTTGCACAGCAGTTCCCAGCCCTGCTCGAGGTGGTTGCTGAGAACATGCGCGGCGAGACCGTCCGGTGCGTACGCATCAGGGCACGGCGGACGATGTTCGCAAATGCGTATACCGGTGCGACTCTGGCGTAACTCCTTCGCGGTCATGGCTTGAAACTCCCTGGTCTTGTCTCGTCTGGTTGCGAGATTGGTTTCTCACTTCATTGGACGCCGTTGTGGCCCACGCGACTGTCCTACATTCGGACACCGGAGGGCCGACGGACGACGGCTGACGGCTGACGAGAGGTCGGCGCTTCGACGCCCTATACAGCAAGCGCCTCTAGCGGCAAGTCCCAGAAAGCTTCGCCCAGATGCGCACTGACCCAGGCGCCCAGGTACCCACCCACCGAGTGCCAGGAGTGCTTGAGCCGACCGAGGACACCAGGCGGTGCGGCCTGACTCGTGGCATCAGCGAGGTAGCGGGTACACCCATCGCGGGCCTGACCGGCCAAGAACGGCAAGCCGCTGCGCTCGGCAACCTCGGCCGCCTTGGCCGCAGCTGCGGCGGCGGCGTGCGGCTGACCGGACGCGGCTCGGATCGCTGCCCTTGCCATCAGCCGAAGAACGGTCTCGCGCGCAAATCGGTGACGACCGCCCAGAATCTCGTCGAGCAGATCGAAGTCGTTCTGCGCAGCAACCCGATCGGTGGCAGCTTCGGCCATGATCAGACGGGCGAGCGCCTCGGGAAG
>JAVEET010000083.1 GCA_030840295.1 Pseudonocardiales bacterium
GCAGCGATTCTGAGCTACAACAACTCCCAGCCCTATCTCGCGACCGTGCTGGCATGGGGCACCGCGTACCGGGACCGGGCCGTCGGGGTGAACGGTTCCATCCTGCCGGTGGTGAGCGACGTGACGAAGGTCCGGCCACCCCTGAGGAGCAAGCCCAGCGCGACGCCCGCGACCAAGGTGTCCTCGTCAGTGGCCGGAACTACGTCGACCACTACCGCGACGGCGACCTCAGCCGGGCACAGCTCGTCCTCGGCCAGCAGCTGCCCGCCGACTACGACGACGGCTGCCAGCACAGTGACGGGGAGTACCGGTTCGTCCTCGAGTGAGGCGAGCGCCCAGTCCGGCAGCACGGTCAGCGGCGGGTCGGCATCCACCGGCACCTCGTCCAGCAGCGCGTCGTCCGGGACCGCCTCCTCGACCTCGAGTTCAGCCTCCGGGACCTCGTCCGCGCCGTCCGGCTGTCATTCCTAGCCGGCCTACCCGGCTCAGGCCGCTCAGTGGTGGTCATCTGACCAACCGCCCGGCGGCGGATCCGGACGAGATGGAATGATCTGCCGGGTGACAAGTCAATCCCGCGTCCTGTCCGGTATCCAGCCCACCGGGGACTCAATGCAACTCGGCAACTACCTGGGTGCGGTCCGCAATTGGGTGAGCATGCAGGACGGCTACGAGGCCTACTACTGCGTGGTCGACCTGCATTCGATCACCATCGAGGCGCCCGAACCGGCCCTGTTGCGCCAGCGCACCCGGATTGTCGCCGCCCAGCTCCTCGCTGCCGGTCTGGACCCGGAACGGTGCACGTTGTTCGTCCAGTCGCACCGCCCGGAGCACACCCAGCTCTCCTGGGTGCTGGAATGCATCACCGGCTTCGGTGAGGCCAGCCGGATGACGCAGTTCAAGGACAAATCCGCAAAGTCGGGCGTGGACCGGCAGGGGGTGGGTTTGTTCACCTACCCGATCCTGCAAGCGGCCGACATCTTGTTGTACCAGGCGAACTATGTCCCGGTAGGTGAGGATCAGCGGCAGCACCTGGAACTGACCCGCGATCTCGCGCAACGCTTCAACGCCAAATACGGCCAGACCTTCATCGTTCCCGATGCCTTCATCGGCACTTCCGCGGCGAAGATCCTGGACCTGCAGGACCCCAGCGCGAAGATGTCGAAGTCGCGGCCCGATGCCGGCACCATCTACCTCGCTGACGACCCGGCTGCCATCACGAGGAAGATCAAACGCGCCGTGACCGACGCAGACGGTGACATTCGCTACGACCCGGAAACCAAACCCGGGTTGTCGAACCTGCTGGCCATCCACGCCGAGCTGACCGGCACCACCCCGGCCAAGGTCGAGGCTGAGTTCGCCGGCCAGGGTTACGGCCAGCTGAAGGCCGCGGTGGCCGATTCGGTCGTCGCTTTTGCCCAGCCTTTCGCGTCACGAACCCGAGAGCTGCTCGAAGACCCGGCCGAGCTCGACCGGATTCTGGCCCGCGGCGCTGAGCAGGCGCGTGCGCTGGCCGGTCCGACTCTGGCCGATACGTACGACAAGGTCGGTTTTCTGGCTCCTGAAGTAGGCTGAGCGACGATGACGGACACAATCACCATCGGCGTGGCAGTCGCCATCCCCGAGCCGCACGCGTCCGTCCTGGCGGAGTGGCGGCGCCGGGTTGGTGACCCCGAGGCCAACCGGATTCCCACCCACGTGACGCTGCTGCCGCCTACCGAGTTCGACGCAGATGCCCTCCCGAAGATCGAAGATCACCTGGAATGGGCGGCCGAGCAGGTCGGCCCCTTTGTCATGCGGCTGTCCGGCACCGGAACATTTCGCCCGGTGTCGCAGGTGGTGTTCGTGCAGGTCTCGACCGGCATCGCCGAGTGCGAGCTGCTCGAGCGGGCTGTCCGCCAGGAACCCATTGTGCGGGAAGTCGAATTCCCGTACCACCCGCACGTGACCGTTGCCCACGACATCGCCGACTCCGCTCTGGACGAGGCGTTCGAGTCCTTGCGCGACTTCGTCGCCCAGTTCAAGGTGGAGTGTTTCGTGATGTTCTCCCAGGACGAGGACCGGACCTGGCACCGCCACCGGGAGTTCACCCTGTCCGGGTCCTAGCGTGGGTCCCGGCGAGCGAATCTCCTCGGTCAAGGGGCGTGCTTCCGAGGCGTGGCGATCGGTCAAGGAGCGCCGGCCCGGCATCGCCCACATCGTGCGGGGTTACCAGCACTACAAGAAGAACCACGGTGATCACCTGGCCGCGGCGATCACCTACTTCAGCTTCCTGGCGCTGTTCCCGCTGATCCTGCTTGGAGTTTCGGTCGTCGGGTTCGTACTCGCCAGCCATGCCGACCTGCAAGCCGAGCTGTTGAACGACATCGCCAAGAACGTTCCCGGCGATTTCGGCCGTACCGTGCAGACCTCGGTCGACTCGGCCGTGCGCAACCGGACCAGCGTCGGCCTTGTCGGACTGGTCGGGGTGGCCCTTGCCGGGCTCGGTTGGATCGCCAACCTGCGCACCGCGATCGACACGGTGTGGGGATTACCCGAGGCGAAGAGGTCGCTGGTCCGCGCCAAACTGGCCGACGCGCTGGTCCTGATCGGACTGGGCCTGGGTGTCCTCATCTCGATCGCCCTCACAGCCGGTGGCACGTCGGCCAGCGGTGTAGTCCTCAGATCGCTGCATCTGGACGATGTCACCGGAGCGGGGGTCCTCGCCAGCGTTCTGGGCATCCTGCTCGGCGTGCTGGGCAGCAGCCTCATCTTCGGATGGCTGCTGATCCGGTTACCCGACGTGGAGGTTTCCCGGCGTATCGCAATCCGGACCACGTTGCTCGCGGCGGTCGGTTTCGAGATTCTCAAGGTGGTCGGGACGATCTACATCGCACGGGCCACCCAGTCGCCGGCGGTTGCGGTCATCGCTCCCGTGCTGGGCATCCTGATCTGGATCGATCTGGTCTCGCGCTACCTGTTGTACTGCGTCGCCTGGGCGGCCACCGACCCGGACACACCTAGCTCGCAGCGTAAACCGCTGGCCGAGGACCTTGCCAGTTTGCCGGTCGAACCGATCCAGGGCCGCCGACCAGCGGTCTCGTCGGTGTCGCCGATCGGTATCGCCGCCGGCCTGATCGGTGCCGGCGTGGCTATCGGCGGCGCTTTCGTCGCAGGCTGGCAACGCCGGCGCCGGCGAGCAGAAGAAGTCCACCAGCCATAGCCGCAGCAGTGCTCGGCGTAGTCATCGAGTCGCCCTTGCTGATGACGGTCCCGGTTGCCATGGCAGTGCCGGTCGCGGTTGCGGTACCGCCGCTGGTGCCGGGGGTGGGGCTCGTGCCCGTCGCGGGGGGTAGCTCGCCAGAGATCGGCCCGGCCAGCGTTCCGACCGGCATGGTCGTCGGGGCGAGCCTGAACCCCCAGTCCAACAGGGCACCGGCTTGCTGGAACTGGTCGCGCGGGTAGCGGTGATTGCGCAGGAAGACGATGCCCAGCCGTCGTCCGTTGCGCTCGGCGGCACACACATAGGTGTTCTGCGCGGCATCGGTGTATCCGGTCTTCGCAACCAGGGCACCCTTGACGCCTTGCAGGAAGTTCAGGCTCTGGTTGTCGAACTGGTAACCGCCGACCTTGCCGTACCGGCTCTGCTTGGCGGGAAAGGTGGCGCTGGCCGTCCG
>JAVEET010000106.1 GCA_030840295.1 Pseudonocardiales bacterium
GCGCGAAGAGCGGTATCAGCGCTGCCAGCGCCATCAGGGCCAGCCACGGATCCAGGAACACCATCAGCACCGAGATGATCACGATGTTGAGCACCGCGAGCAGCAGGCCGTCCAGGCTGGCGTCGAGTAGTTCACGCAAGGTGTCCACATCGGAGGTCAGTCGGCTGATCACACGGCCCGAGGTGAACCTTTCATGCCAGGAGACACTGAGCTTCTGCGAGTGATCGAAAACCCGGCGGCGGAGGTCGATCAGGATGGCCTGGCCGATCGTCCCGCTGCGACGCAGAAACAGCCATTGCAACACTCCGGAGGTGGCGGCCGCGATGAGCAGGGCGCCGGTGATCTCGATCAGGGTCCGGTAGTGCCCGTTGATGGCTTGGGGCATCCCGCGATCGATGGCCAGCCCGATCAGCCATGGAGCGAGCATGGTTGTCGATACCTGACCGACAATCAGCGCGAGCACCAGCATGATCTGCCGGCGGTGCGGGCGGATCAGCTGCCCGAGGAGCTGTCTGGCTTCTCGTTCCAGGCGCGGGCGACCGGCTGGCGGCTGCTCGCTGGCCGCGTCCTCCTCGCGCTTGTCATAGCGACCATGCCATTGGCTCTCGTCGATGACGCCATCGGGCGCGTCGGTGGCGGTCATACCCTCGTCTCCGCTTTCTGGGACAGCAGATTTCGGTAGGCGTCATTGGCCGCCAACAGCTGGCTGTGCGTGCCGAGCGCGACGATCCGTCCCTCGTCCAGTAGCGCCACCCGATCGGCAAGGAGCACTGTCGATGCTCGGTGTGCCACCACCAAGGCCGTGGTCGAGCTGAGGATCCGGCGCAGCGCGCTCTCGACCAGGGCCTCGGTGTGCACATCCAGCGCCGACAGTGGGTCGTCCAACACCAGGACGCGGGGGCGGCCGAGCACCGCGCGGGCCAAGGCCAAGCGCTGCCGCTGACCGCCGGACAACGACAGTCCCTGCTCACCAACCCGGGTCTGCAAGCCGTATGGCAACTCATGCACGAAGCCCGCCTGGGCGACCTCGATCGCCTCACGTACGTCCTCGTCGGAGGCATCCGGCAAACCCAGGGTGATGTTCTCGCGGACGCTGGCCGAGAACAGCGTCGGATCCTCGAAGGCGGTACTCACGGTACGGCGCAGATCGTCCAGCGCCAGTCGATCCACCGCGACCCCGTCGATCCGGATGGTGCCACCGGTGACGTCATGCAGCCGGGCCACCAGAGCGGTGAGAATGGTCTTGCCCGAGCCGGTCGGCCCGACCAGGGCCATGGTCTCGCCCGCCGCAATGTCGAGGTTCAGCTCGTGCAGCGTGTCTGCCTTGGCTCCTGGGAACCGGAAGCTGACCCGGTCGAACTGCAGCCGCGCCGGTCCGCTGTTCACCGGCAGCCGGGCCGGGCTCTCCGGTTCGATGATGTCGCTTTTCGTATCGAACACCTCGAACAAGCGAGCGGACGCTGCCACGGTCTCTTCGGTCCCCGCGATCAGCCAGCCGAGGGCCATCAACGGCCAGTTCAAGCGGAGTTGCAGGGTGATGAAAGCGACCAGCTCGCCGGTCGACAACCGCCCGTGGGCTACGGCCAGCACGCCGAAGAACGTAACTCCGGCCAGCACGAGCTGCGGGTAGCTGCCGATTACGGTCCAGAGATTGGCCAGCGTCCGATTCTTTTTCAGCTCGGCCTCACGCAACCGCTGCGCATCCGAGGTGAAATTCTCGAGCAGCTGGCCGCGCCGGCCGAAGGATTTGATGACCCTGATGCCCAGTACCGACTCCTCGACGCCGGTGGCGAGATCTCCGGTGAGGTCCTGGGCCCGTCGCGCCTCGATGTTGTACTGCCGTTCGTAGTAACGGGTGGCGATGGCCAGCGGCGCCATCACCACGCACACGCTGATGCCGAGTACCGGATCGAGCCGGACCAGCATGATCAGGATCACGACGATCACCGCCAGGTTGGCGAAGAAGAAGACCGCCATGAAGCCCGCGAATCTCCGCAGGGTCGACAGGTCGCTGGTGACCCGAGACAGCAGCTGACCGGACGGCCACCGATCGTGGAAGCTGACCGGTAGCTGTTGCAGATGTTGGTAGAAGTCCCGGCGCATGTCGGTCTCGATGGCCAAGGCGGACGTGGTCATCGCGCGGCGCCGCAGCCCGAACAGCACGGCCTCCAGGACGCCGAAGAGCAGCGCCAGCCCGATCAGCGGATACATCCCTGACGTGTCGTGGCGCGCGATGGGACCGTCGATCAGCGCGGCGGTGACCAACGGCAGGATGGACTGGACGACCATGGCCAGAGTGGCCGTCACGAGCATGAAGATCAGATAGCCGCGATAAGGGCGCAGCCATGGCCAGAGCCGGAGCAAGCCTCGGACGGAGCCGGGTGGGGCAGCACCCGAACTGTTATTTGTCTGGATCGCCCCGTCTGCCACGGTGGTTCACAGTACGACGCGTCACCGACAACCGTCGAATGGTTTTCGCGGTGTTCGCTACCGGGTTAGCTCAGTCGCTCTTGCGGCGGACCCCGAGGAGGATGTCGTCCCACGATGGCATCCGTGGCTTGTCACCGGAACGACCGGAGCGACGGTGGCCGCTCTCCTCGGCCGCCGGTGCAGCGGCTTCCGAGCCGGCCGCTGGGTCGGCCATCGGACCGGCAGGCGGACCGGCAGGCGGACCGGCAGGCGGATTGCTGTCGGGAGCGGCGGACCCGGTGCGGACCTGAGCCGTTTGGCCGAGGTCCAAGGGCAGTGGCGGTTCATGCCAGCTTGCGTTGCCGGCCGGATCCAGCGCCTCCTGATCGAAGAGGTCGTCGAACATGTCGTCATCCATCGCCACCGGGACGGGGTGCGTGTGCGCCTTCTGCCGACGCGACGGCAAGCGGATCGGCGACCTGCTCTCGGAATGGCGCTGGTCGGCGGCCGGCATACCCAGCGGCTCGGGGTCCGGCACGGCAGCGAGCCGCGCGGACTCGGGCCGGGCGCCGGTGCGGGAGTCTGCGAGCTCGAGTCCAGAACCCGGGGTGGCCTCGTCGTCGGCGGCAGCCGGTCGTGGTTGCAAGATCCGAAGCGGGTTTCCGGCGAGCAGATCCGCGGCCACGTCGTTGAGGGCCGTGACGGTCCGGTTCAGCAGAGCGAAGGAGAATTTGGCCAGGAGAGGCACGTCCTCGCCGCCGGGCTTCGGAGCCGAGAAATCGGCCAGCACGGTCCAGCCGCCGTCCGGGCGCCGGAACGAGTCCCAGTCGACCGAGGTCGGCTCGGTGCCCAGCGTGGCGACGCGATGGTCGAAGAGTTCGCCGAACACAACAGGGTGGCCGTCGCCGCCGCGGGCCCGTCCGCGGCGAGCCTCGTCGATGACCCGAATGCGCTCCTGCAGGACGGGGTAGGCGAAGCGCATGATCTTGTCCAGCTCAACGCCGGCCTCGTCGGCCAGGGCCTGGGCGTCCTCGCCCGCCCGAACCCTCATCTGGATGTCTCGTGGCCGGATCTCGGTCATGGTTTCCTTCCCGCCGGACGCTGGAGCCTCGGTCACCTCGGTCTCCGCCGGGCGTGCCGCGGTCACCAACTGGTCATCCACCACCAGGCTGAACTGCTCGGCCGCGTCCGTGGTCTCGACGATGACGGTGCCGTCATCTCCGGGTCCTACGAACCGCAACTGTCGCACCGTCCGACCATACGTTCTCAGGGCCCCTCAAGGGCAGCATCCACGCCGATCACGGTCAGGTCGATCCGCGTGGCTGAGCTAGATCCGCGGCAGCAGATAGTCGACGCACGCGGTCAGCGCGCTGACGTCATCCGGGTCCACCGCCGGATACATACCAATCCGGAGTTGATTAGGGGCCGTGCCTCGATAGGACTCGGTATCAACGATCCCGTTGGCCCGGAGTGCGCGGGCCAGCCTCGTCGCGTCGACGGAGGCGTCGAAGTCGATGGTCCCCACCACCAGGCTGCGCGATGCCGCCACCGAGACGAACGGCGAGGCCACCTCCGAGGCCTCGGCCCACTCGTACAGCCGCTTGGACGATTCGGCGCTGCGGGCGGTGCTGTGCTCCAGGCCGCCGGTCGCGAGAATCGCCTCGATCTGATGCGCCAGCAACCACAGCGTCGCGATCGCGGGCGTGTTGTAGGTCTGGTCCTTGACGCTGTTGTCGATCGCGGTCGCCAGGTCGAGTGACGGCGGCAGCCACCGTCCGGACGCCTTGATCTCGGCCACCCGGTCCAGAGCGGCGGGGGAGAGGAAGGCCAACCACAGCCCGCCCTCGCCGGCGAAGCCTTTCTGGGGGGCGAAGTAGTACACGTCGGTCTCGCTCAGGTCGACCGGTAGGCCGGCGGCAGCGGACGTCCCGTCGATCAGGTGCAGCTGGTCGTCCGTCGCCCCCGGTACGCGCAGCACCGGAGCCATGACGCCCGTGGACGTTTCGTTGTGCGGCCAGGCATACACGTCGACGTCTGCTTCGTAGCGCGGTGTCGAGATCGAGCCCGGTTCGGCGCTCAGCACGGTCGGATCGCCCAGGAACGGTGCCCCCCGCGTGACGCTGGCGAACTTCGCGGAGAACGCCCCGAAGCTGAGGTGCTGAGCGCGATCGCGAACCAGGCCGAAGGCCGCCGCATCCCAGAATGCAGTGGATCCCCCGTTGCCCAGGACCACCTCGTACCCGGCCGGGGGACTGAACAACTCCATCAAGCCAGAGCGGATGCGTCCCACCAGCGACTTCACCGGCCGATGCCGATGCGAGGTGCCCATCAGAGGGAACCCGCGGGCCGCGAAATCGTCCAGCAGCGAGCCCGGAACCTTCGACGGTCCGGAGCCGAACCGTCCGTCGCGCGGCAACAGGTCAGCGGGAATCGCAGGAAAAGCCGGGGTCGCGGTCACGGGATCCATCATCCCAGGACGGTGCACCTGAATTGGATCCGGGAGCTTGCGGTGCCGGTGCGGCTCAGGTTCCGAGGACCCGTCGCAGGTAGTCGTTGCTGAAGCGACGGTCCGGATCCAGGCGTTGGCGTACCGCCAGGTACTGGCCGAAAAGGGGATACTTCGGCTCCAGGTCCTCGGCGGTCCGAAAATGGAGTTTGCCCCAGTGCGGTCGGCCTCCTACCGATTCGGCAATCCGTTCGAAGGCCAGAAAATATTTCTCGTGCGGGCGCCGGTGGTACTGGTGGACGGCGATGTAGCAGGTCTCACGCCCGTATGCGGTGGACAGCGCTATGTCGTCGGCCGCTGCGAAGCGCACCTCCACCGGGAAGCCGATCCGCTCGCCACTGCGGTTGATCCAGTCGTCGAGTTCGCCGATGACGTGGGACATCGTCTCGCGGGGTAGCGCGTACTCCATCTCGCGGAACTTCACCCGCCGCGGCGAGACGAAGACCCGATACGACCGATCGGTGAACTCCCGGGCCGACAGCGCCCGGGCGGCGATTCGGTTGGCCCGGCCGGTCAAGGCCGGACGAGCTGTGGTCAACCGGTTGACTCCCTCGAACACCCGATTGGCGAGGAATTCGTCATCGATCCAGCCGCGTAGCCGTCCGAGGGGGTGGAGCCCGGCCTCCAGCCTGACCCGGTCATGGGTCTTGGTCAGAACCCGCCGGGTATGCGGAAACCAGTAGAACTCGAAGTGGTCGTGGTCGGCCACGGAAGCCTCCACGGTCTCCAGCAGCGCGTCATAGCTCGACGGCCTTTCCCTGGCATGCAGGGCGAATGCCGGCTCGCACTGCAGGGTGACGGAGGTGATCACGCCCAAGGCGCCCAGTCCGATCCGGGCCACCGCGAAGATCTCGGCGTTCTCGGTCGGTGAGCAGTTGAGAAGCTCGCCGGATGCCGTCACCAGCTGAAGACCTCGGACCTGCGTGGCCAACCCACCGAAGGCCACGCCCGTGCCATGAGTTCCGGTCGAGATGGCGCCACTGATGGTCTGGGCATCGATGTCGCCCAGATTGGTCATGGCCAGGCCCATGGTCCACAGCGTTGAGTTGAGCTCGCTCAACGGGGTCCCGGCGGCGACGGTCACGAGCCCCGTCTTGCGGTCGGCCGCGATGATGCCGCGCAGCTGGTCCAACTTCATGAGCACGCCGTGGGTCGCACCGATTGCGCTAAAGCTGTGTCCGGAGCCGATTGCCTTCAGCGACAGGTTGTTCTCCGCCGCGTGGCGAATCTCGTCGGCGACGTCGTCCGTCGTCCGCGGATGGGTCACGCGCCGGGGGGCCACCGAGAAGGTGCCCGCCCAGTTGCTCCACGCCGTCGCGCTCTCCACCATTGTGCCGCCGACTATAGGGTGCCGCGGGGCGCCGACGAGGGTGACCTCCCCTACAGTGCCCACATGGTGTCGTCCCAGGCTGCGCGGATCGGCCGAGTCAACCCCGGGCTGCGGCGCAACCGAGCCGGCGCCGGCCTCGCTTTCGGTGCGCAGGGCTTGTTGTTTGCCGTCCTGCTCACGCATGTGCCGCAGTTCAAAGCCACCCACCAATTGGGCGACGGCGCAATCACGGTGGTCATCCTGCTGGTCTCGATCATTGCCGGGGCCGGAAGCGTCGGCGCCGAGACCGTTGCGGGTCGGCTGACCTCGCGAACCGCATTGCAGGCGGGCTTGTTGTGGATCGGTCTGGCGGCGCTGGCGATCGCGGCCGCGCCGGACCGGCTGGTCTTCTTCGTCGCCTTCATCGTCTACGGGTTCGGCCTCGGGGCCGTTGACGCCGGAACGAACATGCAGGCCGTCGCGATCCAATCCCGGTATGGACGCACGATCCTCACGTCATTTCATGCTTATTGGTCGGCCGGCGCCATTCTGGGCGCCCTGTACGTCGCGGGCACCGAACGGCTGCATTGGACGCTCGGCTGGTCCATCGCCCTGCCCGGCGCGCTTGTCGTTGCTCTGTCCATGATCGCCGATCGGGTGCTGCTCCATACCGAGGGGGATAGGTCGGAGGTGGCCGGTGGTGCTCCTGCCGTCGTGGTGCCCTGGCGCCCGGTCCTGATGTTGGGCGCGGCCATGGTGTGCTTCTACGTCACCGACGCGGGTGCCGGATCCTGGTCGACCACGTACGCCCACGACGTGCTGAAGGCGTCGTCGGCCCTGGCGCCGGTGGCGTACGCCGCTTACCAGGCCACCGCGCTGCTGTCGCGGATCGCCGGTGATCGGGTGGTGCGCCGGATCGGCGTAGAGCCGACCGTGCGTATTGGCGCCCTGATCGGCACCGCGGGTTTGGTGCTGGCCATCTGCGCGCCGTCACCCTGGCTGGCCATCGTCGGTTTCGGCATCGTCGGCATCGGGTTGCCGGTAGTTGCGCCGCTGTGTTTCTCGGCCTGCGGCACTCTGGCTCCGGGGCACGCCGATCAGGTCGTTGCCCGGGTCAATGTCTTCAATTACCTGGGCTCGATCATCGGCGGCGTGGCCATCGGCGGGATCGGCACCGCATTCGACCTCAGGTACGGCTTTATCGTGCCTGCCGTGCTCGCCCTGGTCCTGCTGTTCCTGGCGCCCGCCTTCAATCCCAAGCCAGTCGATCTCCAGGCGGTCACCCAATGATGGGTACCACAGCCCACCGGCTCACCGCGGCGACCCAGCAACTCGATCCACCGCTGGCCGCCCTGGACGTGGCCGCCCTGCAGCGCAACGCAATGGCGCTGGCCAGCCGGGCCGACGGCACCCCGATCCGGATCGCCAGCAAGTCCGTCCGATGCCGGTGGGTCTTGGAAAACGTCCTTGCCCGGCCCGGCTTCGCCGGCATCATGGGGTACTCGTTGCGGGAGGCGATCTGGCTGGTCCGCAGTGGCTTCACCGATGTCCTGATCGGTTACCCGACGGCGGATCGAGCCGCCCTGGCCGAATTGGCCGGCGACGCTCTACTGCGGGAGCAGATCACCCTGATGGTCGACGATCGGCGGCAACTTGACTTTCTCACCGAGCACGCGAGGTCCGATCTGCGTATCTGCCTGGACATCGACGCATCGCTGCGGATCGGCCCCGCCCATCTCGGCGTCCGACGATCACCGGTCCGTACGCCGGCCAAGGCGGCTGAGCTGACCGAGAACGCCCTGCGGCGCAAGGCCTTTTCCGTAGTCGGGGTGATGTTCTACGAGGCCCAGATCGCCGGGGTGCCGGACAGTTCACCGGCTGTGTCGATCATGAAACGGCGGTCGGCGGACGAGCTGAGCGTGCGCCGGTCCGCGGTGGTCGAGGCAGTGCGCGATGCCGGAGCGGATCTGCGATTTGTCAACAGCGGCGGCACGGGAAGCCTGGAGATCTCCTCGGCCGACCCCGCGGTGACCGAGGTGACCGCCGGCAGTGGGCTGTACTCGCCGGCCCTGTTCGACGGCTACCGCAATATCGAATCGGACCCGGCGATGTTCTTCGCGCTGCCGATAGTCCGTCGGCCGGCTGAAGACATCGCCACGGCATTCGGCGGCGGTTACATCGCGTCCGGCCCGGCGAAGAAATCCCGGCAGCCCCGGCCGGTGTCCGACGCACTGAGCCTGATCCCGACCGAGGGTGCCGGCGAGGTCCAGACGCCGATGCGGGGCAAGGACGCGCGCTCGCTGGCCATCGGAGACCGGGTGTGGCTGCGGCACGCCAAGGCCGGGGAAATGCTCGAGCGGTTCGACACCGTGCACCTGGTGGCCGGATCCGAGGTGACCGAGTCGGTGCCCTCCTATCGCGGTGAGGGCCGTAACTTCGGCTGAAGTTCGCGATCGTGTAACACAGACCCCCGTAGGCGAGGTCTGTGTTACACGATCGGGTCTGTTACTGGTGGGCGATGTTGTCCCAGCCCTCGACATCCTTCGGGCCACGGGGGTCGGGACCGATATAGCGTGCCGACGGACGGACCAACCGCCCGGTCTTCTTCTGCTCCATGATGTGCGCGCACCAGCCCGCCGTCCGCGCGCAGCTGAACAGGGCCGGCATCATGTGCGGCGGAACCTCGGCGAAGTCCAGGGTGATCGCGGCCCAGAACTCGACATTGGTCTCGATGGGGTGATCGGGACGGCGCTCCCGCAGTTCCTTCAGGGCCGCCTGCTCCAGCGAGACCGCGACGTCGTAGCGAGGGGCGTTGAGTTCCTGACAGGTCCGGCGCAGCACCCGGGCCCGCGGATCCTCGGCGCGGTAGACCCGGTGACCGAAGCCCATCATGCGCTCCTTGCGGTCCAGGATGTCCTTCACGACCTTGGCCGCGTCGCCGGTCCGCTCGACCTCTTCGATCATGGGCAGGACCCGGGCCGGCGCGCCGCCGTGCAGCGGACCGGACATGGCACCGACCGCGCCCGAGATGGCCGCGGCCACGTCTGCTCCGGTCGACGCGATCACCCGGGCGGTGAAGGTCGAGGCGTTCATGCCGTGTTCCGCGGCAGAGACGAAATAGGCGTCGACGGCGGCGACATGGGCCGGGTCGGGCTCGCCACGCCAGCGGGTCATAAATCGCTCGACGATGGTCCGGGACTGGTCGATCCGGGACTGCGGGACCGCCGGGGCCCCGACTCCGCGGGCGGACTGTGCGACGTAGGACAGCGCCATCACCGAGGCGCGGGCGGCCTGCTCACGGGCCTCGTCGTCGCTGATGTCCAGCAGCGGGCGGTAGCCCCAGATCGGCGAGAGCATGGCTAGCGCGGCCTGCACGTCGACCCGGACGTCGCCGGTGTGGACCGGGATCGGGAAGGGCTCGGCGGGCGGCAAGCCAGGTCCGAACTTCCCGTCGACGAGCAGCGCCCACACGTTGCCGAACGTCACGTGACCGGCGAGGTCTTCGATGTTGACGCCCCGATAGCGCAGTGCTCCGCCATCCTTGTCGGGCTCGGCTATCTCGGTTTCGAACGCGATGACGCCCTCGAGGCCGGGGCTGAAATCGTCGGACATGCACAGTCTCCGATCATCCGTCAGGCCAGCGGCGCCAGGCTTGCTCGCGGCCGTGCTGGTTGCTGAACCGTGCGGTTCCCCCTCCGATGACGGGGCTCCCAACCGGCCATTCTTACCTATCGACCTGAGGTACGGCTACGCGAGGTTGTCCCCCGGGCCGCCGAGCGTGACCAGTCCCACCGCTGGGCCGGTCCGCCCTGGTCTGGCGGCTGGAAGAATGGCCGCGTGAACAACGTCGCCGACGCGGGCAATCCGGTCCATGACCCGGCCACCATCCGTCGGGGCTACGACGCCGGCGACCTGACCGAGGCCTCGCTCGCCGGGACCTGGCTGGAGCAGTTGCAGCGCTGGTACGACGAGGCCGCGGCCCACCCGGGAATTGCCGATCCCAACGCGATGCAGGTTGCCACCGTCGACTCCGCCGGGCAGCCCGACGTCCGTACGGTGCTCGCCCGCGGTTTCGACGACACGGGCGTGGTCTTCTACACCAACTACGGCTCGGCCAAGGCCCGGCAGCTCGATGTCCACCCGTTCGCCGCGGCGGTGTTTGCCTGGTTGCCACTGGAACGCCAGGCCCGCTTGCGGGGTCCGGTGTCGAAGGTGAGTGCCGCGGAGACCGAGGCCTATTTCGCCTCGCGCCCGCGGGAAGCCCAGCTCGGTGCCTGGGCCTCTCCCCAGTCCGAGGTCATCGCCGACCGGCACGTCCTGGACCGGTTGTTGGCCGACGTCACTGCCCGGTTTTCCGAGCGCGCAGTCCCACCGCCGCCCCATTGGGGTGGTTACCGGATCGAGGTCACCGAGATCGAGTTCTGGCAGGGCCGGCCGTATCGCCTGCATGATCGCCTGCGGTTCCGGCGGCGACCGGAGGTAGCCGACTGGGTTGTGGAGCGGCTGGCTCCGTGACTTCGGCCCCATCGACTCGACCTGCGGTCCCCAGGGGACTGCGTGGCTGGTTCACCCACCACGCCGTGGACACCCGGCCGCTACGGATCCCGGCGTTCCGGCGTCAGATCATGGGCCAGGGCACCTCGTTCATCGGCGCGATGCTGACTCAGGTCGCGGTACCGGTCCAGGTGTATGACCTGTCGAGATCCTCACTGCAGGTCGGCCTTGTCGGGCTCGTGGGCTTCCTCCCCCTCGTGGTGTTCGGGTTGTACGGCGGATCCATTGCCGATGTGGTCGACCGTCGCACCCTCTACCTCATCTCGTCGGTCGGGGTCTGGATGGTCACGCTGGGTCTGTTCGCCCAGACCCTGGTCGGTGCGGGCAGCGTTCCCCTGATCCTCGGGCTGATGGCGGTCCAGTCGGCGCTGTTCGCGGTCTCGTCGGCGGCCCGGGGCGCGATCATCCCGCGGATCGTCGAGGCCGACCTGGTCCCGGCCGCGAACACCCTCAGCTTCACGGTGGGCAATGTGGGGCAGGTGATCGGTCCGCTGATCGCGGGTGTGCTGGTAACCCGGGCCAACGGGTTCGGGTACGCCTACGCCATCGACGCGGTGTTGTTCACCCTGGCGCTGTACGCGGCGCTCAGGTTGCCGCACATCCCGCCGGATGGGTCGGCGCCGAAGGCTGGATTCCGCTCCGTCCTGGCCGGGCTTACCTTCATCGCCAGCCGGCCGGTGCTGTTGATGTCCTTCGGGGTCGACATCGTCGCCATGGTCTTCGCGATGCCCCGCGCGCTGTACCCACAGGTCGCCGCCGACCGCTGGGGCGGCCAGGTCGGCCCGTTGTATGCCGCGATCGCCATCGGTGCGGTGATCGCCGGCCTGTCCAGCGGCTGGATCGGCCGGGTCCATCGCCAAGGGGTGGCCCTGACCGTCGCCATCGTGGGTTGGGGGCTCTGCGTAGCGGCGTCCGGTCTGGCGCACCAATTGTGGTTGGCAGTGGTGTTGCTCGCCGTGGCCGGCGCCGCGGACCTGGTCAGCGCGGTCTATCGGCAAACCATCCTGCAGAGCTATGCGCCGGACGAGATGCGCGGGCGGATGCAAGGGGTTTTCATCGTGGTCGTCGCCGGTGGTCCTCGCCTCGGAGACCTGCGGTCCGGCGCCACCGCAGCTGCGACCACGGTGACCTTCTCGTGGGTGGGCGGTGGCCTGATCTGCGCGGTGCTCGTCCTGATTGCCGCGGTACTGGTCCGGCCGTTCTGGCGTTACGACGCACACGCGGTGGTGCCGCAGGGCATCAGCGGTTTCAGCTCGCCGGATGTGGCAGCAGCCGACTCGCGAGGGCTATGACGACCGCGGCCACCACCAGGATTGCGAGCACGAGTCCGAAAGCGCCGGCGAACCCGTGCTCGGCCCGGACCTCGAACCTCGCGCGGTGGCCGGAGCCCGATACGGTCTCAAGCATGGCGATGACAGGTCAGTGGTTCGACATCAAGGCCGGCGACTACCGAGCAGCGATCTCCGAGGTCGGTGCCGGCCTGGCCGGGCTGTGGCGCCGCGATCGTCCGATTACCTCGCCGTGGCCCGACGGGGTTTTGCCGCCGATGTCCTGCGGCGCCGCGCTGTTGCCGTGGCCGAACCGGATTCGCGACGGTCGCTACAGCTACGCCGGGTCGGAGTATCAGCTGCCGCTCACCGAACCGGCCCAGCACAACGCCAGCCACGGCCTGGTCCGCTGGGTCCGTTGGGAGGTGGCCGAACGCGGCGACCACTCGGTCACGCTCACCCACGATCTGGTGCCCCAGACCGGCTATCCCTTCGAACTCAGGATGCACATCCGCTATGCGCTGTCAGCCGAATCAGGACTGACGGTCAGCACGCAGGTAACCAATGAGGGGCGGCAGTCCGCGCCCTTCGGGGCCGGCTTTCATCCCTACCTCGACCTCGACGGGCACGACCTCGACCACGCCGAGCTCGAAATCCCCGCTGGCACGATGCTGCTCACCGACGATCGTCAGATCCCGGTCGGACGCAGCTCTGTCCACGGCACGCCGTACCAGTTGAGCCCGGCGCGGCCGATCGGAACGCTGCGGCTGGACAACGGCTTCGCTGACCTGACCGGTTCCAAGGCCACCGTCAAGATTGCCGACTACACGACCGAGGTCTGGTGGAGCGACGAGTTCCAGTACCTGCAGGTGTTCACCCCGCCCCTGGAGCGCTTCAAGCGGACCGCCATCGCGGTCGAACCGATGACCTGCCCGGCCGATGCGTTCAACTCCTCCGACGGTCTGATCGAGCTGGCGGCGGGCGGTTCCTGGTCGGCCTCCTGGGGCATCCGAACCAGCTGAATCAGCCGCGCAGCGCTCTGAAGTCGGCCAGCGCGGCGTCCCGCTCGGCCGCGTGGTCGACGATCGGCTCCGGGTATCCGGCGGGCGGCCCGTTGGGATCGGTCCACGGCTCATGGATCACCTTCGCCGGCAGATGTGCCAGCTCGGGGATCCAGCGCCGCACGTAGTCGCCCCGAGGATCGAACTTCCTGCCCTGCAAGGTTGGGTTGAACACCCGGAAGTAGGGGGCCGCGTCCGTCCCGCTGCCGGCGACCCACTGCCAACCGTGGTTGTTGCTGGCCAGGTCCGCGTCGATCAGGTGCCGCAGGAAGTGCCGCGCGCCCTGGGTCCACTCCAGATGCAGGTCCTTGACCAGGAATGAGGCCACAATCATCCGCACCCGGTTGTGCATCCAGCCTTCGGCAAGCAACTGGCGCATGCCGGCGTCGACGATGGGGTAGCCCGTCCGGCCCGCCTGCCAGGCCGCCAACCGGGCCCGCGCGAGTTCGCCGCTGACGTACGGCAGTCCCCTCAGCTGCGAGTGGTAGTACTCGCGGGCGGAATCCGGCCGGTGGTGCAGGACGTCGGCATAGAACTCCCGCCAGGCCAACTCCTTCCGGTAGACCTCGTGACGCGGCTCCAGATCGGCCAGCAATGATCGGGGATGGATGGTCCCCCATTTCAGGTGAACCGACATGCGTGAAGTCGAGTCCAGATCGGGCCGGTCCCGCTCGTCGGAGTAACGGTCTATGCCCTGGCTCAGAAAGGCCTTCCAGGCTCGGCCGGCGGCCGCCTCGCCGACGTCGGGCAACCTCAGGCCGGGAGTCAGGACCGGGTCGTGCGGTATCCGCGCCGTCCGCGCCGCGATCCAGTTCACCGACGGCGGCCGGTGCGGCTGCTCCCAGCCATGATCCAGCCAGGCACGGTAGAAGGGGGTGTAGACCTGGTACGGCTCGCCGGAACCCTTGCGGACTTCGCCAGGATCGACCGCGTACGGAGAACCGACTTGCACGAACGAAACGTCGACAGCCCCGAGGGCCTCAGCCACGGCGCTGTCGCGGGCCGATCCGTACGGGCCGAAGTCGCGGGCACAATGAACAGCGGTGGCGCCGGCCGCACGGCAGATCTGCGGCAGCACCATCTCGGGAGCGCCTTGCTGAACGACCAATCTGCCGTCCAGTTGCTCGTTCAGGGCGCGCAAGGTCCGGTACAGCACGGCGAGCCGGGGCGCGCCGGAGGGCCGGACCAGGGCCGGGTCGAGCACGAACACGCCCAGGACGTCACTGCCGTTGGCCGCCAGGCTCAGGGCGGGGTTGTCCGAGATACGCAGATCACGACGGAACCACATGAGTGCAGGCATGCCTCGACGGTATGCGAGCAGCCGGAATGTGATGAAGTGGAACCATGCAGCTGACGAAGTTCACTCACTCCTGTGTCCGGATCTCCGACCGCGACCGCCGTCTCGTCATCGATCCGGGCTCGTTCAGCGAGGTCGAGGAGGCACTCGAGGGGATCGACGCGGTCCTCATCACCCATCAGCACGCCGACCATCTCGACGTGGCCAGGCTGGCCGCCGCGGCGAACGCAAATGCAAACCTCAAGGTCTGGGCACCCAAGGACGTCATCGACCAACTGGCCGGGACCGAGGCATTCGAGGGTCGGCTGAACGCCGTGGGACCGGGCGAGTCGTTCATCGCCGGCGGCCTTCAGGTGCGCACCTTCGGTGGTCAGCACGCCTTGATCCACTCGTCCATCCCGGTGGTGTCCAACGTCGCCTACCTGGTCGGCGACGCGATCTACCATCCCGGTGATTCCTACACGGTCCCCAATGCCGTCGTCGAGGCCTTGCTCATCCCGCTGAATGCGCCGTGGGCCAAGGTGGCCGAGACCATCGATTTCACCATCGCCGTTCGGGCGCCGAGGGCATTCCAGATCCATGACGCTTTGCTCGGTGAGATCGGCAAGGCCTTCTACGGCGGCCAGATCACCCGCATTGGTGAGCTGTACGCAACCACCGACTTCACCCAGTTGGCCTCCGGTCGGAGTGTCGAACTGTGAAGCTGTTGCGCTGAGAACGGTGTCAGACGCTGACCTCGTCCTTGAGCCCGTCGCGGACCATCTGACGTAACTCGGCGTTGTCCTGGTGCCCGTGCACGCTGACGGCGTGCTGGGTGGCCGCGGCGACGACCTCGTCCTCCTCACCGGCGATGGTCAGTGTGCAGCGAGCCGGGCTGCTGCGGTCGCGATCGGTGCCGCCCAGCTCTCGTGAGCAGCCCCGGGACACCCTCGCTCAGGTCACCGGCAGGATCCGGGCCTCGGCCAGCACGCCGTCTCGGATCTCGAGCAGCCCCATTGTTCCGCACGGTTGCCGACGGCGGTCGGTGGGTGAACCGGGGTTGAAGATCCGCTGGCCGTTGGACGTCTCGTCCAGAGGAATATGCGAATGCCCGAAAACCACGAGGTCAGCGGTGGGAAATCGGCGTCCGAGCCGCGCCGCCCGGCCCGTGCTGGCTCCGCTGTCGTGGATCATG
>JAVEET010000118.1 GCA_030840295.1 Pseudonocardiales bacterium
GGGGCCCAGCAACGCCTCGACGAATGGTATGAGCCCGGCGTACGCGGATACTTTCTGGATCGGCAATTGCATCTCTTCTACGGCATGCCGATGACGGAGTCCAAACTCACCGGCCCGAAGCTGGCCAAGATCTCCGGCTGCCCGGGCACCGTGCGGGAATGGCGGGTGCTGGAGGCCGTGCGCGAGCTGTTGTGATCGGTCCCGCGCTGACCGGCCCCGCGCTGCCCGGCCCCGCGCTGCCCGGCGCTGGTGAGGCCGGGCGTCCCACCTCGGCCTGCACGGCCAGCATCGACTCGACCGTGCGAGCCCAGGTGAACCGTTCGGCCAGGGCCCTGGCGGCTGCTGCGCGCTTTTGGCCATCGGCGGCCGCCAGATCGCACACCGCGTCGGCGAACGACGCAGGATCCGGCTCGACTGCGCGTCCGGCACGCCGGTCGAGGTCGATGACCTCCGCGGTGCCAGCGCCCCGCACGACCACGGTCGCCACGCCGCAGGCCAGCGACTCCAGGGCAGCCAGCCCGAACGTTTCGGCCGGACCGGGCACGAGCGCGATATCGCAGTCGGTGATGGCCGCGGCCACCCGGGAACTGGGGGAAAGGTGGCCGGCGAACCGCACAGCCATTCCGGCCGCTTGCCGGCGAAGCCGCGGCTCCCACGGCCCGCTGCCGAGCAGCGTCAGCTCGGCCGGGACCCCGCGACGATGCAACTCGGCCAGCGTGGACACGGCCAGATCGGGCCGCTTTTCCGCCGAAAGCCGGCCGACGGCGATCAGCCGGATCGGTCGCGCGGGATCGCCGGTGGGCGTGGCGGTGTGCTGCGCGGCCCGCTCGCTTCGGTGGACAGCGGGACGGAACTGCTCGAGGTCCACTCCGAGCGCTATCTGGCGCAGCCTTCGGCCAGCAGGGTCGTGACCGCCGAATTCGGCTGCGGCGAAGGCCGAACAGACGACCAGCCGGTCACATTCGGCGGCCGTGCGGCCGGCGATCCGGTTCGCGGCCCGGGCAAGCAACCCTGCGGGGACGCGGGGTAGCAGGTATCCGAGGGTGGCATCGAGGCGTTCGTGCGACACAGCCACTACCGGGACCCTGTGCCGTCGGGACCAGTCCCACAGCCAATGCTGCAGCACCTTGTCGTGCACCTCGATGAGATCTGGCCTGGACGCGGCCAGTGCCCGCAGCACCGCCCGCCGCGACACGATCACCCGGTAGCCACTGCCGTTGGGCAACCGGGGAGCGGCGAGCTGGATCAGGCCAGGACGGTGTGACGTGGCCGGTCCCGGAACGATCAGCGTCGTGTCGATGCCCTGCGCGCGGTAGCCGGCACCCAGCCGGTCGACGGCGACCCGAAGGCCTCCGGAGGTCGGCGAATAGAAGTTGGCGAGCTGTACGACGCGCATCAGCGGCCCGGAGCGGCGGGACTGCCGGCATCGGCTGGCGCGCAGCCGGCCAAGCGGCCGTAGGTCGTGGGCTGCGCACCGGCGTCCAACGCCGAGCCGATGGCCCGCCGGGTCTGCTCCCGGAGCCGCGGCCGGTTGATCTCGTCCGGGTGCAGAGCGATTCGGACCAGGCCGCCGCGCCGGACGACCGTCCGGCTGCCGCGCCAGATCAGCTGGCCCGCCAACGCTTCACCGAAGCCGCCGGCTCGATGGCTGAAGGCCGGGCCCGGCAGCCGCCGACCGGTTGCCAGCACCACCAGTCCGGCGTGGGTGGTGGTGAAGCTGTAGCCCTCCTGGCGCAGGGCTTGCAGGGTGCCCGGCGAATGCAGCCAGCCCGGGGCGGTGAACCCCGCTGTCTCCAGGCCCGCGGCGGTCAGTTCCGCCCGTCCGGCGCGCAGTCGCAGGGTTGCCGCGGGCACGCTGAGCGCCGCGAATTCCCCGGCGCCACGAGCCAATGCCCGTTCGGTCATGGTTCGCCAGCCGTTGCCGTCAGCGCCCACACCATGGCGCCAGCCGTGTTGCACGATCTCGTCGCCCGACACCACGCGGTCAGCCAGCATGCTGGCGAGTTCGGAGTCCTCGGCCAGCGATCGACCGCGCCACCGACCGGGGATGACCAGTATCGATGACGGGACGCCTAGCCGGTCGAGCTCAGCGAACCAGCGCTCGCTGGCCTGCCGGGACGCCGGTGCCACATCGTGCAGGCTCACCACCAGGCGTGCTCTCATGGCGCGCCAGCCAGCCGCGGACGCCCGGTGGCGGCCGCGCCGGCCTCGGCCGCATCTGCCAGGCCGGCCGACTTGAGCGACACCAGATCGGTGGCCCGGAGGGCGCCCCCGTGCTGGCCGGCGATCACGTCCCGGTAGTGGCCGATCAATTCGTCGCCGATCCGGGTCCAGGTCCGGGCGACCACCGAGGGCCGTGCCAGCCGGGCCGCCGCGGCCAGCGCCCGGCGGTCCGATCGCAGGGCTGACACCTGGGCGGCCAGCACCGCCGGATCGTCCCCGGACCACAGCCAGCCGTTCTCGTTGTGCCTCACCAGGTCCAGCGGGCCGCCGGCCGCTGCGGTGAGGACCGGCACACCCGCGGCCAACGCCTCCTGCACAACCTGGCAGAACGTCTCGTCCGAGCCCGGATTGACGAGCAGATCGAGGCTGGCCATCAGCCGCGACAGCGCGGGGCCGGTCTGCAGGCCGGTGAAGCTGGCCTGTGGCATCGCCCGTTGCAAGGTGGCCCGCTTGGGCCCGTCGCCCACGACGACCAGATGCACGCCGGCTAGTCGGCTGATGGGCTCGAGCAGGTCAACCCGCTTCTCGGCCGCCAGCCGACCCACGAAGCCGACCAGCATGGTGCCGAGACCAGCGGTCCGGGCCCGCAACAGTTCACTGCGATGCCGCGGATGGAAGCGTTCGGCGTCGACGCCCCGCTGCCAGATGGCCAGCGGCCCGATGCCGTGCGCGCGGAGCTGATTCGACGTCGCCGAGGATGGCACCAGCGTCAGGTCGGCCAGGTTGTGCAATCGACGCAGCATGGACCAAAGCGCGGGGGAGGCCGAACCAAGCCGGTATCGCCGTAGGAACCCGCTCAAGTCGGTCTGAAAGACGGCCACCGACGGGACTCCGAGCTGCTGGGCCGCTACTGCACCGGCCCAGCCGAGAACCAGTGGTGATGCGAGATGAACCACATCCGGGTCGAACTCGGCCAGAGTCGCGGTCAGGTCACCGCCCGGGCGGGCCACCGACAAACCCGCATATCCCGGAATCGACATCCCGGCGACCCGGACAACCCGGATCGGATGCCCGTGCCCCGTGCGGAAGCTCTCGCCGGACGGTGCGACGACCAACACCTCGTGGCCCCGGTCGGTCAGGTGCTCGCAGGCGCGGATGACGGAATTGACCACGCCGTTGACGGCTGGCCGGAAGGTTTCCGCAACGAGGGCAACCCGCACGAACGAAGCGTGCAGCAGCCAACCGAGCAGCCGACGAGCGCCACGCGACGTCGCGATGAACGCTGAGCGTCGATTCCGAGCGAGTAGGCGGCTCCGGACGGGTCGGTGGGTGGATTGGACGAGGCGGTGGCTATCCTCACTGAGAAACCTGGGGACGTCTCGCTCTGCTGTGGAAACGGTGTGGTTCGGCCCAGAACAGCTGTACAAGTTGCCGGAGGCTGGTTTGACCACGACTGCAGAGCCGATCGTCACCGCGGGCCCGATGGACATCGAGCCCGCGCCGATTGTGACCCGCCCGTTCCCGGCGACTCCGGACGCCAAGGGGTCGTTGTTCCTCAAGATGCTGCACACCACCGATCACAAGCTGATCGGCCGGATGTACATGGTCACGTCCTTCGCGTTCTTCATGTTCGGCGGTGTGCTCGCGCTGATCATGCGGGCCGAACTGGCTCGGCCCGGCATGCAGTTCCTGACTCCCGAGCAGTACAACCAGTTGTTCACCATGCACGGCACAATCATGTTGCTGTTCTTCGCCACCCCGCTGGTATTCGCCTTCGCCAATCTGGTGATCCCGCTGCAGATCGGTGCCCCGGACGTCGCCTTTCCGCGGCTGAACGCGTTCTCATACTGGCTCTACCTCTTCGGCGCCACCACCGCGTGCGCCGGGTTCCTCACCCCGGGTGGAGCCGCCGACGGTGGCTGGACGTTCTACCTTCCCCTCAACAACGAAATGAACTCGCCCGGCAGCGGTACCGATTTCTGGATCATCGGGCTCGCCATCTCCGGTCTGGGCACGATCCTGGGCGGCGTCAACTTCGTCACCACGATCATCACGCTGCGGGCGCCCGGTATGACGATGTTCCGGATGCCGATCTTCACCTGGAACGTCCTGGTCACCTCGTTACTGGTGCTGCTCGCCTTCCCGATCCTGACCTCGGCGCTGCTGGTGCTGTGGGTGGACCGGCACCTGGGCAGTCAGGTCTTCGCCTCGAACAACGGCGGCGCGATCCTCTGGCAGCATCTGTTCTGGTTCTTCGGCCATCCCGAGGTCTACATCCTGGCCCTGCCGTTCTTCGGCGTGGTGTCGGAGATCTTCCCGGTGTTCAGCCGTAAACCGTTGTTCGGTTACAAGGGGCTGGTGCTGGCAACCCTGTCCATCGCGGCCCTGTCGCTGACGGTGTGGGCCCACCACATGTTCGCCACCGGTGCGGTGTTGTTGCCGTTCTTCTCCTTCATGTCCCTGCTGATCGCGGTGCCGACCGGGCTGAAGTTCTTCAACTGGATCGGAACGCTGTGGCGGGGATCGATCACCTTTGAAACGCCGATGCTGTTCTCGGTGGGCTTCCTGGTCACCTTCCTGTTCGGTGGCCTGACCGGCGTCCTGCTGGCTATGCCCCCGGTCGACTTCCATGTGTCGGACTCGTACTTCGTCGTCGCGCACTTCCACTACGTGCTTTTCGGCACTATCGTCTTTGCCGCGTATGCGGGGGTGTACTTCTGGTTCCCGAAGTTCACCGGCCGTTACATGGACGAGAGACTGGGCAAGCTGCATTTCTGGCTGACCTTCTTCGGGTTCCACGCCACGTTCCTGGTCCAGCATTGGCTGGGCAACAAGGGCATGCCGCGCCGGTATGCCGACTACCTGCCCGGGGACGGGTTCACCACACTGAACACCGTCTCGACCATCGGTTCGTTCTTGCTGGGCGCTTCGATGCTGCCGTTCCTCTACAACGTCTACAAGTCCTACCGATTCGGTGAGGTCGCGACCGCTGATGACCCGTGGGGCCACGGCAACTCCCTGGAATGGGCCACCTCGTGCCCGCCGCCGCGGCACAACTTCACGTCGATGCCGCGGATCCGCTCGGAGCGACCGGCCTTCGAGGCGCACTACCCGCACCTGATCGAACAGCTCGAACGTGAGGCGCACGCCCACAAGAAGCACGAGCACGCCGAAGCCGCCGGGAAGGTGGTCGTCGGCAGCGAGGGAAACCGTCAGGGCCAGCGGGACCCGGATCCCGGAAACTAGGTTGCGCGCTCAGCGAGGTTTCATCCTTGCTGTGATGTGCTGAACCCCTTCATGGACCCAATCAGTGTGCTTGTCACGGTGTCGGGACGCGACCGTCCCGGCGTGACGGCTGCGCTCTTCTCCTCGTTCGCCGCTCACGATGTCGATGTGATCGACGTCGAGCAAGTCGTCATCCGGGAGCGGCTCATCCTCGGCGTGGTGCTGGACCTGCGAGGTGACCCGGCCTCGTTGCGCCGCTCGATCGACAACTCCTGTTCCGCTCTCGGGATGGAACACGAGGTCGTGGTGGTCGAGCAGCCCGGCGAGCCGCGAGACAGCGACTGGCAGGAGGCTCCGGCGAAGCCGAAACTGCATGTGATTGTGCTGGGCCATCCGCTGCGGCCGGGCGCGATCGCCGACGTGTCCCAACGCATCGCCGACGTGGGCGGCAACATCGAGTCGGTCACCCAGCTTTCGACGTACCCGGTATCGAGCCTGGACATGATCGTCGCCGATGCCGACGAATCACGGGTGCGCGGAATCCTGGTTCGCGCGGCGGGTGACACCGGCCTCGACATTGCGGTCGAACGGGCTGGACTGTCCCGTCGGGCCAAGCGCCTGGTGGTGCTGGATGTCGACTCGACCCTGGTGCAGGGCGAGGGGATCGACGAGCTGGCCAAACTGGCCGGCGTCGAAAACAGGGTGAAGGCCATCACCGGGGCGGCCATGGCCGGCCAGTTGGATTTCTCCGAGTCCCTGACCGCACGGGTCGCGCTGCTGTCCGGACTGCCGATGGCCGACGTCGAGCGGGTGCGGGATTCGTTGCAGCTCACGCCGGGCGCTCGGACCCTGGTCCGCACGCTGAAGCGGCTGGGTTACATCGTCGGGGTGGTTTCCGGGGGATTCACCGTGCTCACCGACCGGTTCGTGACCGAGCTGAATCTGGACTTCGCAGCGGCGAACGTCCTGGAGGTGGCCGATGGACGGCTCACCGGCCGCGTCCTGGGCGAGATCGTGGATCGGCCGGGCAAGGCCGAGGCCTTGCGTCGCTTCGCCAGGCAGTTCGGCGTGCCGTTGGCGCAGACCGTGGCGATCGGAGACGGCGCGAACGACATCGACATGCTGCGCACCGCCGGGTTGGGCATCGCCTTCAACGGTAAAGCCGCGCTGCGGGAAACCGCCGAAGTATCGGTGAACCACCCGTTCCTGGACGCGGTGCTCTACGTGCTGGGCATCTCCCGGTCCGAGATCGAGGCCGCCGATCTGGATACGGATACGGATTCCGATCTCGATGGTGTCCTCAGCGTGGGCGCCATGGACCAGCAGCGAACTGAGTAGCCCGGCCGTCTAGGCGCACTGGCCGATCCGCACTGGCCGATCTGTACTGGTCGATCTGTACTGGTCGAACTAGTCGTCGTCCTCGGTCGGAGCGGTGGTGCCGGGGACCACCTCGCCGGCTCCCTCACTGAAATCACTCGGCTCGTGCTGGGGCTGACAGTCTTCGGGCTCGTCGTAAACCTGGTACTCCGACTGTGGCTTGCCTGGGTTGCCCTGCTTCACCGCGTTCGGGTCGCGCACCGTGCGGTCGCCGTAGGTCTCCTCGTCGATGGGGTTGCTCATCGCTACCTCCCTAGAACTCGCCGACCTGCCAACTCGCCGCTGAGCGGATCAACCGAACGCCACCGGCAGGCCGGGGTCACCCTTGGACAGCTTCAGCGCCTCCCACGGTAGCGCCTGCACGGCAAGTCGATGGCGCTTCCGCGAGTCCGCCAGTGACGTGGCGGTCACGGCCTCGCCCTTCCTCATGAGCGGAATCGTCAGGAGTCGATCGCTGCTCTCCGGAGCGAAGCCGGCCGAGGCCTGCGCGACCAGCTCCTCGGTGGCGGTGCCGGAGGAGCGATGCCGACGGTAGGCGATCTTCTGCCCGCCCCGGCTGCCCTTGTGCTCGCTGCGCTTCTCGACCGGCCGCCCGTCGACCTCGACGAGTTTGTACACCAGCCCGGCGGTGGGAGCACCCGAGCCGACGACCACGGCTGTACCGGCACCGTAGACATCGACCGGCGCCGCGGCGAGGGCGGCGATCGCGAACTCGTCCAGGTCACCGCTGACCACGATCTTGGTGTCGCGGGCACCTAGCGAGTCCAGCTGCTGCCTGGCCTGATGGGCCATCACCGCGAGGTCACCGGAATCAATCCGGACGGCGCCAAGCGCCGGACCGGCCACCGCGATCGCCTTCTGGATGCCGCGGCCGATGTCGTAGGTGTCGACCAGCAGCGTGGTCGACGGGCCTGCGGCCGCGATCTGCGAGGAGAACGCCGCCTCCTCGGTGTCATGCAGGAGGGTGAAGGAATGCGCGGCCGTGCCGGCCGTGGGGATGCCGTACCGCTCGCCCGCGGCCAGGTTCGAGGTCGACGCGAAACCGACCAGGTAGGCCGCGCGGGCCGCGGCCACCGCGGCTTCCTCATGGGTCCGGCGGGAGCCCATCTCGATGAGCGGCCGGTCGCCGGCCGCGACCACCATCCTGGCGGCGGCCGCGGCGACGGCCGAGTCGTGGTTGAGGACGGACAGCACCAGGGTCTCGAGCAGCACGGCCTCGGCGAACGTGCCGGTTATCGACAGGATCGGCGAGTAGGGAAAGTACGGTTCACCTTCGGCGTAGCCGTCCACATCGCCGGTGAACCGGTAGCCGGCCAGGTAGTCCGCGGTCCGGTCGTCGACGACGCCGGCGTCGGTGAGACCGGCCAACTGCGCGCCGGTGAACCGGAAGTCGGCGATCGATTCCATCAGGCGGCCGATGCCGCCCACCACGCCGAACCGGCGGCCGTTGGGCAGCCGGCGGCCGAACACCTCGAAGGTGCACCGGCGCGCGGCGCTGCCGTCGGCCAGCGCCGCCCCGAGCATGGTGAGCTCGTAGCGGTCGGTGTACAGGGCAGCTGACGGTGCTGGCGGCATTCCCTGATGCTGCCAGACACCGTGCCACCGCACCCGTGACACCATGGAGATATGTCCAGTACGTCGACGGCGACGCCGGTTCGCGAGCCGGAGGTAGCGGAGCAGGTTGACGAGCGGGCCGACGAGCAGCTCGACCCCGATCGGCCATGGGTCACCGTGGTGTGGAACGACCCGGTCAACCTGATGAGTTACGTGACCCATGTCTTCATGAAGGTGTTCGGCTATCCGAAGGAAAAGGCGACCGCCCTGATGCTCGACGTCCATCAGAAGGGCAAGGCCATCGTGTCCTCCGGGCCGCGCGAGCGGATGGAAGGCGACACCGCCACCCTGCACGGCTACGGTCTGTGGGCCACGGTTCAGCGGGACTCATGAAGGTACGCCGCAAACAGTCCGTCCTGCGGGTCGACCTGTTACCGAGCGAGTCGGCTCTGCTCGGTGAGATCTTCGACGACCTGTCCGAGCTGCTGGTGGCGTCCGAGGAAGGCGACCCGGTGGTGCAGCGGCTGTATCCGGACGGCTACACCGACGACGACGCCGCGTCGGCGGAGTACCGCGAGCTGGTGGCCGCCGATCTGAAGGCCGAACGGTCCGCGCGGGTGCAGGCCTGCCGGGCTGAGCTGCCGCCCTCCGGCGGCCGCTTCGAACTGGACGACGAGGCAGCCGACAGGTGGATCCGGGTCATCAACGACGTCCGGTTGGCGGTGGGCACCCGGCTTGGCGTCAGCGAGACCGAGGAGCTGGACCCCGAGTCGGA
Organism: Pseudonocardiales bacterium; assembly: GCA_030840295.1. Taxonomy (GTDB): domain Bacteria; phylum Actinomycetota; class Actinomycetes; order Mycobacteriales; family Jatrophihabitantaceae; genus Jatrophihabitans_A. Next base: position 9,095 of record JAVEET010000118.1, read on the forward strand.
ATCGACCGCTCTGTACCACTGGTTGACTGGCGTTCAGGAGATGCTCGTCATGCACCTGATGGCCTGATGTGCTGAAGACCGGCCCCGCCCGATATCCTGGTTCATTGTGTTGACCCTCTCTACGGTGACGTACGACGCGATCGTCGCCCATGCCCGCCGGGACCATCCGGACGAGGCCTGTGGAGTAGTTGCCGGCCCGGAAGGCTCGGACCGGCCGGTCCGCGTGATCGAGATGCTCAACGCGGCTCGATCCCCGACGTTCTACGAGTTCGACTCGGCGGATCTCCTCCAGCTCTACAAGGAGATGGAAGCCAACGACGAAGAGCCCGTCATCGTCTATCACTCGCACACCGCGACCGAGGCGTACCCGTCCCGGACCGATATCAACCTGGCGCAGGAGCCGAACGCGCACTACGTGCTGGTATCAACCCGGCAGCCGGACACCGTGGAGTTCCGCTCCTTTCGTATTGTGCAGGGCGCCGCGACGGAGGAGCCGGTCCAGGTGGTGGCCGAGCTGTGACCATTTATCCCGACGCCTACGACAGCGGAATCGAGCGGGTTCTGCTGGGACACACCGTTCTCGACGTCTGTTACGACTGTCACTGATCCCGCCCTGGCCGGGCTTGCGGACATATTTCCCGTCCCCGGTTCGTTCTGAAGACCCGAGGACCATTCGCGCGCCAGGTTCAGCCTGGCGGGCACACGGAGAAGGAGTTCCACCCATGGCCGTTGAGGTCAAGATCCCCACCATCCTGCGCAGCTACACCGACGGTTCGAAGGCGGTTCCCGGCGACGGCGCCAACCTCGCCGCGCTTCTGGACGATCTGGAGACCCGGTACTCGGGGCTCAAGGCCCGTCTGATCACCGACGACGGTTCGCTGCACCGGTTCGTCAACATCTACGTCAACGACGAGGACGTCCGCTTCACCGGCTCGTTGGACACGACGCTGTCCGACGGCGATTCCGTGACGATCCTGCCTGCTGTCGCGGGTGGGTCGTTCTAGAAGTCGCTCGTGACTCGTTACGACTCGTTGGTCGAGGCTCTCGGCGGTACCCCGTTGGTGGGCCTGCCGAGGCTCTCGCCGCGATGGGATGCCGGCGAGCAGAGACCTTCGGTCCGGCTCTGGGCCAAGCTCGAGGACCGCAACCCGACCGGCTCGATCAAGGACCGCGCCGCGCTGGCCATGATCACCGCGGCGGAGGCCGAGGGCCGGCTGACTCCTGGCTGCACCATCCTCGAACCGACGTCGGGTAACACCGGGATCTCGCTGGCCATGATCGCCAAGCTCAAGGGCTACGGCATGGTGTGCGTGATGCCGGAGAACACCTCCGAGGAGCGCCGCCAGCTCCTGGAGATGTTCGGTGCGCGGATCATCTCCTCGCCTGCTGCAGGTGGCTCGAACCAGGCCGTCGCGATGGCCAAGAAGCTTGCCGTCGAGAACCCGGAATGGGTCATGCTCTACCAGTACGGGAACCCGGCGAACGCGCAGGCGCACTACGACGGGACCGGGCCTGAGATCCTGGCCGATATGCCGTCCATAACGCACTTCGTGGCCGGCCTCGGCACCACCGGGACCCTGATGGGGACCGGGCGGTTCCTGCGGGAGAAGGTCCCTGGCGTGCAGATCATCGCAGCCGAGCCCCGCTACGGCGAACTGGTCTACGGCCTGCGCAACATCGACGAGGGGTTCGTCCCGGAACTCTATGACGATTCGGTCCTCACCTCGCGGTTCTCCGTCACGTCCTACGACGCGTTGCGCCGGAGCCGGGACCTGGTCGAGCACGAGGGTATCTTCGCCGGTATCTCCTCGGGTGCGATCCTGCACGCGGCACTCGGCGTGGCTGACAAGGCCCTGAAGGCCGGTGAGCAGGCCGACGTGGTGTTCGTGGTGTGTGACGGCGGTTGGAAGTACCTGTCGACGGGGGCGTACTCCGGTTCGCTGCAACAGGCGGCTGAGCGGCTCGAGGGCCAACTCTGGGCCTAGGGCGGTAGCGTGGAGCTGTGATCGCACCAACCCCCGGACAGCCGCAGCCGACCCCGCGGCCGGCCAAACCGCCCACCACCGTGGGCGGTGGTAAGGCTGCGCGGGCCGCCCGCAAGCAGCAGCAGCGTCATGAACTGGCCAATACCAGCCTGCGCAAGGGGCTGGCCCCTTCGACTTTCTCCGGCGCGGCCGTGTGGTCGGGCGGGATGCTCGCCCTTTTGTGGGCAATCCTGATCGTCAACGCGGTGCTCGATCACCGACTGCTGCGATTCGGGATCAAACCCCGGCAGCTGGACGGCCTGAGCGGTATCATTTTCTCGCCGTTCCTGCACGCCAATGCCGGGCATCTGGTCGCCAACTCGGTGCCGTTCGCCGTGCTGGCCTGGCTCTTGCTGATCAGCGGGGTGCGCTACTTCGTGCTGGTCACCGCGGCCGGCGTGCTCGCCGCCGGCCTCGTGGACTGGCTGGCCGGGCCGAGCGGCTCGGTCATCGTGGGCGCCAGCGGGGTCATCTTCTGTTGGCTCGGTTACCTGCTGGCCCGAGCGTGGTTCTCCCGCAAGCTGGCTTGGATCGCGGTGGCGGTGGCGGTCGCGTTGGTGTTCTCCTCGATGTTCTCCGGGCTGCTGCCTCGGCTGGGCGGAAACGTCTTCTGGGGTGGTCACGTGTCCGGCTTCGCGGTCGGGGTTGTGGTGGCCTACGCGTTCCACCGCCGCCCGGCCCGCCCGAAGCCGACGAACGGTGCACCGCCTTTCCTGACCAGCTGAGGGGTCTGCCACCGCCAACGTTGCTCAGTTACGCCTGACGTCCTCGGTTACGCCAGGCATCGCGTCTCTTGACGAGGTTGTGCGTAACTCGGCCCGTGGCGGCTGGGTCCCACCGTCCCCGTAGGCTGATTCGGTGCACCCGATCTCCGCCGATGCCCCGATCGGGATGTTCGACTCCGGCGTCGGTGGCCTCACTGTTGCCCGTGCCGTCCTCGATCAGCTGCCGAACGAGGCATTGCATTACATCGGCGACACCGCGCACGCGCCATACGGGCCGTTGCTCATCGCCGACGTGCGCCGCTACGCGCTGGACGTGATGGACTCGCTCGTGGCGTCCGGCGTGAAGATGCTGGTCATCGCATGCAACTCCGCATCTTCGGCGTGCCTGGCGGACGCCCGCGAGCGGTACGACATCCCGGTGGTCGAGGTGATCCGGCCTGCGGTCCGGCGGGCGGTCGCCGCCACCCGTAACGGTCGGGTGGGAGTGATCGGCACGGTCGCTACCGTGACCTCCGGTGCCTACCAGGACGCGTTCGCGGCCGCGCCGGATATCGAGGTCGTCGCTGCGGCCTGCCCGCAATTCGTGCCCTTCATCGAGCGAGGCGTCACCAGCGGCCGGCAACTGCTCGGCCTGGCCGAGTCGTACCTCGCGCCGCTCGCCGCGGCAGATATCGACACCCTGGTCCTCGGGTGTACCCATTACCCGTTGCTGACCGGTCTGCTCTCGGTCGTCCTCGGTGACGGCGTGAGCCTGGTGTCCAGTGCCGAGGAGACGGCAAAGGACGTCTATCGCACGCTAATGATGGCTGACCTGCTGCGCGTGGACGAGGCTCCGCCGAGCCGTCGATTCGACGCCACCGGGCCGGAGATCCCGTTCAACAAGCTGGTCCATCGTTTCCTCGGTCTCGACCACGCCGAACTCAGCCCGCAAGGTAGCTGAGCCGAACCTGGCGGTCGGGGTTGTCGACGTTGGTGTCGACCAGGCATACCGACTGCCAGGTGCCCAGCTGGAGCTGACCGCCGAGGATCGGGATGCTCGCGTGCGGCGCGATGATCGCCGGCAGCACGTGATCGCGGCCGTGGCCGGGCGAGCCATGCCGATGCCGCCATCGGCCGTCGCGGGGCAGCAGATCCTCCAGGGCGGTCAGCAGATCGTCATCGCTGCCGGCGCCCGTCTCGAGGATGGCGATGCCAGCGGTCGCGTGTGGTACGAACACATTCAGGAGCCCGTCGGCCGATTCAGTGGGCGGCGCGGCTGCCAGGAAGGCCTGGCATTCGGCGGTTATATCGTGAACCTGGGCCCGCGTACCGGTACGGATCGGGACGAGTTCGCTGCGCATCTCACCATCCTGGCAGGCCGGTCACCATCCTGGCAGGTCGGTCACCATCCTGGCAGGCCGGCGGCGGCGTTGCCGACTTGGTATGAACTGCGACGATGACAGCATGCGGGAGGACCCGCTGCGGATGGACCGATGATGGCGGCCCACCTGATGGTCATACAACAGAATTTGCGGCGCGCGCGATCGGGCTGCCGCCCCGGGGAGCAGCGAAGCGCCGTGTCGGGCGTGCTGGCTAGGCTTCGGCGTATGACCCGCCCTGACGGTCGCGCCGCCGACCAACTTCGCCCCATCACGATCACCCGCAACTGGCAGGCCTACGCCGAGGGCTCCGCACTCATCGAGTTCGGCGAGACCAAGGTGCTGTGCGCCGCATCGGTGACTCAGGGCGTGCCGCGGTGGCGTAAAGGCAGCGGATTGGGCTGGGTCACAGCCGAGTACTCGATGTTGCCCCGTGCCACCCTGACCCGCAACGACCGTGAGTCGGTCCGGGGCAAGATCGGCGGCCGGACGCATGAGATCTCCCGGTTGATCGGGCGTGCACTGCGCGCCGCGGTGGATCTGTCCGCGCTCGGCGAGAACTCGATCGCGATCGACTGCGACGTCATCCAGGCTGACGGCGGTACCCGGACCGCTGCGATCACCGGCGCCTACGTCGCCCTCGCCGACGCGATCAGCTGGCTCGAAGGACGCAAGGCACTGGCCAAGCCCACACCGTTGGTCACCTCCTTGTCGGCGGTCTCGGTGGGTGTCATAGACGGCGAGCCCCGACTCGATCTGATGTACGAGGAGGATGTCCGAGCCGAAACCGACATGAATGTCGTGGTGACCGGCTCCGGTGACTTCGTCGAGGTTCAGGGCACAGCCGAAGGTGTGCCGTTCCGCCGTGACGAGTTGGACGCACTGCTCGACCTCGCCGTAAGCGGTTGCGCGGAGTTGGACCGATTGCAGAAGCAGGCGCTCGCCTCGTGACAAGTCAGGTGCTGCTGGCTACCCGAAACACCAAGAAGCTGGCTGAACTGAGGCGGATCCTCGCCGAGGCCATCGAGGGCGGTACCGGCGAAGGTCTCGACGTCGAAGTCATCGGACTCGACAGCGTCGCCGCTTATGACGAAGTTCCGGAGACCGGCGCCACCTTCGCCGCGAATGCACTGCTCAAGGCCAGCGAGGCGGTCAGGCACACCGGCCTGCTTGCCGTCGCCGACGATTCAGGGATCAGCGTCGATGCGCTCAACGGTATGCCGGGCGTGTTGTCGGCCAGGTGGGCCGGCACGGCCAAGGACGACGACAAGAACCTCGAACTCGTCCTCGAACAGCTGGCTGATGTGCCGGAGGACCGGCTCGGCGCCGCCTTCGTGTGCGCGGCGGCGTTCGTGACGCCGACCGGCGAACGGCACGTGAGCGAGGGTGTGATGCCCGGTCGCTTGATCCGCCAACGGCGGGGCACCAACGGCTTCGGTTACGACCCGATCTTCGTGCCCGAAGGTTTCGAACTCACGAGTGCCGAGTTGGAGCCGGTGGACAAGGACGCCATCAGCCATCGGGGGAAGGCGCTGCGGTCCCTGTTGCCCCAGCTGCTGAACGCCTTGGGTGCGCGCTGATGTTCTCAAGTGCTGAGGAAGGGATCACGTGGGGTGACTCGGTCTTGTCCGGTGGCCGTTCTGGAGCCACGGCAACGGCACCGATGCCATTCGGGCCCTGACCAATTACGCCTTCCGCGAGTACGGCTTATATCGGGTCGGGTCGGGTCGGGGCTGACTGGATGGGCCTTCAACGCCAGGGCAATCAGGGCGTACCGGAGCGCCGCGTTCATCGAGGAGGGCGCCGCCGTGGCCTCAGCTTCCACGACGGGACCTGGCATGGGCTGGTTTTGATGTCGG
>JAVEET010000137.1 GCA_030840295.1 Pseudonocardiales bacterium
GGCGGCTGACAAGATCAATACCCTCAAGGCCTTCGGGGCCGAGGTCCACGTCTGCCCGACCGCCGTGGCACCGGAAGATCCGCGCTCGTACTACCAGGTCTCGGATCGGTTGACCCGGGAGATCCCGGGCGCATGGAAGCCCAATCAATACGCCAACCCGAACAACGCGCGCTCTCACTACGAGACGACCGGGCCGGAGATCTGGGAGCAGACCGACGGCCGGGTCACTCATTTCGTGGCCGGTGTCGGTACCGGCGGCACTATTTCCGGTGCCGGGCTGTTCCTCAAGGAGGCTTCGGCCGGTCGCGCAGACGGCGGTGTCCGGGTTATCGGCGCCGACCCTGAAGGTTCGGTGTACTCCGGTGGCACCGGGCGCCCCTACCTGGTCGAGGGGGTGGGCGAGGACTTCTGGCCGGACGCCTTCGATCGCACGATCACCGACGACATCATCGCGATCTCCGATCGGGAATCCTTCGAGATCACTCGCCGACTGGCCCGAGAGGAGGGGCTGCTGGTCGGTGGTTCCTGCGGGATGGCCGTTGCCGCTGCGCTTACGGTCGCCGAGCAGGCGTCCAAGGACGACGTCATCGTGGTGTTGCTACCCGACGGGGGTCGCGGGTACTTGGCCAAGATCTTCTCCGACACCTGGATGAGTGACTATGGCTTCATCGAGGCGTCCGGCGAGGACACCATCGGTGACGTGTTGACCGCCAAGAGTGGGCAGACCCCGGCATTGGTACACGCCCATCCGAACGAGACGGTGCGCGAGGCGATCGACATCCTGCGCGAGTATTCGGTCTCGCAGATGCCGGTGGTGAAGGCGGAACCTCCCATCACTGCGGGCGAGGTCGTCGGTTCGGTATCGGAGAAAGCATTGCTGGACGCTTTGTTCGCCGGTACGGCTACGCTCGCCGATCCGCTCGAGAAACATATGTCGGCGGCGCTGCCGATCATCGGGTCGGGCGAGCCGGTCCGGGCGGCGGTAGCGGCGCTCGGTGCGGCCGACGCCCTGTTGGTGCACGTCGACGGCAAGCCCACCGGGGTGCTGACCCGGCAGGACCTGCTGGGTCACCTCACCGGCTGATCGGTGTTCCGCGCTTGAATGAGCCTTGCCACGCTTGGGTGGGGCTGGGAACGGGCAGATTGGACAACGCCCCATGCTGGCCATGCTGGGCCATGACTAGCGTCTTGGGCCGGCCAGCATGAGGCGTCTGGGATGAAAATCCCGGTGCGTGGGTGACCCCCCGGCGTCTCGGGCCGCTCCGGCGGCGCACGCGCTGAACTGCGATCGCGGTGCCCCGCCGGAGCTGAGGAGGGGTGTCACAACGAAGACTCTGGGCGCGCTGCCCAGGTACTCCCTTGGATCAACCCATGAGTGAGCGAAGAGAAGCAGCGAAGTACCGTTGACCCCATGAGTGAGCGCTGCGCGAAGAGCCGGGTGGAACATGAGTGAGCATCGCAGCGAGCGCCAGCGAGTGAGGAGCGGAGCGAGTGCAGCGATGAGCGCTTGCGCGAAGAGCCGGGTGGAACATGAGTGAGCATCGCAGCGAGCCAGCCGGAACTGCGCATGAGTGAGGCTCGGGCAGACGGCGGATTCAACACTCGAGCCATTCATGCCGGACAGGAACCTGACTCGCTGACCGGGGCCGTGGCCGTTCCCATCTACCAGACGTCGACCTACAAACAGGACGGCGTCGGCGGGTTGCGTTCCGGTTACGAGTACTCCCGTAGCGCGAACCCCACTCGGACTGCGCTGGAGGAGTGCCTGGCCGCTCTGGAGGGTGGCGCACGGGGCCTGGCCTTCGCCTCCGGTCTCGCCGCGGAGGACACGGTGCTCCGCACCCTGTGCAAGCCCGGCGACCACGTCCTGCTCCCCGACGACGCCTACGGCGGCACGTTCCGCCTGATCGCCCGGGTGCTCAGCCGCTGGGGGGTCGACCACACGGCGGTGGCCATGCACGATCCGGCCGCAGTGGCTGCTGCCGTTACCCCGAATACCACGGTGGTGTGGGTCGAGACGCCGACCAATCCGCTGCTGAATATTGCCGATATCGCCGCGCTGGCCGAGATATCCAAGAACTGCGGCGCCGCCCTCGTGGTCGACAACACCTTCGCGTCACCCTATCTCCAGCAACCACTGGCGCTGGGCGCTGATGTGGTGCTGCATTCGACGACGAAATACCTGGGTGGGCATTCCGACGTGGTCGGCGGCGCGGTGGTCACCTCGACCGCTGCCGTCGGTGACGAAATCGCTTTTCACCAGAACGCGATGGGAGCGATCAGCGGCCCGTTCGACGCATGGTTGGTCCTGCGTGGGATCAAGACGCTAGGGGTACGGATGGACCGGCATTGTGAGAATGCCGAACAGGTCGTCCAGTTTCTGACCGGTCATCCGGCTGTTGCAAGCGTGCTGTATCCGGGGCTGTCCGAGCACCCGAATCATGAGGTCGCTGCCCGGCAGATGGCCAGGTTCGGCGGCATGGTGTCATTCCGGATGCGAGGCGGCGAGGAGGCCGCACTGAAGGTTTGTGAGCTGGCCCAGATCTTCACCCTCGGCGAGTCCCTCGGCGGCGTCGAGTCACTGATCGAGCACCCGGGGCGCATGACCCACATGAGCGTGGCGGGATCTCCGCTCGAAGTGCCGTCTGACCTGATCCGGCTCAGCGTGGGTATCGAGAACATCGAAGACCTACTCGGTGATCTCACGGCCGCCCTTGCCTGAGCCGCCTTCGTCACCCCCGTGTTTCTTAACCGGAACCTAATGTTCACGTCATACTGGTCTCATGGCCTGGTGGGGAATTTACCGATGAGCGATGGTCTGCATGCCGAGATCGCCGCGGAGGCACGGCGCCGCGCGAAGAGGTTGCTGGGGATGGGATTCGCCGCCGCAGCGGCCGAACTCGAGTCAGCAGCGGTCCGCCTGGAGGGCCCGGTCTCGACACGCCGCGAACCGGACTCCGCACAATTCGACGCCGACGAGCTCGAGTTTGCCCTTGGCCGCAACGAGCGCGACGATCAGGCCGATATCGAGGCGGCGAGCTGAGCCGAGTCGGTCATACTGCAGCCATGAGGTTTCCGACCACCGTCCTGCTCGGAGGCAAGAGCGCCACGGGTCTGGTTGTCCCGCCCGAGATCGTGACCAAGCTCGGTGCCGGAAGGAAACCGGCGGTGTGCGTCACGATCGGGAACTACACCTACCGCAGCACAATCGCTCCACGCGGAGACCGCTTCCTGATCCCGCTCAGCGCTGAGCATCGGAGCGCGGCCGGCCTGGCCGCGGGAGACCAGGTCGAGGTCGAGATCGAGATCGACACCGAGCCGAGGGTGGTCGAAGTGCCGGATGACTTCACGCGGGCCCTGGACGCGAACCCGGCGGCCCGAGTGAAGTTCGACGCGATGTCCTACAGCCACAAGCTGGCCCATGTGCTGGCGATCGAAGCGGCCAAGGCGGCGCAGACCAGGCAACGGCGGATTGCCGGGGCCATCAGCACGCTCACCGAAAGCTGACGTCCACCGTCACTCAAGCGAACTCGGATCAGCAGGCACGTCCACCGCGTTCTCGAGCAGTGCCTGCAGCCCGACGATGTCCAGCGCGCGCTCGTTTGTCGCGGCAAGCACGACCGGACTGGCCAAACCGGCTTCGTAGGCCTGCAGCCACCGGGACGCGACGACGCACCAACGGTCGCCCGCCCGCAGCCCGGCGAAACCGTACTCGGGGCGCGGAGTGCTCAGATCGTTGCCGATGTACTCCTGGTAGGAAAGGAATTCCGACGTCACGACCGCGCAGACCGTATGGCTGCCGAGATCCTCGGGTCCGCTCGAGCAACAGCCGTCTCGGAAGAAGCCGGTGACCGGGTCTGTGCCGCACTCCTCGAGGCGACCTCCGAGCACATTTAGTTCCGTGCGATGTTCGGTCACGCGTTCAGTCTGGCACTATTCAGCTCGCGCCGTGACCGTTGCGCGCAGTCGCGCGGACCCGCTCGTCACCTCGGCCCACGGACCGGCGAGATCGAGGACGGCGATACCCGAGGTGCTGAGCTCCACGTCCGAACCGGACAGCGTGGACGCGAGCCTGCTCAACTCGGGATTATGGCCGACGAAGAGCACCGTACGAGCTTCGGCGGGAAGGTCGTCGATCAGCTGAAGCAATTGCTCGACGGGTTCGGCATAAAGCCGGTCGTCCTCCCGTACCTCCGGGGTGTAGTCCAAGTCCGCCTGGGCCAGCTCCCAGGTCTGGCGGACCCGGAGTGCCGGCGACAGTACGACCAGGTCCAGGTGACCGGCGTTGTCGCGCAGCCAGGCGCCAGCGACCGTCGCGTCGCGACGGCCACGCGGCGCCAATGGTCGGTCGCGGTCCGCGGAGCCGCCCGGCACCGGGTGTTGAGCCGCCTTGGCGTGCCGGAGGAGGATCAGCGTGTGCTCGATCGGTGCGCCGGTCAAGGGCGCCTCAGGATCTTGTTGCCCAGCCATACCAGCGGATCATACTTGCGGTCGGCCACCCTTTCCTTCATCGGGATGAGGGCATTGTCGGTGATCTTGATGTGCTCAGGACACACTTCGGTGCAGCATTTGGTGATGTTGCACATGCCCAGGCCGAATTCGTCCTGAGCCTGATCCTTGCGGTCCAAGGTGTCGAGCGGGTGCATATCCAGCTCGGCGATCCGCATGAGAAAACGCGGTCCCGCGAAGGACTGCTTGTTCTCCTCGTGGTCGCGAACCACATGGCAGGTGTCCTGACACAGGAAGCATTCGATGCACTTGCGGAACTCCTGCGAACGCTGCACGTCGATCTGCTGCATCCGGTACTCGCCGGGGGCCAGGTCGGCGGGTGGTGCGAACGCCGGGACCTCCCGGGCCTTCTGATAGTTGAAGGAAACGTCGGTGACCAGGTCTCGGATCACCGGGAACGCTCGCATCGGAGTGACGGTGATCGTCTCGGCTTCGGTGAAGGTCGACATCCGGGTCATGCACAGCAGTCGAGGGCGCCCGTTCACCTCGGCGCTGCATGAGCCACACTTTCCCGCCTTGCAATTCCACCGCACGGCCAGATCCGAAGCCTGGGTCGCCTGCAGCCGGTGGATTATGTCCAGTACGACCTCACCCTCGTTGACCTCGACCGTGAAGTCCTGTAGATCACCGCCCTCGGCATCTCCGCGCCATACCCGGAACTTCGCACTGTAAGTCATGAGGAATCTCCGTCGGTATCGGCGGCAGCAACCGGTAGCTCGGATGCGGTGAGGTACTTGGCGAGCTCCTCGCGATCGAAGAGGTCCAGCAGGTCTGGCCGAATACTGGGAATTGGTTGCTCGACGACGTTGACCGCCTCGAGACCGGCTGGGCCGAAGACGGCCGAACAGATCAGGTTCTGCTGGCGCCACTGTGCACTCATCGCGGGGAAGTCGTCCCGGGTGTGGCCACCGCGACTCTCCTCCCGGAGCAGAGCTGCCCGTGCCACACACTCGCTGACCGCGATCATGTTCTGCAGGTCGAGAGCCAGGTGCCAACCCGGATTGAACTGCCGGTGGCCCTCGACGCTGACCTTGCGTGCCCTGGCTTTGAGATCGGCCAGGGTATCCAACGCTTGTTGTACCTCCGAGGCATTGCGGATAATGCCGACCAGATCGTTCATAGTCTGCTGCAATTCCTGATGCAGGGTGTACGGATTCTCACCACCTTCGATCTGGAAGGGCGCGAGCGCGGTTGCCGACGCCTCTGCAATGGCGGATTCGGAGGCGGCCGGGTAATTGTTGCCCAGGGCGGCGACATATTCCGCGGCCCCGACTCCGGCACGCCGTCCGAACACCAGCAGGTCGGACAGCGAGTTGCCGCCCAGCCGGTTCGAACCGTGCATGCCGCCCGCGACCTCGCCCGCCGCGAACAGCCCGGGCACCCTCGCCGCGGCCGCGCTGTCCGGGTCCACTTCGACGCCGCCCATCACGTAATGGCAGGTCGGGCCGACCTCCATGGGCTCCGCGGTGATGTCGACGTCGGCTAGCTCCTTGAACTGGTGGTGCATCGAGGGCAGTCGCCGGATGATCTCTTCCTTGGGCAGCCGGGTCGACACATCGAGGAACACCCCGCCGTGCGGCGATCCGCGGCCGGCCTTGACCTCGGAGTTGATGGCTCGTGCCACCTCGTCGCGGGGCAGCAGGTCCGGCGTGCGCTTGTTGTTCTCGGGATCGGAGTACCAGCGGTCGGCTTCATCCTCGTTGTCGGCGTACTGCTTGCGAAAGACATCGGGCACATAGTCGAACATGAATCGCTTGCCGTCGGAGTTCCGCAGCACACCGCCGTCACCGCGAACGGACTCGGTGACCAGGATGCCCTTGACCGAGGGCGGCCAGACCATGCCGGTCGGATGGAACTGGACGAACTCCATGTTCAGCAGGGTCGATCCGGCGCGCAGGGCCAGCGCATGGCCGTCGCCGGTGTACTCCCAGGAGTTCGACGTGACCTTGAACGACTTACCGATTCCACCGGTCGCCAGCACCACGGCCGGCGCCTGGAACACCACGAAGCGGCCGGATTCCCGCCAGTACCCGAAGGCCCCGGCGACAGCCCCGGAGGCGTCGTGCAGGAGTTCGGTGACGGTCAGCTCGGCGAACACTTTGAGCATCTCGTCGCTGGCCTCGTTCAGGCCGGCATCCCGACCGTCGGCCTGCTGTAGGGAGACGATCTTCTGCTGGAGGGTGCGGATGAGTTCCAGGCCGGTGCGGTCGCCGACGTGAGCGAGCCGCGGGTATTCATGGCCACCGAAGTTGCGTTGGCTGATCCGTCCGTCAGGGGTGCGGTCGAACAGCGCGCCGTACGTCTCGAGCTCCCATACCCGGTCCGGTGCCTCCTTGGCGTGCAGCTCGGCCATCCGGGGGTTGTTGAGGAATTTGCCGCCCCGCATGGTGTCGCGGAAATGGACCTGCCAATTGTCGTTCGAGTTGACGTTGCCCATCGAGGCCGCGATGCCACCCTCTGCCATCACGGTATGTGCTTTACCGAAAAGGGACTTGCAGATTATCGCGGTCCGCATGCCGGCTTCGCGCGCGGCGATCGCAGCCCGCAGCCCGGCTCCTCCGGCGCCGATGATCACGACGTCGTAGCGGTGCTCCTCGAAATCGGACATCAGGTGCAAGGCCTTCCGATGGGTGCCCCGGGTGAGCCGGGTGGACTGATGAGAAATGGTGCGGACAAGGTCGTCTCAGAAGAATCGCGGATCGTCGAAGCTGCCACGCGCCAACAACAGGATGTAGAGGTCGCTGACGACCAGCCATACCAACGACACCCAGGCCAGCTGCATGTGCCGCGCATTGAGCTTGGAAACCTGGGTCCAAGCCCAATAACGGGCTGGGTGCTTGGAGAAGTGTTTGAGGCGCCCACCGGTGATGTGCCGGCACGTATGGCAGGACAATGTGTAGGCCCAGATCAGCGCGGCGTTCACCAGCAGGATGACGGTGCCCAGACCCATGTGGCCCCAACGGCTGTGCTGATCGCGGAATCCCAGGATGGCGTCGTAGGTAAGGATCACCGAGAAGATCATCGCGACGTACCAGAAGTACCGGTGGAGATTCTGCAGGATCAACGGGAACCTGGTCTCGCCGGTGTACGTGGCGTGCGGCTCGGCGACCGCACACGCGGGCGGTGAGAGCCAGAACGCGCGGTAGTAGGCCTTGCGGTAGTAGTAGCAGGTCAGCCGGAAGCCGAGCGGGAAGATCAGGATGATGATCGCCGGCGACAGCGGAAACCAATGACCGATCGGGGTGCCGAAGTCTGACGAGTTGGGCACGCACTTGGTGCTCAGACACGGCGAATAAAGCGGGGTGAGGTAGGGCTCGGCGTAATAGTCGGTGTTCACGAAGGCCCGGATGGTTGCGTAGATCGCGAACAGGCCCAGCACCGTGCCGGTGATCAGCTGTGGCACCCACCAGCGATCGGTTCGCAGTGTCCGGGCCGGAATCCGGGCGCGGCCCGGCGCCAGCACGCCACGGCCGGTGGGTTCGGGTGTCTGGGAAACCTCAGCCGATGAGGTGGCGGGACCACTCATCGGGTGGAGCCACCAGATCCGCCGCGAGATCCGCCATGAAACCCGCCCAGACCTTCGTCGTCGGCGTCCTCAGCCCACATCGACGGGTCGTACGGCTCGTCGGTCAGCTGATGGATCTGGCCCGACAGTTCAACAGCGGCCGAGACAGCTGGCAGCCGCTGGACGTCGCTCACATCGAGCTCCAGCCGCTCCAGGTCGTTGCGGAGTCGAGCCACGGTGGGCACCTGCCCATACCTGCTCTGCAGCGACTGGACGGCTCCGCGCAACTCGTCCACGACGTGGTTCAGGGTCCTGAGTTCAACCGACGTGGCCATGATCGCATCCTTCGCTCGACGGGCGTGTCCATCCGTGAGTATGTCCAAGATCACACGATTAGCCAAGCGACGCGGCCTGGCCGGACGGCGCTCGAAGTCACTCCGACGCGTGGTTGAGTGGCGGCCTGGAAGCTCACAGGTCGTGAGCCGTCGGGCGCGCGTGTGAGACCGGCCGTAGGGGATTACGGTGGACGGCTATGGGCTCAGAATCCCGTCGGGCAACGGGCTGCGATGCAACCCTCGTGTGGGGGCCGGACTACCTGCATTACAACTTCGGTGAGCACCCGATGGCGCCGATCCGGCTCGACCTCACGGTGTCGTTGTCTCGCAGTCTCGGTGTGTTGGACCATCTCGCGGTCATCGAACCGGTGACTGCGACGGAATCCGAGTTGCTGACCGTGCATTCGCCGGACTACCTGGACGCGGTACGCCGGGCCAGCACGGACCCCTCCTACCTCGGGCACGGCCTGGGCAGTGACGACAACCCGGTGTTCTCGGGCATGTTCGACGCGGCGGCGCTGATCGCGGGCGGTTCCAAGCTCGCCGCGCTGCAGGTCTGGAACGGACACACCCGGCACGCTGTGAACATCGCCGGCGGCCTGCATCACGCGATGCGGGACTCGGCCGCCGGGTTCTGCGTCATCAACGATGTGGTGGTGGCAATCCGCGCGCTGCTCGAGGCCGGCGCCCAGCGGGTGGCCTACGTCGACATCGACGTGCACCACGGTGATGGCGTGCAAGCCGCTTTCTACGACGATCCCAGGGTGCTGACCATCTCGATCCACCAGGATCCGCGCACGCTGTACCCGGGCACCGGACTGGCCGGCGAGACCGGTCGCGGAACAGCCGAGGGGACCTCGGTCAACCTGGCCCTGCCGCCGGCCACGTCCGACGACGGCTGGCTCCGGGCGTTCAACGCGGTGGTCCCGGGAGCTGTGACGGCCTTCAAACCGGACATCCTGGTTACCCAGTGCGGTTGCGACACTCATCACGAGGACCCACTGGCCGACCTCTCCCTGACCGTGGATGGGCAGCGGGCAGCCTATGCCGCGCTTCACCAACTGGCCCACCAGGTTGCCGACGGTAAGTGGTTGGCCCTGGGCGGTGGTGGCTACGGCGTGCTGCGCTGCGTGCCACGCACCTGGACCCATCTCATCGCCGAGGTTTCCGGCCGGCCGGTGGATCCGTCGATCGAGATTCCCCATAGTTGGAAGCAGAGCTTGCGTCAGCGGGGCGTGACCGCCAAGCTGCCGGAGCTGATGGGGGAGGGGCGGCAACCCCAACCGCAGCAGTGGCTGCCGGGCGGCGAGTCCTGGCTCGACCGTTCGATCTGGGCCACCCGGGATGCCAGTTTCCCGTTGCTGGGCCTGGACCCGAGTGATCCGCGGGACTGAGCCGGATGGCCGACACCAACGCTTCTCGACCCGACCTCAGCCTGAGCTTCAATTACCCGCCGCTTTGGGAAGCCGATGTCGTAGTAGCCGATGGCGGTACCGTCCACCTGCGGCCGATCACGCCGGACGATGCGGATGCGATCGTCGCCTTCCACGCCAAACTCTCGACCCGTACCCGGTATCTGCGCTACTTCTCGGCCTATCCCACGATTCCTCCCCGCGATCTGATCCGGTTCAGCCGGGTCAATCACCGCGACCGTGTTGCGCTTGCGGCCTGGTTGGGCAGTGAAATCATCGCGATCGGCCGTTTCGAGGGGCTGTCCGTCAACGCGGCGCCCAGCGCCACCGCCGAGGTGGCCTTCGTGGTCGCGGATGCTCATCAGGGCCGGGGTATTGGCTCGGTTCTGCTGGAACATCTGGCCGAGGCGGCCCGCGAAGTCGGCATCAAGCGGTTCGAGGCACTGGTGCTGGCCGAGAACGCGCAGATGATGCGGGTTTTCCTGGACGCCGGTTTCAAACCATCCCGCCACTTCGACGGCAGCGAGGTGAAGCTGGAGTTCGACATCGCCTCGACCGCGCTGACCGAGAAGGTGATGGCCGAACGGGAACAACGGGCGGAATCCCGTTCCATCCAAAGGCTGTTGTTCCCGACCTCGGTAGCGGTGATCGGGGCGAGTGCCGACGAGAACAAGATCGGCAACCTGGTTTTCGAGAATCTGCAACGCTTCGGATTCACCGGGCCGATCTACCCGATCAATCCACATTCGCGCTCGATCAACGGCGTGCGCGCCTACCCGAGCGTCGCCGATGTTCCGGGAACGGTCGATCTGGCCGTACTGACCATTCCGGCCGGCGCGGTGGGCGATGTCGTAGCCGACTGCAGTGCCCGCGGGGTGCGGGGACTGGTGGTCATATCCTCGGGATTCGGCGAGTCCGGCGACGAGGCAGCTCGCGCGCAAGGCCTAGCGGCGCAACGGAAACTGGTCAACGGCGCCCGCGCTCACGGGATGCGGGTGGTCGGACCGAACTGCCTCGGGGTGATCAATACCGATCCCAGCGTCCGGCTCAATGCTTCACTTGCCACCGTCGCTCCGCTGCGAGGCCGGGCAGGTTTTTTCTGCCAGTCCGGTGCCCTGGGGGTGGCGGTGCTCGGGGAAGCTGCCCGCCGCGGCCTCGGGGTGTCCACCTTCGTCTCGGCCGGCAACCGGGCCGATGTTTCGGGCAATGATCTGTTGCAGTACTGGGAGGGAGACCCCGGGACCGATATCGCCCTGCTCTATCTGGAGAGTTTCGGTAACCCTCGCAAGTTCGCCCGGCTGGCCCGGCGGTTCGCCCGGCACAAGCCCATCGTGGCGGTCAAGAGTGGCCGCGGGTCGATGGTGGCCGGATTGCAACACACTTCGGTCCAGGTGCCCGAATCAAGCGTGCAGGCGCTGTTCGAGGCCTCCGGTGTGATCCGCACCGAGACCCTGGCCCAGTTGTTCGATGTGGCCATACTGCTCACCACCCAGCCGCTGCCGATGGGGAACCGGGTTGCGGTGGTTGGCCATTCGACCGCGCTCGGGGTACTCGTGGCGGATGCCTTGGCCAACGCCGGGCTGCCGATGGCCCGGCTGGTCGACGTCGGCGCGGACGCCGCCACCGAGGTGTTCACGGCCGCGGTGCGTGCGGCGCTGGCCGCTGACGACGTGGACGCGGTGGTCAGCATTTTCGTGCCACCGATGCGCCGAGGCCAGGAGGTTGAAGCCGCCGCGCAGCTGCGTCAAGCCGTATCCGGACAGACCAAGCCGGTGCTGACGACCTTTCTCGGCTTCGACGGGGTGCCGGCCGAGTTGGCGGTCGCGGGTGACTTCGCACCGATGCGGGGCTCGATCCCGTCCTACTCGTCACCGGAGCGGGCGGTAGCGGCCTTGGGCCATGTCGTGCGCTACGCGGCCTGGCGCCGACGCGATGCCGGCCGGGTGCCCGAACTGGGCGGAGTGGACGTCGATGCCGCGCGCCTGCTCATCACATCGGTGATGGCCGCGGCGCCCGCTGGACGCCGGCTGACGTTGGCCGAGTCTCAGCAGCTTCTGGGCTGTTACGGGATCGAGATGGTGCCGTCCGTGCCGGTGTTGGGGCTGGCGTCAGCCGTTACTGCCGCTGACGAGCTCGGCTGGCCGGTGGCCCTGAAGGTGCCCGGCGCTGTCCGCCTGCATCTGGGCGATGCCGGGGATCTGGCGGAGGCTTGGCGCTCGCTGCGGCTGGCTGAGGACGCGCAGGCGATTGTCCAGCCCATGGCGCCGCGCGGCGTGGACACCATCCTGGAGGTACACGACGACCGGTCCTTCGGTGCGTTGGTGTCCTTCGGTGTCGGTGGCGTGGCCACCGAACTTCTCGACGACCGGGCTTACGCCGTGGTGCCCCTGACCTCGCTCGACGCTGTGGAATTGATCAGTGCGCCCAAGGCCTTTCCGCTGCTCACCGGCTACGGCGGCGCCGATCCCGCCGATATCCCGGCGCTGGCCGAGATGGCGTTGCGCCTGTCGCAATTGGCGGATGACCTGCCCGAAGTGGTCGAGTGCGCGCTTGCGCCGATGGTCGCCGCACCGGACGGTGCGCATGTGCTGAGCGCGACCATCCGGGTTGCACGTCCGACCGCCCGGGTTGACCTGGGAGCACGCCGGCTCCGCGGCCTCTAGGACGCCGCCGGGCAGGTATCAGTTGCCCGGCTTGAAAACCATCAACCCCACGATCACGGCAAACAGCAATGCGGTCACGCCGCCGGACGCGGCGATTCGGGCGGTCAGTGATGGCGCTGGTACGCCTTCGGCCAGCGCGGCCGCGGCACCGTTCAGCGACGGCAGCAGAAGCGCGAGCACTAGGCCCAGCGCGAGCACGTACAGCACGAGTGAGAGCCAGATCCAGGTGTCACCGAAGCTGCGGTGATACTTCGGTTGAACCAGGGCGAATCCGAAGACGACCACCAGCAGCGAGCCGTAGCCGTAGATCTTCACGGTCCGGGCGGCATTCGCCACCGCCCCGGCATCCGCGGCTTTCACCCCGCGCGCAGCCGTGGTGGCCGCATGGACCAGGGGCCCGATCGCGAAGATGGCGAGCAGAACGTGCAGGAATTCCAGCAGATGTCGCATGATCTTGAGGCTATCTGCAGGCCCCGGGCCGCGATCAGCCAGCCCGGCGGGACCGCCGTCCGCCCCGCGTCTGCAGGTAGTCGGCCACCACGTATTCACCCAAGGCGCCGGTCTTTGGCAGGAAGACGCGACCGCCGTTTCGGCGGCCTACTACGTGCATGAAGTCGACCAGCCGCGGTTCGTCATCGAGCATGAATACGTTGATGGTGGCCCCGCGCCGGGTGCAGCGTTCGACCTCGGCCAGGGTGGCCGCGATGGTTTCATCGGAGGGCGGCCAACTGAATTCCGAGAAACCGTCCGCGGCCAGGTGCGCGGTCGGTTCGCCATCGGTGATGACCAGGATGACCGGTTCGGCATTCCGGTGCCGATCGAGGTGCCGACGGGCCATCATCAGGGCGTGCTGCAGGTTGGTGCCCTGCACGGCTTGCCAGTCGTGGTTGACCAGATCCCGGGGCGTCATGGTCCTGGCGTAGTCGGCGAAGCCGATGATCTCGATCGCGTCCTGGGGATATTTCATGGTTACGAGCGAGTGCAGCGCCAGCGCGGTGGTCTTGGCCTCGCCCCAGCTGCCCCGCAACTCCATCGAGTACGACATGTCCACCAGCAGGGCCACCGCCGCTGAGGAACGGCGCTCGGTCTCGACGACCTCGAAGTCGTCCGGCTGCAGACGGATACGGCTGCGGTCACGACC
The DNA here is from genome assembly GCA_030840295.1 of Pseudonocardiales bacterium. Lineage (GTDB taxonomy): Bacteria > Actinomycetota > Actinomycetes > Mycobacteriales > Jatrophihabitantaceae > Jatrophihabitans_A. Next base: position 13,566 of record JAVEET010000137.1, read on the forward strand.
CTCGCCACGCAGCACGGCGTTGCGGACGGTCCGGACCACGTCCAGGGGCTGCTCGTCACCGAACCGCCACTCCCGGCTGGCTCCGGTTATCTCCCCGGCGGCCCCGGCGTCGCGCACATCGTGGTCGCCGCGACCACCGGCGTCGAGCTTGTCGAAAACCCGCCGAAGTGCGGTGGATCCCAATCTTCGTAGGGCCTTCGGACTGAGTTCGAGCCCTTCGCCGCCCTGATCGAGATACCCCTGGCGTCGGAGTTCACGTTCGATCTGCCGTAACCGGTCGAGGTCATCGACAGCCTGGCGACCGAGGGCCCGTTCGACCAGTTCCTCGTCGATGTCGGACAAGCTGGCCCCGGGATAGTCCTGGAGCGACAACTCAGCAAGCTCGTCCAGATCTGCGAGTTCGGAAAGCGCCGCGGTGCCGTCGGAATAACCCATCGGCTGGTCGCCGTCCATTCGCTCCCGTCCGGACCAGCGCAGATCGGGACGGGCCGAGCGGAGGGCGCCCTGCAAGCGGGCCATCTCATCGGCGATGCCGGCCTGATTCATCGCCTGTTCCATCAGGGCGCTCAGTTCGGCCCGCTGTTCCGGCGTCAACGAGTTCATCAGCCGCTCCGCAGCTGCGGCCCGCTGGGCCAGCGCATCGATGAGTTCCTCGAGATTCTGCGGATTGTCCGGGAAGAAGTCGCCGTGCTTGGCCATGAACTCGGCGAACTGCTCAGGGGTGTGTTCACCCCGCGCATCGGCATCCAACATGTCGTTGAGGTCGGCCAGCATCGCCTTGATGGCCGCCATCCCCTCCGGATTCGGATTGGCCAGGGCGTCACGCATTCCGGCGAACTGAGCGTCCAACACCTCCGAACGGAGCAGGTCGTTGATCTGCTGGTACGCCGCGGCCGCCTCCGGCGATCGCCACTGGTACTCGGCGAGTTCCCGAACCGCCCGGGAGGTGTCCGAGGGTAGCGCCGCCAGCTCGTCCTCGGCCAGCCGCGCAGCGTCACTCGGATCGGGGAACAGCGCGGACCTCTCGGCCTCCAGTGCCTGATCGAGCAGGGCCCGGACCTCGTCCAGGGTGCCGTCCAGACGCGAGGAGCTTCGGAGCTCTTTCGCGCGCCGGCGAGCCTTCTGGCGCAGCGCGTCCAGGCCGTCGCGGCCGTTGCTGCCCATCCGCATCAGCCGCTGCAGGGCATTGCGGGGTGACATCCCGGCCAGCACGTCGTCGCCGATGTCGTCCAGCGCCCCGCGGATGTCGAACGGCGGCTCCAGCGGATCCGGACCGCCGTGCCAGGCACCGTATCGATAGCTCACGGCCGACCCGCCCTGCGACTTCTGAATTGTGTAACGCTGGGCAGCTCAGGGATGCCGAGCGTTACACGATCGCGTCTCATGCGCCGTAAACCGTCCGGCCGCCGCCTGATTCCTTGGCCAGCCGCTTGTTGAGGTACAGCCCTTCCAATGCGAATTCGACCGCGGCGGCAGCGATCCCGACGGTGGCCGGTCCTTCGTGGACGCTGTCCGGTTCCAGGCGCTCCAGCAGATCAGCCAGGCCCGGGATGGTTCCCAACTGCTCCAGCAGCGCGTCGGCGGACACCGTGTCACCAGACTGCACGAGCAGGCCATCGTCGAACTTGGCCTGCAGAGAACGCAGATCCAATCCGGCCAGCCGGGCTCGCGAAGTCTCGGCAACCGCCCGTCGCAGCAGGTGCTCCAGCACCTCGAACTCGCGCCCGGAATCGGCGTCGTCGAATTCCACCTTGCCGCGTGAGGCCGGCACGATCGAGGGCAGATCAGACACCCGGGCCACGGCGATCGTCTCGCCGGTGATGGCCGCCCGCCGAACCGCCGACGCGGCCAGGGTCTCGACGGCGGCTATTGCGAAGCGAGCCGAGACGCCGGAGCGCTGGTCGACCTGTGGGGCCTCGCGAACTGCACGTGCGAAGCGGGCCACCACCTCGAGCAAATGGGACGGCACCAGCGGCGCCCCATGCGCAATGTCGGAGGTCGATCCGGCACCGGCGTCCGGGGAGTCCCACAACACCGCCGCCTCTTGGGCGATGAGCTGCAGCTCGTCATCGAGATCGATCGGGTAATGCGTCCGGATCTCGGCACCGAAGCGGTCCTTGAGCGGTGTGATAATCCGCCCGCGGTTGGTGTAGTCCTCCGGGTTGGCGCTGGCGACCAGCAACAGGTCCAACGGCAGCCGAAGCTGGTACCCGCGGACCTGGATGTCACGTTCTTCGAGCACGTTGAGCATCGAGACCTGAATCCGTTCGGCCAGGTCCGGCAATTCGTTGATGGCGAAGATGCCCCGGTTGGTTCGGGGTACCAGGCCGTAATGCACAGTCTCCGGATCGCCCAGCGAGCGTCCCTCTGCCACCTTGATCGGGTCGATATCGCCGATCAGATCACCGACGGAGGTGTCTGGGGTGGCCAGTTTCTCGCCGTACCGTTCGCTGCGATGCCGCCACGCGATCGGCAGTTCGTCACCTAGGTCGGCCGCCCGGCGGATCGACGCCGGCGTGATGGGGGCGTACGGGTGCTCGTTGAGTTCAGAACCGGCGATGACCGGGGTCCACTCGTCGAGCAAACCGATGAGGGTACGGATCAGCCGGGTCTTTCCCTGGCCGCGCTCGCCGAGCAGCACCATGTCGTGCCCGGCCAGCAGCGCCCGTTCCATCTCGGGCACCACAGTGTCGTCGAATCCGACGATGCCGGGCAGTGTCGGCAGCCCCGACGCCAGCCGGGCGATCAGGTTCTGGCGTAGCTCTGCCTTCACGCCACGGTGCACATGGCCCGCGGCGCGAAGGGCGGCAACGGTCGAAATGTCAGGAGCATCGGTCACCCGATCGACGCTACGTCCTGCCGGCAGAATCGGCCACGCACCGTGAGACACCCGATCACGGTTATCGCTGACTGCGAACGCGGGAATAGGAAATCGCCGCGGGCCCTCGCTCGGCGGGGTTCGGAGTCAGCCGGTGAACGGTTTGGCGTCGAGCAGCGTGACCTTGAGCGTCTTGCCGTTCGGGGTGGCGTAGGACACGGCCTGTCCCTTTGCAGCGCCCGTGAGCGCCTTGCCCAACGGGGAGGCCGACGAGTACACCTGGAGTTCAGTGGTCTCGGACTCCTCGCGGGAACCGATCAGGAAGGTCTCGTCAGCGTCGTCACCCTCGAAACGGACGGTGACCACCATTCCCGGTCCGGCCTTGCCGTCGGTGCTCGGCGCCTCGCCGACCTGGGCCGTACGCAACAGCTGTTGCAGCTGCAGGATCCGGCCCTCCTGCTTGCCCTGTTCCTCGCGAGCGGCGTGATATCCGCCGTTCTCCTTGAGATCGCCTTCCTCTCGCCGGTCGTTGATCTCCCGCGCCATCGCGGGACGATGGGCGATCAACTCCTCCAGTTCCTTCGACAGGCGGTCGTAGGCGTCCTGAGTCAGCCAAGAGACGGCGGTGGCGTCGGTGCTGGTCACGGTGTAACTCCTGAACTGCGAGTAGCGAGTAGTAGGACGAACAAGTGGTGACTGAAGCTGTAGAACGTAACACCGGCCGCCGGAGTTCCGCGAAATCTGCGTCCGAGGGACTGATTTTCGGGGACCGTGTACGGCCCTGTCCCGAGTCGGGGAGAATGAGACCCGTGTCGAACAACAACAGCCACCATGACGGCCCGACTACAGCGTTTTCGGGCCCTCCAGCGCCCCCGGCCATTCCTGACCTCGAGGGCAGGCTCCGGCTCATGTGTGTGCATGCCCACCCCGATGACGAATCGAGCAAGGGGGCCGCGACCATGGCTCGCTACGTCGACGAAGGGGCCGCAGTGCTGGTCGTCAGTTGCACCGGTGGTGAGCGGGGCGACATCCTGAACCCGGCGCTGAAGGATCGGTCTGACATCGAGGCCGATATCCGGGCCGTGCGGCGGTTGGAGATGGCCCAGGCGCAGGCGATTCTCGGAGTACAGCATGAATGGCTGGGATTCGTCGACTCCGGCCTTCCGGAAGGCGACCCGCTGCCGCCGCTGCCCGAGGGTTCCTTCGGACTCACGCCGCTGGAGGTGTCGACCGAGGCGCTTGTCCGGATCGTCCGACGGTTCCGGCCGCACGTCATGACCACCTATGACGAGAACGGGGGCTACCCGCATCCCGATCACGTCATGTGCCACCGGGTATCGGTCGCGGCCTTCGAAGCCGCCGGCGATCCCGAACGGTTCCCAGACGCCGGTGAGCCGTGGCAGCCCTCCAAGCTCTACTACGACGTCACCTTCACCCGTGAACGCGTCGAAGCATTCCACAACGCGATGGCCGAACAGGGCCTGGAGTCGCCGTACGCCGAGTGGTTGGAAAACTGGGAGGAACGGGCCCGCGACCGCCGGGTTCCCAATGTGACGACGAAGGTCTACTGCGCAGATCAGTTCGAACGCCGGGACGCCGCGCTGCTGGCTCATGCGACCCAGGTCGACCCGGACGGCTGGTTCTTCAAGGTTCCACTGGATGTTCAGCGGCGGGTGTTCCCGTGGGAACAGTTCGAACTTGCCCGTTCGCTCGTCGACACCGAACTGCCGGAGGACGATCTGTTCGCCGGGATACGGGAGAAGGTGACGGCGGAATGAATCTGCCTCCAACGTTTGGCGGGCAGCCACTCGTGGTGTTGGCCGCTGATGACGCGGGCCGGGGGAGCCCGATCGGGCTGTTCGTGGTGCTGGTGCTGTGCATCGCGGTGTATTTCCTGTGGAAGTCGATGAATCGGCACCTCAAGCGGGTGCCACCCTCATTCGACCCGCCCACGTCCGAAGGAAAGGCGCGGCCCGAAGCGTCGGAAACCGGCGACCAGGCCGAGGCCTCCGGCCGCCCAACGCCTCCGGGTGAGCCTCAGGACTGATCGCGGACCCGGCCGCGGCCGGCTTTGACGATCGCCCGCTGCCGCTTGGTGTCCAGCCGGCGCTGCCGCGCGCCGCGGGATGGGCGAGTAGCGCGACGGACCGGTGAGGCCGGTTCGAGCGCGTCCTGCAGATAGTTGACCAACCGAGCGCGCGCGGCCACCCGGTTCTGCAGCTGCGAGCGGTGCTCGGAAGCGGCGATGCTCAGCACGCCCTCCTCGCCCAGCCGGCCGGCCAGCGCCTCGAGCGCCCGCGATCGCTGCAGATCGGTGAAGGCAGCGGATCGGGCTACGTCGAAGCGGAGCTCTACGCGGCTGTCGGTGGTATTGACCGATTGACCACCTGGCCCGGACGAACGGGAGAACCGCTCCACGAGTTCGGCGGCCGGGATGGTCAGCCCCGCGGGCAGGCCGCGACCAGCCGGGACGACGAGGTCTCCCGAGGGGCTGGTTCGGCCTGCGGCAGGCATTGGTCCATTCTCGCCGATAGCCGGGTCAGGGAGTTACCGGATGCGACTGTGCCTCCCGCATCCAGGCAACGATCTCGTCGGGATCACGAGGCAACGCGGCCGACAGGTTGCGCGGTGCGCCGTCGGTGACCAGGATGTCGTCCTCGATCCGGATCCCGATACCGCGCCACTCGGCCGGTACGGACAGGTCGTTGGGCTGGAAGTACAAGCCGGGTTCGACGGTGAGGACATATCCGGCGCCCAGGGGGCCGTTGCGGTAAGTCTCGTTCCGAGCTGCGGCGCAGTCATGCACATCGAGGCCGAGCATGTGGCTGACGCCGTGCAGGGTGTAGCGCCGGTGCAGCCCGGCTCCCGGCGCGTCGATGTCCTCGGCGCAGGACGCGTCAGCGGTTACCGGCAGCACCCCCCAGCTGTGCAGGTGGTCGGCGATCACCCACATCGCGGCCTTGTGCGCGGCGAGGAAGTCCGCCCCCGCCTTGACCTCCGCAATTCCGGCCTGCTGAGCCTCGAGGACGGCTCCGTAGAGCTGACGCTGGGCACCGGTCCACTCTCCGGAGACCGGCATGGTGCGGGTCACGTCGGCGGTGAACAACGAGTCGACCTCGACCCCCATGTCAGCCAGCAGCAGTTGCCCTTCGGCGAGGTCGCCGTCGTTGCGCCACCAGTGCAGGGTGGTGGCGTGCGGCCCGGCGCCAACGATGGAGGTGTATCCGACCTCGTTGCCCTCCATCCGGGCCCGCCGCCAGAAGGTCCCTTCGAGCCACCGCTCACCCCGCCGGCCGCCTGCCGCAAGGATGGCCGGAATCTCACTGACCACGTCGGTGAAACCGCGCGTGGTGGCGTCACAGGCGACCTGCAGCTGGCCGATCTCCCACTCGTCCTTGACCAGACGGAGCTCGTCGATGACTTCGGCCAGCTTGGCATTGCGGGGGTTGCCCGAGGACCCGGGCAGGAGGCTGTCGACCTCGGCGTCGATCCGGGGCAGGCTCAGCACGGGGTGCCCGGGGCTCTTGCGAAGGTCGTTGGCCAGCTCGGACAAGGGACGAACGTCGACACCAAGGACTGTCGCGGTGTCGGCCACGGTCGGGACGTTGCCAACCCACAGCGCGCCGTACACGCGGTTGGTGAAGTAACCGACCTCGCCTGGTCCGGCGTACTCCCGCACGTAGAGGGTGGCGGCGTGGCCGCCGCGGTCGGGCACCAGAACCAGGACGGCGCCCTCGACGGTTTCGCCGGTGAGCCAGGTGAATGCCGAGGACGCCCGGAAGGCATAGTCGGTGTCATTGGCGCGAACCTTCAGGACGCCGGCCGGCACCACGATCAGCTCGTCCGGGAAGGCCGCCGAGAGCGCTGCCCGATTGCGGGCGAAGCTAGCGACCGCGCGGGGTATCGCGTCGATCTGGCGGCCCGCCGGGTGGGGCATCAGAGGGGCTGGTTCCCAGTTCTCGGCGATGGCTGCGGCCAGGCCGGCGGGCAGTGGCACGTCGTAAGAATTCGAGCCCTCGACCGCGGCCGCTGGTTCAGTCGACCGCCCGGCTTCCGGAAGATCCGCTATGCCGGCCGCCGCAGAGGAAGCGGCGGCCATCGTTTCGGAGGCGATCGTGTCGTTCGACGGCTCGGTCTGAGTGCTCATGCCGGAAAGTTTAGGCGCGGCTGTTGCCCGCAGGCGGCGCAGCTGTCGATCAGAAGTCGGTGCCGCGGGGGATCACAGCATCGACTCGGCTGGCCGAGGCACGGCTAGGTATTCGCCGGCGTCGGCGTTCATATCGGCCTCCCGCGTGTGCTACCCGCGTGTCGCGTCTCGAGGCGGGACCGGAGGCCATATGTTTCGCTGGCCGCAAGGTCTTCCTTACTTGGCTAACACCTGTGTATATTTCCTGTTAGCCCTGGAGCAGGGGTGATAGTCAGTCGGGGGTCTGACGATCAAGTGAGAGGTCCGCTATGCATCTCAGACGCCCCCCGAGTCGCCTTGCCGCGACCTCGTCCCGGCGCACGACTTCATTGTTCGGCGCGGTGGACATGGTGCTCCAGCCGATCGTCGATGTGTCCAGCGGAACCCTTGTAGCAGCAGAGGCTTTGGCGCGCTTCGCTTCCCAGCCTGGGACCCCGGTCGAGGAGACATTCGCCCTCGCGCACGCCGCCGGGCGCGGACCGGAGTTGGAAGCCGCATGCCTGCGGGTCGCCCTGCGTAAGAAGCGCTCGGAACTTCCCGGCGACATCAGCATGACGGTGAATGTCAGCCCGGACGCCCTCGCGCACCCCAGCGTGCAAGCCGCTCTGCGGGGCGACCTCAATGGAATTGTGATCGAAGTCACAGAACACGCGTCGGTCGATCTCTCGGCACTTCGCACCGCCCTCGACGAGCTTCGTGAACGCGGCGCCAAGATCGCCATCGACGACGCCAGCACGGGCTACGCAGGATTGCTGCGCCTCACCGCTCTGCGTCCGGACTTCGTAAAGCTGGACCGGGGGCTGGTCACCGGCGCTCGGGCCAGCATCGAGCAAAGTGCGGTGATCGAGGCGCTGGTCAGCCTCTCCCGGCGGATCGGCGCGAAGGTGCTCGGCGAAGGGGTCGAGAGCCTCGAGGATCTGATTGCGCTCGCTGAACTGGATGTCGACTTCGCCCAGGGCTACTACATCGGTGCCCCGTCTGTCACCTTGCCGTGGGAACTGCCCAACGCGATGGAGTCCTGTCGGATCGCGCGCGGCGAACTGATGCGCAATCAGCTCACCGTGCCCTCCGTCGCATCAGGCAGCGGCATCCGCAGCGTCACCGCGGCGTTGGCCGCCAGCGTGCAGCCCGCCGATCTGCAAGTGGCACTGGTTGCGGCTTCGGCCAACCTCGGTATTGACATGATCGCGCTGTCCACCCTCGAGGGTGACGTCCTACGCGAGATCAGTTGTTCCGGTGAGGACCTCGACGGTGCCCTCTATGCCCTGGCCGATTACCCCGCATCGCGCAACGCGATGCAGACCGGCGTGATGACCGAGGCACACCTGCAGGATCCACTTTCAGACGCCGCAGAGCGCTGCTTCATGCAGACGGACGGCATCGAGAGCCTGTTGCTGACACCTGTCATCGGCAGAGGCCGGCGATTGGGCCTGCTCGAGTTCCGCCACCGTACCCATCGTCGCTGGAGCGGACATGACATGGCCCAGGCCCGGATCCTCTCCGAGCACATCGCCAGCGTGCTGCTCAGGATGCCGAGCCGTAGCCCGATCACGGCCGCGAGTGATCGGTCAGTTCTCAGCCTCTGATCGGTCAGTCCTTGGCTTCGGACCAGCGGTGGATGACGCTGACGTCCGCGACGAATCGCACTGGCGGTGCTGCCCTGGAGGTCGGCTCGGCAAGCCAACCGGCCGCGGACTCCGCGAGACAATCTTGCAGTAGCCGGGCCACCGCATCGCCGTTTTCCTCAGGGGCGTGTACCAGCAGTTCGTCGTGTAGGCATAACACGATCTGCGCGGCCAGAGCTGAGCCGCGGGAGCGCACGGTCACCGCCCACAACTTGAAGAATTCCGCCGCGGCGCCCTGGATCACCGCGTTACGGGCATACCGACCGCGACCCGCCACGTTGGCCCGTTCCTGCTGGTCGTCCAAGCCGGCCGGCGTGGGCCACATGCGCACCAGCCGGCCACCGTAAGTGTGCACGTCTCGTCCCGTGCGTCCGGCCTCGTAGGCGGTCCTGAGATAGCGCATCGCGACGGGATAGGCCGACTCGAGGCCCTTGAGCGCCTCGCCGGCCGCTCCTGAGGTCTGGCCGTACATCGCGGCGAGGACCGCAACCTTGGCCACCGGCCGGTCGACACCGAGACGCGACGCGACCGGCGCGTAGAGATCGTCGTCCTGGGTCGCTGTCGCGAGGGCAGGATCACCGGATACCCCGGCAAGCACCCGGGGTTCGATCTGCCCGAGGTCGGCGCGGACCAGCACATGCCCCGCGGTTGCAGCAACGGCCGGCCGAAGCTCAGCCGGCATGCTGTGCAATCCGGCGGAGGCCGTCATCCGGCCGGCTCCGCCATCACAGCCGGTCCAGGTGCCGCGCATCCGTCCGTCGGCGCCGACCTGCTTGTCCAACCAGTCATAGCCGTAGGTGGTGGCGAATCGTTCTGCCCTGCGCCAGGTCAACAATGCATCCACCACCGGATGCGCGCCGCGGAAGACCTCCAAGCGCCAGGATCGAGTGTTGGGCACGTCGATGCCTACCCGCAGCAGCATGCCCTTGACCTGCGCCGGGCTCCGGAGGTCGACCTCGATTCCCGGAACGTGCTGCTTGACCGCGTCGTCGCGCCGGGCACGATTGCGTTGTGCGTCCTCGGCATTTTGCGGGCGGGGGCCGATGAACGAGGCGAGCAACTGCTGCGCTCGGTCGAGGTCCACGGGCAATCCGTCGAAACCCATTTCCGCACAGAGCAATTCGGCAGCCGACTCCGACCGCGCCGTCGCCAGGGCGCGACCGGTGCCGGCACCCCGACGTCCGGCCGCAGTCAACCGCTCGCGCTGCAGCAGATAGGCCCGGACGGCGATCGCCGCCCACCCGGACCATCGATCGGGGCCCCGGGTCCAACCACCACTGACCCATTCTGGACGCAGATGGCCATCGGTCTGAACGGGATCCTCGAGGTCGCCGCCTTCGTCACCGGTGTGGCCGAGGAGATCCAGTTGCCCGGTGCCAGGAATTGATTCATCGCTCAAACCGTGCAACGCGGCCCAGATGCGGCCCGGATCGGTCTGCCACCCGCCATAGATCAGGCGATGCACCGCGGACAGATCCCAGCAGGTCGCCGCCCGGACGCTGCCAGCACTTTGGCCGAGCAGCACGCTCGGCGTCGTGTTGTCCCACCAAATCCAGCGTGGTCGCAGTTCCTGTTCGATCATGGCGACCGCAGCTTCGGGTCGGGACGTGATCAACGCTCGGCAGGTTGGGCCGCTGAGTCCGAGGCCCAATCCCGTACCGGGCCGGATGGTCAATGCCAGCGCGTCGCCGCGTCGGACCCCGAGGTCGCGTAGTTCGCCCAGCAAGGCCGCCGGGTCGGTGTGCACGCTCGCATCCTGCTCCGCGTCACCGACAACCTCGGGATCGGTCACCGGTCGAGTCTAGGCAGCGGACGAGCGGGGCCTCATCCCGCGGCCTTGGGTCGCGCCGACTATGTTGGATGTCCATCCGGTCCGACCACATCCGCCACCCAGGCGGCTCGGTCCTGAGGTGCGTAGCCGGGAGAACCTTGACCGAAACCAGCTTGTCCGCCGAACTCGCGCATGAGCAGCAAACGGTGGCCGACTTCTACGAACGGCTGGACGAACTGCGGGCACAGGTAGCCGCGGCCTTGGTGTCGGCCCGTACTTCGACCACCACCAGGACGCCCGCGGCGATCACCGAACGGGACGCCTTCATCGCGCTGCACAGCGAGCGGGTGCAGCGGCTCAACGCGGTCGAGGACCGGCTGTGCTTCGGACGCCTGGACATGGCCGATGCGTCCCGCCGCTATGTCGGCCGGGTCGGTCTCGCCGACGACACCGGCGCTCGCCTGCTGCTCGACTGGCGGGCACCGGCCGCACAGGCGTTCTACCGGGCCACCACGGCCGATCCGCACGAGGCGATCAGCCGCCGGCACCTGATCACCTCGGGGCGACGGGTCACCGACCTGCACGACGAGATCCTCGACCTCGACGCATTCGCCGCCTCCGGCCTGAACGCGACCACCATCGATGGTGACGGTGCGCTGATGCTGGCCATGAACACATCGCGTACCGGCCGCATGGCCGACATCGTGGCTACGATTCAGGCCGAGCAAGACCGGATCATCCGGGCCCCGATGCCCGGTGTGCTCGTCGTGCAGGGTGGGCCGGGAACCGGCAAGACGGCCGTCGCCTTGCATCGGTTGGCTTACCTGCTCTATGAACATCGCGAACGCATCGCCTCCTCAGGCGTCTTGCTGGTCGGCCCGAACCATCGCTTCCTCAAGTACATCGAGCAGGTACTGCCCAGCCTCGGCGAGACCGGGGTACTGATGTCCACGACCGGGCAGCTGTACCCGGGCGTCGACGCGACCGCCGAGGAAGCCCCGGACGTCAGTGTGACAAAGGGCCATCCGGATATGGTGAAGGTGCTCGGCCGCGCAGTATCTCAGCGACAACGGGTGCCCGAATCGCCGCGCGAGCTCAACATCGACGGAACCCGGATAAGCCTGACTCCGGATGACGTGACGGCGGCCAGATACCGCGCCAGGGGTTCGCGAAAACCGCACAACTTGGCTCGAGTCGTGTTCGTCAAGGCAATACTGGAGACCTTGGCTCGACGGTTGGCCGAGGCGATCGGGACTGAACTGGCGACGGAGAACCGGGACGAATTTCTCAATGCACTGCGCGATTCGTCGGCCGTGCGACGGGAGGTCAACCTGTGCTGGATGCCCTTGACTGCCGAAGGTGTGCTGCGGGACTTGTATGCAGATCCGGCCCGGTTGGATGCAGCCGCGCCACAGCTACCCTCGTCGGAACGGCGCCGATTGCGGCGCGACCGCGATGCACCGTGGTCACCGGAGGATGTCGCGCTACTGGACGAGCTGGCCGAACTACTCGGTGAGGACGAGGAACCGGCTCAACTCGCCGCAGCCCGGGCGGCCGTGGAGCGGGGCTACGAGGTCGAGTACGCCGGCCGGGTGCTGGATCTGGCGGGTGAACTCACCGGTGAGTCCGAGGCGGTGACCACTGCCGACGCACTCGCAGAGCGATATCTGGGCGGCAGCGGAAGGCGTCGATCGATCGCCGACCGGGCCTGGGAGGAGCGGGCGTGGGTCTATGCGCATATTGTCGTGGACGAGGCCCAGGAACTGTCGGCCATGCAATGGCGCATGCTGATGCGGCGGTGCCCGTCCCGCTCGATGACCGTGGTGGGCGACACCGCGCAGACCGGCTCGCCCGCCGGCGCGCGCTCCTGGGGTCAGATGCTCGAGCCGTACGTGGGAAACAGGTGGCGCACCGAGGAGTTGAGCGTCAACTACCGGACCCCTGGGCGTGTGATGAAGATGGCCGATCGGCTTCTCGAGCGAGCCGGTGTGCAGTTCTCACCGGCTGAATCGGCACGCGCGGGTGATTTTGAGCCGTTGCTGAAGCGGATCGGGCGGCGGGATCTGGCTGCGGTTCGCGCAACCGTGCAGGCTGAATTCGACAGGATGTCCGCGGGGCGGATCGCGGTGGTTGCCCCGCATACTTGGCAGGACGGCCTCGACGCCGAGCTGACCGGTTTCGCCCGCAGCGATGACTTCCTCGATCCGGCAGCGACGGCGACGGTGGGACTGTCCGTGCTCACCGCCCGCGAATCCAAGGGCCTTGAATTCGACGTGGTCATCGTGGTGGAGCCGGCCGAGATCGTGGGCGAATCCAGCCAGGGCATCAATGATCTGTATGTGGCGGTCACGCGACCGACTCAGCGGCTGATCGTGTTGTCCAACTCGACGCTGCCGGCGGGCATGACCGGCACGTCATCGTGACCGCTGCGCGTCCGGGTCGGGTCGCGGTCTTCGGTGACATCGGCGGGCACGTTGACGAGCTGTACACGGAGCTGGTGAGACTGGGAGCCGATCCGGATTCGCTCGACTTTCCCGACGATCTGACTGTGGTGCAGGTCGGTGACTTGGTGCACCGGGGACCAGACTCGGCCGGCGTCCTGCAGTTAGTGCACCAGATCCGGACCGATCAGCCCGACCGGTGGTTCCAGCTGGCGGGCAATCACGAGGCGCAGTACCTGGAACCGACGCCACGCTTCGATTGGCCCGAGACCCTGGACTCTGAAAGCACCGATCTGCTGCGGCACTGGTGGGTGATCGGTGCGATGACTCCCGCGGCGGCAATCGTCACCCCCGAGGGCGAGTGGCTGGCTACGCACGCCGGCCTGACCGAGGGATTCTGGAAACGGTCGCTGTCCGGTCCGGCGTCGGCGACCGAGGCGGCCGAGGCACTCAATGCGATGGTCGGTTCGGATCGGGAACCATTGGTCTTCCGTGCAGGATCGATGCTGACCGGAGCGGTCGACCTGGCCGCGGGCCCGCTATGGGCCGAGGCAGGAAGCGAGCTGCTGGCTTCCTGGCAAGGTGATCCCTCGATCATGCCGTTCTCTCAGGTGCATGGGCACTCATCTGTGATCGACTGGCGAAGTCATCGATTCCTCGCCGAATCCAGGACGTTGACCCGGACCAGTTTCGACCCTGGCCGCCGGCATGTCACCACCCGAGTGGGATCGCAGCTGGTCGTCGGCATCGATCCGGTGCTCGGCCGCCGAGCGGGTTTCGGGTGGGCGCCGCTGGTCTTACAGAGGGCGAGCGTTGTTGTTCCGGGCCGCATAGGTCGGGGTCACGGCTAGCCTCAGCTTGAGCTCAGCTTCGCTGCGATCTGATGGTCGCGCGGCCGCCGCGAACAACGCCGAGTCGTCGAACCAGGCCGCCGAGCACGACCATGGCAGCGAGTTCGACCGGCATCCTCTGGGGCGACTCGCGCTGGATGACGGCGTGAAAGCGGTTGACCGCGACCGGCCAGAGCTGGCGTCCAGTCAGCTCGTAGTACGGCTTATCGAGGTCGGGAATGACCGCTCCGAGGGCGCCGGCCAGCATCGACCACCGTGCGGGCCGCCTGTGCATTAGCGTGACGGCCGCAAGGACGCCCAAGCCGGCCAGACCGTCCCGGACGGCGATCCGCATGAAGTGCGAGCGGTCGCCGTCCGGGCCCCAATGAGGCAGCGCATCCATGCCGAAATGGCTCGCCACGCCGACGCCGAACGCGATCGCGGGATTGCCTGTCAGGGCGCCGATCGCTGCGCCGGCCAGCGCATGATTGGTTACCAGCACCCACCTATCATGGCCTGCCGCTGCCATCTGCGTGCAGCAGGACCTCAGAACCGGGGGTTCGGCGATCAGCGACCGCTCGAGAGCTTGGCCACGAAGACGTAGCGGTCGCCCCGGTACCAACTGTGTACCCACTCGACCGGCTCGCCCCCGGCATCGAAACTGTGCCGTCCGAGAACCAGCATCGGTGACCCCGTGTCGGTGTTGAGCAGCTCGGCCTCGCGCGGCGATGCGGCGGCCGTCTCGATGGTCTCCTCGGCGTTGACCGGCGCCGTGTCGTACACGTCAGCAAGCACCCGGTACAGCGACGAGGTCTTGCGGACGTGGCCGATCAGACCCGGAAATCGAACCGCGGACAGATAGGACGTCTCGACCGCCATTGGGGTTCCGTCGACTAGGCGGAGCCGCTCGATGCAGTAGACCGCCGCGGCTGGCTTGATCGCCAACCGGGCGGCGATGTCGTCGCTGGCGCGCTCGCGCACCGCGTCGAGCAGCTGGGTGCTGGCCGAATAGCCCGCCGCCGCCGACTGCTCGGTGAAGCTGGTCATGTGCAGTGGCCAGGCGATCTTCGGCTCCGCGACGTAGGTTCCCGAACCCTGGCGGCGTACCAGCCGACCCTCACCCACGAGCTCGCTGAGCGCCTGCCGGACGGTCGTCCGCGATGTTGCGAGTTCAACTGTGAGGATGCGTTCGGTCGGCACCAGGCTGCCCGGTGCGAGGGTGTCGATCAGATGCAGCAAGTGCCGCTTGACCTGGTAGTACTTGGGTTCGCGAAAGGCCTGGTGGTTGAGGTCGAGAACCACTTCTCCCCTTTCACGACGCTGGATTCCCCTGACCACGCCGCCGGGGGCAACGCGGCCGACGACGAAAGACCACCGGGATGGGCAGCCATGAGGTCACACCATTGACAAGGCGTTTCAGTGTCGGACAGTATCAGAGTTGTCTAGTCCATTTGCATCGGAGTTCAGTTGTCTTGCAGCGGAGTTGAGTTGTCGATCGATCCCGAGGTGCGCCGGCTGGCGTTGGCCTGCACACTGCTGGGCTACGTCGGCCCGGCCCCCCCACCGTGGTTGCTCAGCGCCTTCGAGTCCGGTCTGGGCGGTGTCGTGCTGTTCGGGTCCAATGTCGGCGACGGCACCGATGTCGTCGATCTGACCGACCGGCTGCGAGCGGCGGCCGGGCGCGAGATCGTGATCGCCGTCGACGAGGAGGGCGGCGAAGTCACCCGGCTGGACGCCGTGCGCGGTAGCAGCTCGCCCGGCGCCGCCGCGCTCGCTCAGCTCGGCGACATCGGGGCGACCGAGGAGCTGCATGCGGCTATCGGGGTCCGGCTCGCGGCCGCCGGCGTGACACTGAACCAGGCTCCGGTCGCCGACGTCAACGTCGACCCGCTCAATCCGGTTATCGGCCTGCGGGCCTTCGGCGACGATCCCGGTGCGGCCGCCGAGCAGGTCGCGGCCGGGGTGCAGGGCTTGCAGCGCACCGGAATCGCAGCCTGTCTCAAGCACTTTCCGGGTCACGGGGCCACCCGCACCGACTCGCATCACGAGGTCGCCGTGCTCGACCGCAGTCGGGCGGAGCTGGCCGCAGTGGAGCTGCCGGCGTTCCAGGCGGGCATCGCGGCCGGCGCCCGATCGGTCATGATCGGGCACTTGCTGGCACCCGCTCTGGACGAGGAGCGGATCGCAACCGCTAGCCCGGCAATCGTCACCGGGCTACTGCGCGGCGAGCTCGGCTTTGAGGGCACCGTAGTCAGCGACGCGCTCGAGATGACCGCGCTGGCCGCAACGCTCGGCATGGTCGAGGGATTTGTCCAGGCCCTGATCGCGGGAATCGATGCGATGCAGACCGGAGCCGAGGATTACCGCTATCTCGTCGAGGCAATCCCGCTTGCCGTGCAGGACGCACTACGCTCCGGCCGGCTCGCCGAGGCACGGTTGGTCGAGGCCGCCGAGCGCACTGCTCGCCTCGCCGTGGCCGCAGACCCCAACAGTCCGGTCGATCGCGCGGTGCTCGACGGGCTGGCATCACGATGCCTGGAACTGCTTGGCTCGTTGCCGGTGTTGCACCGCCCGCTGGTGATCGAGTGTCGGACGCGGCCGGGGATTGCCTCCGGAGATTTGCCGTGGTCCCTGATCGACGAACTGACCCGGCTCGTCGACGGTGTCGACGGGCTGGTCGTCGACGGCCCGGTTGACGGCATCGAGCTGCAGCGCCGCGCCGAAGGGCGATCGCTGGTCGTCCTGGTGCGCGATCCGGACCGGGAGACCTGGCAACACCAGCTCATCGACCTGGCCGCCCAGCATCCGGACGCTGTGCTGGTCGACGCCGGGTGGCCAGCGCCGATCACCCCGGGCACGCCGGTGTTGCGGACCCGCGGTATCGCCCCGGGCCTGTTGCGAGCGGCGGCCGCTATCCTGGCAAGGCAATCGGCGCCCCTGCGCCGGGAAGTGGATCCTGTGTGAGCACCGCAACGAACCTCGGCGGCGTGACCGAGCCCGGCGCCCTGATGGCGGCCGAGATTGCTGAGCAACCCACCGTCCTGGCTCGGCTG
>JAVEET010000179.1 GCA_030840295.1 Pseudonocardiales bacterium
GCCCAGTTCGGCCTGGAGATCGTCACCGACGACCGGCTGATCGAGGCCGGAAACGCATTCGAGGGGAAACGGGTCACCGGCCAGGGCGGCGTGCTGAAACATCCCAGGAGTTGGCCGCTGTTTCGCAATCCGCTCAGACCATCCTGGGGCGAGCCGTACCAGCAGGTGGCTGATCGAATGTTGGCCGCGGCCCTCAAGGCTCGGGACCTGGCCGAGGGTCACGAGGCGGTGTGCGTGTCACACCAACTGCCGATCGTCTGCCTGCGCCGCTATGTCCAGGGACAACGCCTGTGGCATGACCCGCGGAAGCGGCAGTGCTCGTTGGCGTCCATCACCTCGCTGGTGTTCAACGGCGACGAGGTCGTCCGGGTGGACTATGTCGAGCCGTCCGGCTCCACGCCGAACGACCTGGCCAGGCAGCAAGCCGGCGCCTGACGTCGGCACAGACAGTGCTCAGAATCTGGGGTTGCTGCCGATGTGGGCTGGGGCACGCTGCACACTGGTCTGGCGATGACTCGACGAACTCGACGGACGTTGGTGACTGCGCTGGCCGCGGCCGCGTTGTCGCTTACCCTGCTCGCCGGCTGTACGGGTGGTTCGAACGCAGTGGATCAGAACGCCAACGGTCAATTCCGTTACGTCCAATCGACCACCAAGGGCAGTGTGATCCCGCTGGGCCAGCGCAAGAAGGCCGGCGATCTCACCGGTGGCCTGCTGGCCGGCGGGTCTTATCGGCTGAGCCAGGACGCGGGCAGCGTGGTGGTGCTCAGCTACTTCGCGCACTGGTGCGGGCCCTGCCAGACCGAGACCCCGCAGCTGGACGCGCTGTACCGCGAGCGCAAGGCCTCGGGTATCAAGTTCGTCGGCATCGATGCCAAAGACCCGTCCAAGAGCGCGGCATTGGCCTGGGTGCAGGACAAGGCTCTGACCTTCCCGATCGTGTACGACCAGACGGCCAAGACCGCGCTGCAGCTCGGTAACATCCCGATCACCATCCCGGCCAGCGTGGTGATCGACAAGCGGGGCCGGGTCGCGGCGGTGTACTTCGGGTCGACCTTGCCCAAGGATCTGACGCCGGTCCTGGACACCCTGGCCCGCGAGACCTCATGAGCGGCGTGCATCGATGAGTGCGGTGCCACTCGCGGCCGAGGGCCTCTCGAGCACCGTGCAGAGCGGCTCGCTCGTCGCGGCCATAGCGGTGTCCCTGGTCGTCGGCGTGGTGGGCTTCCTGTCGCCCTGCGTGTTGCCCCTGGTTCCTGGTTACCTGTCCTACGTGGCCGGCCTGTCCGGTGAGCAGGGGGCGGTCGGGCGACAGCGCCGGATGGTCGGCGGCGCCCTGTTGTTCATCCTCGGCTTCACGGCGGTGTTCGTCGCGACAGGCGCCTTGTTCGGGACCCTCGGGCGTGAGATGACCGCGCATCACGTGGCGCTGGAACGCGTCTTCGGTGTCCTCACCATCGTCATGGGACTGGTATTCGTCGGCAAGATCCCTTTCCTGCAACGGGAGATCAAAGTCCACCGGTTGCCGAAGTCAGGTCTCATCGGCGCGCCGTTGCTCGGTCTGACCTTCGGCCTGGCCTGGACGCCGTGCCTCACCCCGACCTTGACTGCGGTCTACAGCATGGCCACCTCCCAGGCGACCGCCGGCCGTGGTGCCGTCCTGTCCGCGGCCTACTGCTTCGGCCTCGGCGTGCCGTTCCTGCTGGTGGCGATGGGGATGGGTTGGGTCACCGGCGCGTTGACGGTCCTGCGCCGGCACGCTCGGTTGATCAGCCAGCTCGGCGGTGCCCTGCTCATCCTGTTCGGGGTCCTGATGCTCACCGGCACCTGGGACAGCTGGATGTACCGGCTGAACTCCGCCTTCGCCGGCAGCTTTCTCGGATCGGGTCTGTAGATGCCCCGGTTCCTGAACTCGGACCGCTCGACACGGTCGGTTCCACCCATCGTCCGCAAGGCCTGGCGGCGGCTCATCTCGATGCGGACCGCGCTGGTCCTGCTGTTCCTCCTGGCGTTGGCGGCGGTGCCTGGTTCACTGTTACCGCAACGCCCGCTCAACCCGGCAAAGGTGCAGTCGTACCTGGACACCCATGGTGCCTGGGGCCGGTTCCTGAACTCCATCGGCGCTTTCGATGTGTTCGGCTCGTTCTGGTTCGCCGCCGTCTACCTGCTGCTGTTCGTGTCACTGATCGGGTGCCTGATCCCAAGGATCAAGGTTTATGCCAGGGCGCTGCGGGCCAAACCGCTCAAGGCGCCTCGCCACCTCGACCGCCTGGCCGAGAACCACCGGATCACCAGCCGGCTGGCTCCGGACGAGGCAGCTGCGCTGGTTCGCAGCCAACTCCGGCCGCGCTGGCGGACCGTGGTCCGCACCGAGGAGGCGACCGGTACCCGTCCAGCGGCGGTGACGGTTTCGGCGGAGAAGGGCTACAGCCGCGAAGCGGGCAACCTGCTCTTTCACCTCTCCCTGCTTGCCGCGCTGGTCCTGATCGCCCTCGGGCGGCTGTACAGCTACGAGGGTTCGACCGTCGTCACCGAGGGCGAGGGTTTCTGCAATCCCGGACTGTATGACTCGTACCGTTCGGGTAGCTGGGTCCAGGTCGGTTCCACCAAGAAATTCTGTGTCGATGAACTCAACAAGTTCACCGCGACCTACCGCGACGATGGAACACCCTCGCAGTTCAAGGCGGACGTGACCTACTCCGAGGGTATCGACGGCGTGCTGAAGCACGATTCGATCACCGTGAACCACCCGTTGCGGCTGCAGGGGGATCGGGTCTATCTGATCAATCACGGGTTCTCGCCGACGGTCACCATCACCCGTCCGGGCCACCAGCCCGTCACCAGCAGCAATCCGTTCCTGCCTCAGGACGGTTTCCTGACCAGCGAGGGTGTCGTCCTGCTGACGGGTACCAAGCCGGACGGATCGGCCGATGACATCGGTATTCAGGGCCTGTTCGCCCCGACCCCGCAGGACAACGGCGGCGTGATCACCTCGATCGGGCCGCAGCCGAACAACCCGGTGTTGGCCATCTTCGCCTTCAAGGGCGACAGCCAACTCGGCACCGGGCTGCCGCGCTCGGTCTACTCCCTGGACACCTCGAAGATGACCAAGGTCGGGGCGAAGAACCTGTCGGTCGGTCAATCCATGAAGCTGCCGGACGGGACGACCGTGCGGTTCGACGGGTATAAGCAGTGGGCGACCCTGCAGGTGTCGCATGATCCGACCCAGGGGTATTTGCTGATCGCCGCGATCCTGATGGTGGCCGGTCTGCTGGGATCGCTGGTGGTCCGGCGGCGCCGGGTTTGGCTGCGGCTCACATCGGTCGCGGCTGACCGGGCTGACCTGGGTGAC
>JAVEET010000199.1 GCA_030840295.1 Pseudonocardiales bacterium
AGCGGCTCACCGGCCTGAGCGACCTGCACGAGTTCGTCCGTTACGCCGAACCGCTGGCCCCGGCCACGGCGGCCCGACGACTGGGCGAGCCTGGTCCGGCCATCGAAGACCTGGCCGATTCCATTGCGGAGCTCAGTGATCGGGATCTGGTCATCATCGAGGGCGCTGGCGGGGCGCTGGTCCGATTCAACAATCAGGATCAGGGCATCTGCGACCTTGCTGCGAGATTGGGCGAGATTCTCGCCCAACCGACAGCTCCCGAGGAACACCGCAGTTGGACGCCGGAGGTCGTCCTCGTGGTGAATGCCGGTTTGGGTGCCCTGCATAATGCGGCGGTAACCGCGGCCGCTCTCGACGTCCGGGGGTTTGGCCCTCAGCACCTGGTCATCGGCGATTGGCCGGCGGAACCGGGGTTGGCCGAGCGGTGCAACCTGCTGGATCTGCCTTCCTACGGTGGGGCGCCCGTTGGCGGTGTGCTGCCGTCCGGAGCCGGCCGGCTCGCTGCGCAGGAGTTCCGTGCGCTGGCCGTGCGATCGCTGACCCCCAGGCTCGGCGGAACCCTGGATGCGCCAGAATTCATCCGAGCCCATGCCGTGCCGAGACCCGATGAAAGAGAGATTCGATGACCGCGATCGACGCCGAAGTTGAGGTGCTCCGTCGAGCTCGGGAGCAGGTGCTGGACAACGGCGTCGGACTCGGCCGGGCGGAGCTGATCGACGTACTCCGGCTCGGCGACGAGCACTTGGACGCATTGCTCGAACTCGCCCACGAGGTCCGGATGCGCTGGTGCGGACCGGAGGTCGAGGTCGAGGGCATCATCAGCCTCAAGACGGGTGGCTGCCCCGAGGATTGCCATTTCTGTTCCCAGTCCGGCCAGTTCAGTTCGCCGGTTCGGACGGCCTGGCTGGATGTGCCCAGTTTGGTGGAGGCCGCGAAGCAGACCGCCAAGACTGGCGCCACCGAGTTCTGCATCGTCGCCGCGGTGCGGGGGCCGGACGAGCGGTTGATGGCGCAGGTGGCCGAAGGCGTGAAGGCCATTCGGGACGCCGTCGACATCAATGTCGCCTGCTCGCTCGGCATGCTCACCCAGAGCCAGGTTGACGAGTTGGTGGCGATCGGCGTGCATCGCTACAACCACAATCTCGAGACGGCCCGTTCGCATTTCGACCAGGTCGTGACCACCCACACCTGGCAGGAACGGTGGGACACGTTGCGGATGGTGGCCGAAGCGGGCATGGAGGTCTGTTGCGGCGGCATCATCGGCATGGGGGAGACGCTCGAGCAGCGCGCGGAATTCGCAGCCGAGCTGGCAGAACTGAACCCGGACGAGGTTCCGATGAACTTCCTGAACCCGCGTCCCGGCACACCTTTCGGTGACCTGCCGGTCATGGCCGGCAAAGATGCGCTGCGGACCATCGCTGCTTTCAGATTGGCGATGCCCCGGACCATTCTCAGATTCGCGGGCGGCCGTGAGCTCACACTGGGCGATCTGGGGGCCCGGCAGGGCATGCTCGGTGGTATCAACGCCGTCATCGTCGGCAATTACCTCACCACGCTCGGGCGGCCGGCCGAGTCGGACATCGACCTGCTTGCCGAGCTCAAAATGCCGATCAAGGCACTGTCGGCCACCCTGTAGATGAGCGCGCTGGATCAGCAGTCAGCGGGTGGTTACTGCGGCCAGTGTGGCGAGCCGATCGACGGTGACCACATTCGATGCGCCGAACGGTCCCGGCTCGAGCCGCCGCGGTACTGCGCGCAATGTGCCAGGCGGATGGTGGTCCAGATCGACCCGCTGGGGTGGCGGGCTACTTGCTCGCGGCACGGGACGACGAGCGGCTGACCGTACTTGGGTGCCGGCTGATCCCGGGTCCCGATTGGGTTCCCTGAGTGGTTCGATCTCCCGCAGATCGCCCGCTGGCGTGTTTGCCGGACCGTGTAGCTCGACAGGATGAGCTTCCTGCTTCGGGCTGAGCTTGGGTTCTTCGCCGGAGTCGACCGTTCGCCCTAGCGACTTTCATGCCGGCCGCGGCCGCGACTGTACTGGGCAGGGTCGTAGATGATCAGGAATCCTGTTTGGGTCCTTTTGCGGCGTCATGATGGTTGTCCTGTGCGCTCATTGAATTTGGATCCTGGCTGACTTGGCCGGTTGTCCTTAGCCGAAGGGCGTGTATCGGATGCTGGGACGGCTTGCACCACGCCGCGCTGTGACTGTGCTTGGTCTGCTTGCGGTTGTGGCTATCGCAGTGCCCGGGATGGCGGGAGTCGCGGTCGCTGCCACTAACTTCACGGTGACCAGCCCGACGGACGGCTCGATCGTGTCCACGCCGACGCCCACATTCACCGGTACAGGACCCTCCGGAACCACCGCTGTGTTGTTCGGCTCGAACGAGGCGATGATCGACGCGGCGGGCAACTGGGCAATCACCTATCAGGTCGGGCTGGTACCGAGTCCGGATACGGTCACCGTCTACAACTACAACTGCGACATCCGCACTTACAGTCTGTCCTTGCCTTCCTGCGGGCCGCCGACCTCGACAATCTTGATTCATCTGATCTACGTCCCGACCGTGGGCGCGCCGGTTGTGGCCCTGCCGGTCCTGGTGGTCGCGCTCGGGCTGTTGACCGAGGCCGTGGCCATACGGCTGTATCGACATCGGCGCCTGCCGACGTCATAAGTCGCGGCACGTCTCGGTCCACTCATTCACCCTGCTTCACCGCTTTCTGCGAACCACGACCGCGAGCCCGTCCCCGCTGCCAATCGAGCTGTGCAATCGGAGAAGCCCCGTGGTTACGAGCAAGTTGCGCCGCGGCCGCCGGGTCAGATTCGGAGTCAGTGCCGGCGTCGCATGCCCTTCGTGCGCTCCGCATCCGCGACGACCAGCTGTACTGGGCAGGGTCGTAGATGATCAGAATTCGCGTTTGGGTCCTTTGTGGCGTCATGTTGGTTGTCCTGTGCGCTCCTCGTTTTTGGATCCTGGCTGACTTGGCCAGTTGTCCTAAGCCGAAGGGGCGTTGATCGGATGCTGGGACGACTTCTGCCACGCCGCGCTGTGACTGTGCTTGGTCTGCTTGCGATTGTGGCGATCGCAGTGCCCGGGATGGCGGGAGTCGTGGCCGCGGCGCCTCCGACGACTTTGACAGTTTCCAGCCCAACGGACGGCTCGATCGTCACGACTGCAACCCCAACGTTCACCGGTACCGCGCCCCCCCGCACCACAGTTGACACGTGGCCTGTGGGCGAGGCGATGGCTGATCCGGCGGGTCACTGGGCGATTTTGTATGATTACGGCCTCACACCTGGACCGAACACGGTCACACTACACAACTACGCCTGCGACATCCGCACCTACGACCTGTCGTTGCCGTCCTGCGGGCCGCCGACCTCGACAATCTTGATTCATCTGACGTACGTCCCGACTACAGCTGCCCCAGTCGTGTCGCTGCCGGGCCTGGTGGTCGCACTCATGCTGACCGTGACCGCGGCCCTGATGCTGTGGTACCGGCGCCGGCACGCGCCGGAGGCATGACCGTGGCCGCGTAGCATTGCCGCCCCGTTCCCTATCTCCGCTCCTGGCCTCGACGGTAGCGAGTTCAGTCCGCGCTGCCATCGATCATTTGAGGAGAGCTTCGTGGTTTCGAGTAAGCATCGTCCTGCCAAGCCGCGCCGGGTCAGTTGGTTCGGTTTCGGTGTGAGTGTTGGTGTTGTCTGGCTGTCGGTTGTGGTCGCGATGCTTGCCGGCGTCGCACCGGCCGACGCGGCGCCGGTATCGAGCGGGTCGCTGACGGTGACCAGCCCCGCCGGCAGCGCCACGATCAGCCCGACCCCGACCATCACCGGAACGGCGATGCCCGGCACCGCGGTCTACCTCAACCGCGGTGTGGTGCCGACCCAGGCGGACGGCAGCGGTGCGTTCACGACAACTGTCGACTCCGCGGAGGGTTTGAGCAACGGGACGCAGACCCTGACCGTTGTCGACTTGAACTGCTCGCTGTTCGACTATAACCACGCGTCCTGCCCGGGCACCCCGCTCGGGACGGTTAACCTGACAGTGACGGTCACCGGCGGGCAAAGCGCCGCCCAAGTCTCCCGGGCCCAAGCCGCGGCGGCCGCGGCACCGCAAGCCGCCGTGGTGAGCGGCGCTTCGCAGGAAGCGTCTTACATCTGCAACAAGCTCCAGATCAGCGGCGGCGGGATCCGCCAGATCGATCCGGCCGTGATCGGCAGCCCGGCCTACTCGCCCAATAAGATCTCGCCGTATTTCGCGAACTACGCTGTGATGGGCTTGGCTCGGGAAGCGAAGACCAACTCGGCCGTGGCCGCGTGCGCTTGGGCGGCGATCGAGTGGTATGCCAACCACGAGCAGACCACGAACACCGTCATCAACGGTGTGCAGAACTATCAAGGTTTCATCTGCGACTACCGAATCGCCAACGATGGCACCGTCGGCCCGATGCATCCCGCGGACAACTCGAACCTGTGCCTGTATGACTCGATGGATTCCTATGCGGCTACGTTTCTGATGGCGGTGCGTGACATGTATGCCGCGACCGGGGCGTTCCCGCCGGCCAGCGTGCTGAATGGCCGAACCTGGGATCAGGTGCTGTCCTGGCCTGCGACCCTGCTGCACCGCCTGCTCACCGTATCAGGCACCGGTAACGGGGTCGGCTATTTCAACCTGACCGAGCTCGCGTTGGACGGCAGGATCGTCACCGCCTACAACGGTGTCCCTTACACCGTGGCCTACAGCCAGGACAACGCCGAAGACCCCAACGGCCTGCAAGCCGCCTACAGCCTCGCCGCGGTACTGGGCGACGCGGCGATGCAGAACCAGGCCGCAGCCGACAAGGCCTACCTCAAGCAGGGCATGCAGAACCATCTATGGGTCGCGGCGAACCACGGCTACAACCTGTGGACCGACCCCGCGACCGGCGGCACCGAACCCGTCTCCTACACGAGCGCGTTCGGATCCGGTGGGGCCGAATCAAACCTGTTCGCCCTCGCCTTGGGCGCCACGGTCGGGGCCCCGGAGGGGCAGGCCACCCGCAACTCGACCATCCTCAACGCCTTCTACGCCGGCGCACCCAACGTGCCGGCCCAATACAAGCCGACCTGTTGGGACAGCCTGCCCGACTGGCAGAAAGACATGGTCTGCTACGACGCCAACCTCACCATCCTGGGCGTCGCTGCCTCCGACGGCACCGACGCCAAGATCGCGCTCACCAACGCTCAGTGCGCTTTCTCCGCGGCCACCCACCAAGCACTAGGCGCCAACTGTCCCGCCGGTACCCCGGGCAGCGGCGGCGTCGGCGCGCAACCGGCCGCCACCAGCGTCGCCGTGTCCGGCGCGGCCGGCGAAAACTACCTGACCTACGCCGCCATGTACGGCGTGCACTGGCAAACCATCTCCCTACCCCAAAACCCCACCTGACACACGACCGACAGCTCCGGCCTGCGAGCACCCGGGTAGCGCCGTGCCGACACCGGCAGGCGTCAGACCGTCATATCAACGCGGTTCCGTCCGGTGTAGACGTTCATCCGGCCCGAACGCATCATCCCGACCAGCAGCAGATCATGTTCCTCGGCCAGATCCACGGCGAGATCCGAGGGCGCGGATACCGCGACGATGCCGCTGACGCCGCTGGCGACAGCCTTCTGCACGATCTCGAAGGAGACCCGTCCGCTCACCACCAGCAACAGCTGCGAGGCGGGAAGGCGGCTGTTCAACAGCGCCCAGCCGGCGACCTTGTCCACCGCGTTGTGGCGGCCCACGTCTTCACGCACCACGATGAGTTCGCCCTGCACGCTGGCGAGCGCGGCCGCGTGCAGGGATCCAGTACGCGCGAAGACCCGTTGGCGCTCGCGCAGCGCGTCCGGCAACGACTGCAGGACGGCAACCGAAACCGGCCCAGCGGCGCTGGCTGTCGGCCATCGCAACGATCGCAGGTCCAGGACATCGGCGCTGCACACGCCGCACGCCGCGCCGGTGACCCAGGCCCGCGGCCGGGGCGGCCGCACACCAGGCGCCAAGGTCAGGTGCACCTGATCCATCCGGCGCCGGGCCGCCTCGCCGAGGTCCTCGGTCAGCTCGTCGGGCTCGACGTGACATTGCCGCAGCGTCTCGATGTCGGCTGCTGTACGCACGCCGGACTCGACCACCAACCAGCCTGCAGCAAGTTCGACATCGTTGCCGGGGGTGCGCATCAGCGTGGCGATCACCTCGCCGTCCAGCACCAGGCTGAGCGGCGCTTCGACGGTCAGTTCGTCGCCTTGCTCGATACAGGTCGCGGGCTCACCTGCTCCCGGCACAGCGACCCGGGTGACCCGCCTGCGGTCCGACATGACTGCCATCAAGCCTCCGTCGATCCAGAATCGGACTCCCCGGCCGAGGCTACCCGGCGGGCGCCTGATGAGAACGGGGGCGAAGACTCTGCTGCCCGCCCTGAGTTGGCAGAATCGACACGCTGCCTGTCGACACTCTGCCTGTCGACACCAGCCATCTGGCATGGTTCACCAGAGGAATCGGCCTCTGACGCGGTTCCACGGAGGGAGATCGATGACGCTGTTCGGGGAGCCGGTCGACGCCGGGGATGAGCCCGCGGTCGGCCGTCCGGTCGATGACCCGAACGCGCCCCTGGCGGTGCGGATGCGTCCCCTAACCCTCGACGAGGTCCTCGGCCAGCACCATCTGCTCGGGCCCGGATCGCCGTTGCGTCGACTGGTGGAAGGCGACGCCCCGATGTCGCTCATCCTGTTCGGGCCGCCCGGCACGGGCAAGACGACCCTGGCCATGATCGTTTCGACCGCGACGAACCGGCGCTTCGTGACGCTGTCGGCGTTGAGCGCCGGGGTCAAGGACGTCCGCGCGGTGATCGACACCGCCAAACGGACCCTCGAGCACGGCGGTCGGCCCACGGTGCTCTTTATCGACGAGATTCACCGGTTCTCCAAGACCCAGCAGGATTCGCTGCTCGCCGCAGTCGAGGCTCGCACCATCACGCTCGTCGCGGCCACCACCGAGAATCCCTATTTCTCGATGGTCTCCCCGCTGTTGTCGCGCAGCCTGCTGCTGACCCTGCAGACGCTCACCGACGACGACATTTCCGAATTGGTCGACCGGGCACTGGCCGAGGAACGGGGGTTGGGCGGGTCGGTGTCACTCACCGACGAAGCCCGCGATCACCTGCTCCGGATGGCCGGTGGCGACGCCCGCCGGGCGCTCACGGCGCTGGAAGCTTCGGCCGGCGCCGTCCTCGCCGAGGGCAGCACCGAGATCACCCTGCAGGTCCTCGAGACCGCGGTGGATACCGCTGCGGTGCGTTACGACCGCGACGGCGACCAGCACTACGACGTGATCAGCGCGTTCATCAAGTCGATCCGCGG